>JAYUHK010000028.1:0-24409 GCA_043767025.1 Saprospiraceae bacterium | reverse complement strand
AGACTTCAAACAGTTTTCGCTTCGCCAGACGATATTTTTGCAAAAACTTGAATTTCTACAAGGCACGTCCGAAAATACAGTGTCTTTAAATAAAATGTTACCTGAAAATTTAGTAAAAAAATTTTTTGCATAACGTGAGTTAATAAACAAAGCACTTGATTAGCAAAAATACAATTTTATTTATTTTTCACTTGCATAAAAATTAAAAGAACAAAATACATCAATCCAAAAAATTTGTAAAAGTTCGTAAAAATTAGGTCATTTTTTCTCCTCAAAATAAATTTTCTTCAAACGCTCCGCCGATACAACTTAACAAAATAAGATGTGTTATAGATGAGTAATTTTTGTAGCGATAGTTGGCTTTTGTATTGTTATTTTCTTTCAAAATGCGAACTTTGCAAATCTAATTTTTACACGTTGTTTTTCATTTTATAAAATTAAAAAATCTGTTTGATGCCAAACCAAATTACTAAAGACCAACTGTTTGATAGTTTTTCGTCCGTTGATGAAAGAGAAACTCCGTTCATCAATCAACAGGAATACCTGATAAATGGAGAGTTCAGAGCTTGGAAAAGTCCGTTCAACGAAATTTACGCTGCGGTTTATAAGCCCGCTGCTGACGCAACATTGGAGCGAATTATGATTGGGCGAATCCCCAAAACTGGCTTGCCCGAAGCTATGGAGTGTTTGGAAAGTTCCCAAAAAGCCTACGGCAATGGCTTCGGAGAGTGGCCCATGATGTCAGTCGAAAAACGAATTTTTCACGTCGAAAAATTTGTGGGCGAAATGCTCAAATTGCGCTCTGAAATAGTTAATTTATTGATGTGGGAAATCGGAAAATCCCAAAAAGACTCCGAAAAAGAATTTGACAGAACCGTCAAATACATTTACGACACCATAGAATCGCTCAAAAAATTGGAGCGAAAATCAGCTACTTTCACCATCGAAGAAGGCGTTATTGGGCAAGTACGCCGCTCGCCATTGGGCGTTACGCTGTGCATCGGACCCTACAACTATCCGTTGAACGAAACTTATACGCTGCTCATTCCCGCTTTGATTATGGGCAACGTAATACTTTTCAAACCGCCCAAACACGGCTGTCTGCTACACTATTCTTTGTCAAAAGCCATCGAAAAAAGTTTTCCGAAAGGCGTGGTAAATTATTTGTACGGCAAAGGAAATGAAATTATTGAGCCGTTGATGAACACTGGCAAAATCGACGTTCTCACGCTCATCGCTTCGAGCAAAATAGCCTCTAATATCAAAAAAGCCCACCCAAAAGTGAACCGTCTGCGAGCTATTTTGGGATTAGATGCCAAAAATCCAGCTATTATTTTAGAAAATGCCAACTTGGACAATGCGGTCGATGAATGTATTTTGGGAAGTCTATCGTTCAATGGGCAACGCTGCACAGCACTAAAAATCTTATTCGTTCACGAAAATATCAAAGATGCTTTTTTGAAGAAATTTTGTGAAAAAGTCGATGCGCTCAAATTTGGAATGCCTTGGGACGACAAGGTGCAAATCACGCCTTTGCCCGAAGAAGACAGGTTCAAATACTTGAACGAATGTATCGCCGATGCAGCCGCTCAAGGAGGAAATATTATGAATCAAAACGGCGGTGTCCAAAACGGAACACTTTTTTTTCCAGCCGTCGTTTTTCCTGTCAAAGAGGGTATGAAATTGTACCGCGAGGAGCAGTTCGGACCCATCGTTCCCGTAGTTTCTTTTTCCAAATTGCAAGAGCCTTTGGACTATATGGTAGCTTCTAATCACGGACAGCAAGTGAGTATTTTTGGGACAGATACAGTCGAAATATCACACCTGATTGATGGCTTGGTGAACCAAGTTTCGAGGGTAAATCTAAACGTACAGTGCCAACGTGGTCCCGACACTTTTCCGTTCACGGGGCGTAAAGACTCGGCGGAGGGAACACTTTCGGTCTATGATGCACTCCGTTCTTTTTCGATACGAACAGTGGTGGCGACCAAAGAAACGCCTGAAAACAAAGCGATAATCAACAAAATCGTTTCCGAAGATGAATCAAGTTTTTTATCTACTAAATTCATTTTTTAGTCGCTTCGTTGATTGCGTGCAGTAAGAAATACAGTCAAAAATAAGTAAAATTTTGTGCTTTTTTTCTGATGCCAATGTTTGTCGGACAACTTTTTTATGCTCCTAAAAAAAGGACGTAAGCCAAAAATTTTAAAAGAACAAAAGTTTAGACCGCCAAAAACTTCACAACTTTTTCTCTTCCTTATTTGCAAATCATAATTATTTTCTGCAACTTGCGTTAAAGTCGCAATCTTTCACATTCATTCACACACACTTTAACAATAAAAACAATGAAAATTAACAAAATTTTAACATTTTTTGTATTAATTTTACTCCAAAACACAACTTTCTCACAATCGCCGCTTCCCGAGAGTTGCAAACTCAAATTTGGTACCAATCTGGGCGGCTTGAGCGACTACGGTACAGAGCTTCCATTCGTGGACATGATGCACGGCGCGCGAACTTGGTACACCAAAGATGTCGGAAATCCCAACGGCAGTCCCTTCGATACTCAGGTGGCGTCTTACTTGGCTTACCGTCCGGACGGCTACCCTACCAAAGCACCACAAACGGTAGCTGGGCAGGCGTTTCCTCAAACCACTGCTACTATATGGGCAGGTTTAGATGGGTGGAAAGTAGGTACTTACACCGTTTTTTTTGATGGCGCAGGACAGTTGGAGTTCAACGGTGCATCACAAAATGTTACTCAAGTCAATCCTAACCAAATAACATTTGACTTATTGGGCAATTTAGTTGGTAATTATCTCGAAATGACCGTTCTTTCTTCTGCGCTCGCCAATCCTGTGCGGAATATCCGCATCATTATGCCCGGACACGTAGCTACTTACACCACGCAGCCCTTCAATCCGCTCTGGCTCAGTCGGGTGCAAACTTTCAAAAGCGTCCGATTCATGGATTGGGCGCAGACCAACAACTGGGGGCAGTCCGACCAATATGATTGGGATTCGCCGACGCTTTTCGACTGGGCAGACCGCCAAAAAATGGATAACTACACTTGGACCAATGAAAAAGGAATTCCCTATGAAATGATGATAAAATTGATGAATGACTACAATCTCGATGGTTGGGTCTGTGTGCCGCACCGCGCAAGCAACAATTATATCCAAAATATGGCTTTGCTTTTCAAAAATACCCTGTCACCATCTCGTAAATTATATGTAGAATATAGCAACGAAATCTGGAATTGGATGTTCGGACAAGCCCAATGGGCAAACAAATATGGCGGCATCGCAACTGGACTTCCGTGGCCCGAATGTACGGTGACTTATATCCAAAATTGTATGAACCAATGGACGACCGTTTTTGCAGGTCAGTTGAGCCGGATTGTGAGAGTCGTAGCAGTACAAGCGGCTTGGCAGGACGTAAGCAACCGTGTAGTATTCAATATGGTACCCGGCTCATTTGATGCTTTTTCGCCCGCCTTTTACTTCGGATTGGGCAGCGACGGCGACGCAGCACTTGATATTCTCGGCGCAAACGCAACGGTAGCAGACGTAGCTTATTGGGTGCGAAAAACGCGCGAAACCGACGAAAAAGTATGGCTGACTTCTCAAAAAACACAGATAGCAGATGCACTCAATATTCCGATGATCTTTTATGAAGGCGGGCAGCACGTCACGCCCACGCCTTTCGGAGAAGCACCGACCTACGCACAGGCTCTGCTTGACATCCAGCGCGATACTGCCATGTACAACCTATACAACGAGTGGTTCACATTTGTGCGGACGCTCCAAACAGGCAGCCAACCCCTACTCGCTATGAGTTTTTCGCTCATCAGCCAACGCAGCGCGCAGTACGGAAGTTGGGGAATCCTCGAAACGATGGACCAAAATACAACACTCGTTCCTGCTCCCAAATATAAATCAATCATAGAAGCCATGACGCTTTTCAACGCCTGCTCCGCGCCACTTTCCGTGAATTGGCAAGCGGTAGATGCTCGCTGCGACGAAAAAGCCGTAAAATTACATTGGGCTACTGCCTCCGAATCCGAAAATAATTATTACGTAGTCGAAAAAGGGTCGAAAAATTCGACTGGTTCTGTCGAATGGCAGAGTATCGGGACGGTAAGCGGCAGCGGAAACTCGGCAACAACGCACCATTATAGTTTTGTGGACAATCAGCCGCACTTGTCGGAAGTTTATTACCGAATTGGACAAGTAGGAAAAGACGGAAAAATGACTTATTCGGACGTTTTTGCCGACAACAGTTGCTGGGAAAATAACGGCAAACGCCAGTTTGCTATTTCGCCCAATCCTTTTGAAGAGCAAATACAAATTACGAGCAATCAGCCTTTCGCTCGAATCCAAATATTCAACGCGCTCGGGATAGAAGTACTCTCCGAAAAAATAAACGGCGAAACCGCTACCCTACAAACGAGAAATCTACAAGCTGGAATCTATTTTTTACAGATTACGGACGACGACAACAACAGAATTTTGTACCGTTCAAAATTGGTGAAATAAGTCGTAGCGCGTTCCTAAACGTATTTCTCAAAAAAAACTGCGCACCAAGACTTTGGTGCGCAGTTTTTTTTTGTGGAATGTTAAAAAAATATTTTCATACAATACCAAAAAAAGGCTTTCGTTTGAAATGTTAGAAAAATGTTAAAACAAAATAATTTTATCATCAAAAAAAATCAATCAATGAAAAAATTAAGCGTCTTTATCTTCTCGCTTGCGCTTGCGCAGGCTTCTTGCTTCGCCCAATTTTCTATCGCAGGAAGTGCGGGCTTGAATATGAGCAATAACGCAGCGATAAATGCCCCGTGCGCTTTTTACCAAAATTCGTTTCAAGGTAAGTTTACGCCATTTTATTTCGCTGAAATTCGTCCAACGTACAGTTTTGGAAAACGCTGGCGTGCGAGTTTGGGCGTACAATATTCGGTAAAAGGAAATTACAGCAAAAGTAATAAATATTCGACCGCACTTTCCTACATAGATATTTTGCCGACTGCCGAGTACAAAATCAATAAATATTTAAGCGTTTTTGGCGGCTTCAATGTAGGTTTTTTGAATGCTGAAAACTACATCAAAGACGGTAAATGGGGGAATTTTGTAATCCCGATTTACAACAAAACGGATTTTGGCGGCTTGCTGGGCGTGAGAGCATACTACAAAAATATCTGTTTGAGTGCGCACTTCAACCATAGTATCGCGACAACTTTAAATGGAGATTTTACAGACGAAAATGGAATTGTTTTTACTAAAGTAAAACTTTACAACCAAAATTTTCAACTTGGCGTAGGCTATATTTTTGATTTTTCCAAAGAAATGAAGAAAATATAAGATACAATCTTTCTTTTCCTTTATTTTTAGCAAAAATAAGAAGCCCGCCGAAGTTGCAATATTGCGACTCTGGCGGGCTTTCTTGTTGGGGCAACCTATACGCACGTCTTTTTTTACGAAGAATACTTATTTTGTAAGTTTTCCACTGCCTATCCAACGCGGCGGTGCGTCGTCTGTGTGTATCTGAAAATAATAGTTGCCCTGCGGCAAATCGCCCGCATTGATTTCTAAATTATGTCCAACAAAATTCAACTTTTTTAGTATTTTACCTGTCACATCGTAAAGTGAAAATATCAGTTTTTGACCTGCGGACACTCCCGTTAGCTCCAATGTCGTCTTTTCACTAAACGGATTGGGGTACGCGTTGAGTTGTATATTCGGCGATGCCACTTCGATATTTTTAACTACCACATAATCTTTTCCGATTTTGTGCGTCGTCAAATTCGTGATGACGGGTGCGTTGTAGTCGAAATAAATAGCCGCTTTGTTCTGAATCACAGAACCCAAAGCCGCCGTCGCCGACTGCTGCACTTTGAACTTTACAAAACCGTGCGATGCAGGTTCGTTTCGCGTGCTATCTACCAATAAAATATTGGAAAATGTGAATTTTACAATATTTTTGTCATACACCTCCAATTCATATTTGTGGCTGCTCGCTCCCGCCTGCAAGGTAGCAGGCGTTAAAAACGCAGGCAGCGTATCTCTGATGACGACCGTAAATGCCGTATCTGTCCCTGTGTTCTGAAACCGAATCATATACTCCAAATCTTGTCCAAGACCGATGTATTTATTGCTTCCGTAGCCTGTCGGAAAACCTTGTTTGTCATTAGGGTCAAAAGAGCCGCCGTTTTGAATACAACTTACCGACTTGCTCGGCGGGTTGCTGTTGGTTGGGTATTGGGTCACAAAACCGAAACTTGCCGCAGCATTTCCGCAAGCCTCCACCCAAGCGGCAGGCGCAGTCTGATACGGATGGTTGGGAATGGCTGCCGTCTGTACGCGGCGCATCTTTCCGTTGGCAGGAAAGTTGATTGTCGTGCTTTGCCCAGCGTTGAGCTGAAAATTTTGGGTCATAAAAATCACATCGTCCTCGATGACATAGTAGGGTTGAGAGTTTGGCATATTGCCAGTCCCTGTGTTTTGAATCTTGAACCGAACCGAATCGCCTACACAAACTCCCGTAATAACGATGTTTGCTCCCGACCAATTTGGCACGACTACGCAGTTGGTATCTGGATAAATACGCGCATCCGTGCAGTGTGTTTGCCCAAGCACTGCATCGCAACTTACTTTCGCTCGGACATAAAAAGACCCGCAAGTATCGGCAGAAATATTGCCCAACTGAAATCGAAGCGTGTTACCAGTTTGGCTCGCCAAAGGGATAGACGCGGACTCAAATATCAAAAAAGTATCTAATTTTATGTCAATATATGCGTTTTCAGCCGTCGCCGTTCCGTAATTGCAATACAAAATATTGTAATAATTATTATCAAAACAACGCCTCAAAACAGAAGTTGAAATATCTACACTCAAAAGCGGGCAATTATCAATAACTTTTTGCGGTAAATCTATTTTTATACTATCGCCGTTGTTAGAAATCTGAAAAACATACGCTGGCTGGCAAGATGTCCAAAGCGGCATATTTTGGGAGTTTACTTTCTTCATCACATAGCTGCCTGTGTCTAAATTGACTTTATAGTTACCATCTTTATCCCCATTGAAGAAATAATACGTTCCGTCAGCAGGCTTGTCAATTCTAAAAATACGATTTTCAAGACCCTTCTCCCCTGCTTGTAGTTCGCAATCGAAATTTTCATCTTTGAATACTTTACCATACAACACAGAATTATAAATATTACTATAGCTGTCTGTTTTGGCGACAAACGAGGTATTTCCCTCTCCACCAATATAATATCCACCATTGGGAGCAGAATCTGCGGCGTATATCAAAGTAATAATCGAAGAAGAGTTAGATAGTAAACTGTTAAAAATTAAACTCCCATCGCCATTAATTTTAGTAATGTAAGTTTTATATTCATTCTCATTATAAGTAAAAAAAGCTGCCCCGCCGTTTTCTTCTGCTACCAATCCGTTGTTATCATATATATGAATCGAATTAATTATCACATAATTTGATGCTTTATCCCAAATTGTGTTACCGTCTGCATCAATTTTTTTGAAACGAGAACTAGACGATGATGTCCCAGTACACTTTATATAAGCATAAATAAAATTATTATCATCGGTCGCAATGATGTTACTAACTATTTGTTCGCAGTTTGAATACCGTGTCCAAATGGTGTCTCCACTGTCAGGGGAAAAGCGTGTCAGATAAGATTTATTTGTGACACCTATTCCAAATTGAACCGCAGGACGAGAAATGCCGAGTAAAGCACCTGAAGAATTTGTTGCCAAAGAGCGTCCCATAAAACTGTCTAAATTAGGCTTCGACCACAGTTGATTTCCTGCAGCATCTACCTTAATCAAAGTTTTTCCGTAGAAAATAAAATTTCCGTCTGGCGTTTCTACTACACTTGTACCGCAAGAAAATATAGGATTATCTAATACTTTTTCTAAAAGCAAATTGCATTTACTATCAAATAAAAACCAAACAGATGGAGCAATTATTCCAGATGTATTTACATCGGCATTAGAAACGAGTATTCCAAATTTTCCTTGTTGGGCGTTAATAATCTTTACATTTCTATAAATTGAGCCATTGTCAAAGCCTTGTTGCGGTAATATAGTTTTTTCAAATTGTTTGTTTCCTTGAGCGTCATATTTTGTAAGACGCATAGAGTCAAATAAAACTGCAGCACCTAACACGCCGCCGTCGGGGGTGGCTTTTACAGCATTATAGCAGGGAAATTTGTCGGTGTACCTTATCCAGCCTTGTCCTTTGGCGGGAGCGGCGACGAGGAATACGAAAAGCAGGGAGCCAAGAAGCAGCTTCCAGCCGTTGCGATTTGTGATAGAGAATAAATTTTTGTACTTCATAAGTTAAGGAATTGAAAATGTAAAATGAGATAACTTTATTTGTTGATGCAAAGATTGAGTAATAAATGGAGGCTTGCAATGACAAAAAAAGGTATTTCTAAAAATATTTTTCTTATTTTTATTTCAAAATGCTTATTTTTGTTAAATAATTTTAATTTTTTCTAAAAATATTCTACTTTTACGCTCGAAATATTTTTTATTTATTTTGTGTAAATATGGAAAAAAGCAAACTTTGGCAACTTTTTGTCACATTTTCTGCATCTGAAAAGCGACAGATGACGGAGTTTTTGCAGTCGCCCTTTTTCAATAAACGAAAAGATGTGACACAGCTTTTTGCGTTTTTGAGCGGTTGTAAAACGCCGCCAAGCAAAGAAAAAACCTTTGATTTTCTTTTTCCAAAGGCGGCGCAATACGACTCCGAAGCGATGCTTTTCGTGATGAGTTGGCTGCTCAAACTGATGGAACAATTTTTGGCTTTTGGAGAGTGGTCGCAGCAAAAATCCACCGTCGCGCTGCAAGTGGCGGCGGCTTATCGGAAGCGACATTTGGGCAAACAGTTTGATGTGGCGGCAAAAAATACGGCTCGAATTTTGGAACAGCAACCGCTCCGCAATGCTGATTATTTTCATACGCAATACGAACTGCAATCCGAAGAATATGAATTTTATTCGACCGAAAAACGAACCGAAAAATTGCCTTTGCAAAAACTTTCAGACACGATTGATATTTCTTTTTTAGCCGTAAAACTTCGAGAAACGTGTTTTATGCTGTCACACCAGAGCGTTTTTAAGGCAGATTATAATTTTGGCTTATTGGAAATGATTTTACCGACTTTGCACGAGTCGAAATATTTAGAAATTCCTGCCATTGCCATTTATTACAACACTTATTTTTGCCTCACCAAGTCCGAAGAGGAAGGCTATTTCAACAAGCTCAAAGAACTAATTTTTTTACACAGTTCCGAGTTTCCAGAACGAGAAGTTCGCGCCATCTACCTTTTGGCTATCAATTATTGCATCAAGCGACTCAACGCAGGAAACGAAGATTTTGCCAAAGCGGGCTTTGAATTGTATCGCGGAGCTATGTCACAAAACGTGCTACAAATGAACGGAATCTTGTCGAGATTTACCTTCCGCAACGTAGTCGCGTTGGGACTGAAAACAGGAGAGTTCGACTGGGTCAGCCACTTTATCCAAACTTCGCAGTCGCTTTTGGAGAGCAACCACAAAGAAAGTATGGTGAGTTTTAGCACGGCGATGCTGAAATACGAACAAAAAAACTATTCAGAAGCCTTGCAGTTGCTACAAAAAGCAGAATACAAAGACTTATTACTCAATTTGGCAGCCAAATCTACGTTGCTAAAAATTTTTTATGAACTTCAAGAATTTGATTTGTTGGATTCGCATTTAGAGGCAATGAAAAATTTTATCTACCGCCAAAAAGACATTGGCTATCACAAAGAAAGTTACATACATTTGCTAAAAATAACCCAAAAACTGTCACAAAATTTGATAAATACGGAAGCAGATAAAAATGAATTGCGCGAGCAAATTTTAGAAACTAAAAACTTGGCGGAAAAATTTTGGCTGCTCGCCCAACTCAAAAAATACCCGACGAAATAGATTATTCGACCTAATTATTGCTTGACTATATTTTTTGTAATCACTTGACTGTCAATGTTTAAGATTAATTGATAAGTCCCCGAAGGAATATTAGAAAGTGAAAGTTGGTGTTGATGTTCGCCACATTCTACCCGATGCGAAGCTATTTTTCCGACCAATTTTCCCTGCACGTCACGCATCTCTAACCCAACTTCTGACGACTGTTCGAGCCGATACATGACGTTAAGTTGAGAGATAAAAGGATTAGGATATGTCACAAACCGCACATTTTTAGAAATGTCACTGGTAGCGGTAGGATTTTTATTTCCGAGTACCAAAATATCGTCCAATTCGAGCAAATTGTCGTCGTCCGAGTCGTGTAAAAAAGCAATATAAATCGTTTTTCCTGTGTAAGCTGCGAGGCTGATGCTGTGCGGCTGCATTTGTGTCACAAAAGCTGGATTATTTAAAGAATCCTGTTTGATAAAAGCATAAAGTGTGTCGCGCAAACTATCTGCATGAATATAGCCTTTGGAGAACTCAAAATCAGCCAAATTAATAGAAGTCAATGTCCCGAGATAATCTGTCATTTGTGCTGCGTGAAATACTGTATCCACAAAAACGCCGTCGTAAGCTGCGTTGGTAGTTTCAGAAATTAGCACCGAAAATCCGTCTAAATAAAGCGGTGCTTGCGACGGTGCAGACTTGAAATGCAGCGTAGCTTTGTCTGTCAAAATACGCAATGGTTTCAGAATCAACCAGTTGCGATTGCCATCTACATCTCCATCGAGCCACGAACAAGAGCGGAGAACATAATTTGGGCTACCGTTAGCGGTCGTCGAATCCCGTCCGCCCGGAAAGGCAGGCGCAAAAAACCATTTTTGAGACAATCCGTTGGCTGCCGCAATGCCGTCTTCGTCATAATTTATCCAAAGCATATCGTTGCCATTCGGTACATCAAGCATATTTTCAGTTGGGTCTGACTGAAAATTTTCTACTAATAAGGTGTCATTTTGCGATTTGACCGAATAAAATGAAAGTAAAAAAAGTAAAAAGGCAAAAAATTTGTAACTGATTTTTTTCATAATTAATTGATAATGAAGTTGTTAGAGAATTAACGAATTATTTGGAAAGGTAAGGTAATATTTTTTTCGGAGTCCGTCATAAAATAGAATCCATTGGGCAGTTTTGAACTATCAAAAGTAGTAATCTCGGATATATTTTCGTTATTTATTGGAGAAATATTTATAATTTTTCCTAAAATATCGCTTATAATCCATGTCACATTTTTAGAATTATTTTTCATAAATATTTGTATTTTGTTGCTGGCTGGATTGGGAAAAATCCGATAGTTTTCAACCTTATTCACATCGCGAGCGAGCGTCATAGCGTCATTGACATTCAGACGGATAAGTGGGACGATAAAAGGTGCGAAAGGAGTTGTTTCAAAATCACTATTAGAGGAATTTCCCTTAAAAAAAACACTCGAAAAATAAGTTTTTCCTGCCAATTTTGACCTATATATACTCGCTCCGTAGTTCAGTTTGGTGCTAATTCCCACCGCCATATCCACGCCGTCGCCCGTGTCCTCATACTCCAACATTGCAATATAACCCGTCGAATCGCGCAACGGAATACCGTAAGTTTGGTCGTCGAGATTGTATAAAGGTATGGTTATCAGCTTTTTATCCATATCTAATATTTTGTAGTCTTCGTAGCCGACCAAAGCTCGCTCGCCCACGCGCACCACCGAATCGTTGTTTGGGTTCTTCCATTCATACAGTATAATTTTCACGGACTTATCAAATAAGTCGCTCGGATTTTCGATATAAAATGTCACAGAAGTTGCTTTTTTTAAATTTCCTTTCTTGACATAGTAGTAATTTCCATAGCCCCACGAGTGACTTTCCGCTGCGTCAAAAGGCGGCACGATGGACGTATTTACCCCTGATTCTTTGGCAAAAATCGAATCCGTAAGCGTAAAAATAAACTCTCGATTGTTGTCGCTCGGCGTTGCGTCTATTTGGTCAGACTCTACAGAATAGTTGCCTCGAAAAGGCGTAATTTCGTTGCTGCCAACAGGCAAAAATCCGTTTCCTGCAATCGGAATATTTTGCACCAACGTATCGGCAGAGAGCGTCCCAAAATTTGTATCATTTGTAAAAACAGTAGTATTGGTCGCCACATTTTGGATAGAAATATTCAAATTTACGTTAGTTTGTGACATTTTTCCAACATTCTCGATGTCCGCCAGAAAAAGTATGTTTTCCGCTTGGTCTTTTGGCGTTTGAAGATTGGGGGGAATGGCAAAAAAATTGCGGTTCACCCGAAAATCAAAGTCATTTCTGGGGTCGCTTGCACTCAACTTCACGTCGTCAATGTCCCAAAAATATTCAGAAAGCCCGCGCCATTGCCACTGGATTTTCACGTTGGGCTGGTTGGCAGCAACGGAGGAAATATCTATATTAATATTCTCCACATTGAGTGACCACCGCCTTTCCAGCGCAGGGTTGTCTTCTGCAAGTTGCGGAAAAATCTTAAAATTTTCCCATGTTGCGCCATCTTTTGATACTCTAACGATAGCGTTTTGGTAGCCGTTGAAATTATAAACTCCGATATGAGTTTGGAACTGCAACCAAACCGATGAGCGATTGCTGCAATCAATAGTCGGAGTCGTCAAGCGGCTGGTGTGCGGACTGTTGATGTTGTACAAATCGGAGTCCACGAACATAAATCCGTTGGCGGCTGTCGAAGCCTGAAAGGAAGTTTGCCCATTGAAATCATTCCATATTTTGGGTCCGTTGGGGCGACCGCTCGTAGGGTTTGTGCAGCGTTTCCACTGTGCTTTCACCCCATTTGTGGAGCTGTCGGCAGTCGTCCAACCCGATGGAAATCCAGCAGCAGAAAAATCTGTTTGCCAGAATACTTGTGACAGTGCAAAATCGACATTCAAATAAAAAATTAGGACGAACAGTAGTTTCTTTTTCATGCTTTGATAGTTTTATTAAATAATTTTTGTTATCACAAATAAACGATTTTTTATTCAAAGAAGCTGTTAATGGAGTGAATTTTTATAAAAAAAAGCTGCCAAGTAATGAACCTTGACAACTTTTAATAATTTTTTTTTAGGCAAATTGAGGAATGAATAAAAATAAACGATTCCACTATTTTCATAATTTCTCAACGTTCTAAAATCAGTATTTTTAACTTTCGTAGAATAAAAACGATTTGCAAAAGACTATCTTTTTGAGAAGCATCGTACTGAAAACTTCTGCAATATTCTTGATGTTCGAGTGCGCTAAAAACCCAGTTTTTGCCAACTACGAAAGCACCATAAACAGGATATTTATCCTCGTTTTTATGTTGAGCAATTATCATAGCAGCCAACATTTGCGCTTCAGGGTCGAATTTGTCACCTTTTCCTTTTTTGAACTCTTGAAGGAAAAAGAAAGGTTCGCGAGGTGTATTTTTTCCAAGCGGCGCAGCCACCATACAATCCGTCTTGATGTTTAGCTTGCGTCCTTTCAAAGTTGCTACCAGCGGGCGTTCATAAAAGGCTTGAATTTTACCTTTTTCTTCTATTTCAGAGATAAAAAAAAGAAGTGCAATAAATTTCATTTTTAATTCTTCCTCATTCCATTGGTCGCCTTTGTCTTGGATTTCCTCCAAAAGCATATCGAAAATTTCTTGAAAAGAAGTTTTTAATGCCTCTGTTTTTACTGAAAGAAAAGTATCAAGTGCTTTATTTTTTTTTACTTCTATTATCTGAAAAACGTCCATTAGAGCATCAAGATTATGATTTAATTTTTCCATATTTGAGAATTTAACGTTCTAAAATCAGTGTTTTCAACTTCCGTAGAATAAAAACGATTTGTAATAAATCGTTAGCATCTGTGGCATCAAATTGTTTACTTACGCAATATTCAAAGGCATTTAAAACTGTAAAATTCCAGTTTTTGCCTTGTATCCAACAGCCATACAAAGGTTTTTCGTCTTTATTCAACTCTTGTGAAAGTATCATTGCCGCTAACATTTGCCCTTCTGGATCGTGGTTATCTCCGAGCGAGCGTTTGAACTCTTGCAAAAAAAAGTAAGGCAATTTCGGACGACCAGAGTTCGTAGGCATCGCCAACATACAATCCACAATCACTGAAATCGCAATATTTTTGACTGTACCAGACAATCTACGTTCATAAAATGTACTTATCAATCGCGGCGTGTCAATTTCAGCCAAAAAAAACACAATACTAATAAAGTGCATTTTCAGTTCCTCCTCGTTCCATTCGTCCCATTTCAACTCCAGTTTTTTTCGGGCTTGCTCAATAAATTGCGCTTCATAGGGCGTAAAAATACCCGAAACTGCTACCCAATTTTTTAAAACAAGGCAATCTCTATTTTTTTCGATATTGAAAGTATCTATTACTTCAAATACATCGTAATGATTTAATTTTTCCATATTTGAGAATTTAGCGTTCTAAAATCAGTGTTTTCAACTTCCGTAGAATATAAAAATCTTTTTAAAAAAAATAATTTTTCAATTCAAAATAAGGAATGAAGAGAAAATAAGGTACTGAATATTGTGACGTAGAATTTTGGGTCAAAACAAGGCAGATTTGAGGCGCGATGCCGTGCATCGTAACGAAAATCTAACGCAGTTTTGGCTCAAAAGACAAGTCAGAATACAGTAATTTATTTTGGACGCGTTCTTTAAGCATCTTACCAAAAAAAACTGCATACAAAGTTTTTTATTACCATAAAAAAATAATACCTTTGCGCTCTGTTAAAAACCTGCTACCTAATTTTTAGGTTTTGGTGGGTCTTGACGTTTTTTTTTCAACATAAATTTTAACAAAAAAGTAATGGTTAAATTAAGATTACAGCGCAAAGGGCGCAAATCAGCTCCGTTTTACCACATCGTGGTAGCAGACTCCCGCTCTCCGCGCGATGGAAAATTCATCGAAAAAATTGGTACTTACAACCCAATGACACAGCCAGCCACCATCGTTTTGGACAATGCAGCAGCATTTGAGTGGCTCGGAAAAGGTGCGCAACCAACGGATACAGTAGCCGCAATCCTACGTTTCAAAGGCGTAATGTACGAAAAACACTTGATGAGAGGCGTAAAAAAAGGTGCTTTGACAGTCGAACAAGCTGAAGCAAAACTCAAAGAGTGGATAGACTCCAAAGAATCCAAAGTAGCAGGCAGAGCCGAAGCCGTGAAAGTAGAGAAAAAAGCCAAATTGGTAGCCATCTCTGGCGTTGCGAAGCCAAAACCAATTCCTGTCGTAGTCGCTCCTGTGGTAGAAGAAGCACCAGCAGCACCAGTTGTTGAGGCAGTAATTGCTCCCGTAGTGGCTGAAGCAGTAGCTCCAGTTGTCGAGGAAGTGGTCGCACCTGTGGTGGCGGCGGTAGAAGCAGTGCCGGTTGTGGAAGAAGTTGCTGCGGTCGCGGTGACTGAAGTAGCGGCTCCAGTTGTGGAGGAAGTTGTTGCGGCGGTAGAGCCAGTTACTACACCTGCAAGCGAAGAAACTCCTGCGGCAGCGGGAACAAGCGAAGAAACTCCTGCATAATATTTATATAATCTGTACAGTATCAACGATTTAAGTTGATTGATAAAAAAACATCTAACCCAAAGTTAGATGTTTTTTTTTGTTAATACGCGTTGGTAGCGAGCAAAACGAGCGTGCAGGCATATTCGGTTTCGATGCCTTTTTGTTGAGCTAAATTTACCAATTCAGGATTTTCTGTACCCGGATTAAAGATAATTCTTTTGGGTTTTAAATTCAAAATATACTCGTATTGTGACTTTTGATTTTCGGGGCTTAAATAAAGCGTGACGGTATCAATATCGGTGTAATTAAGTTGGCTTGTTTGAATGATTACACCCGCTACCGTTCCATGTTTTAGCCCGATTGCTGCGACTTTATGCCCATGTTGTGTGAGCCGCTCAATGGCTTGAAAAGAGATTCTTTCAGGCTTGGTGCTTGCACCAATAACCAATGTTTTTTTTGACATATTGTAAAGTTAATTTTTTGTTAAAAATTAAAGACTATTCCAAATTTCCCAACTTTTTTCGGCTTGCAGATACAACATTTCCAAGCCGTTTTTGGTCTTACAGTTCTGCATTTCGCCGCGCTCCAAGAACAATGTTTTTTCAGGATTGTAGATTAAATCGTATAAATAATGTTGCGCACCCAACGAGGAATACGGAATATTAGGAAAAAAATTCGTGTTTGGTGACATACCAAGCGGCGTAGTATTGACGATAAGTTGGTATTCTGAAAGTACTGTGGGGTCTAAATTTTCATACGTCAAGCAGTCTTTTTGAGGAGTTCTACTGACGGACGTGAAAGGAATATTATTTTTCCGAAGTACATATTTTACGGCTTTTGAGCTGCCGCCAGTTCCCAAAATGAGTGCTTTTTTAATGTACTCTCGGTGTCCAATAAAGTCCAACAAAGAAATTTCAAAACCATAAACATCGGTGTTAAAACCAACTAATTTTTGGTTATTCGTAACTTTCACACAATTTACTGCTCCGATAGCGGCTGCATCGGGAGTTATTTCGTCTAAATAATTTAAAATAGCTTGTTTGTATGGAATTGTGACATTGAACCCAGAAATATACGCTAAATTTTTGCCTAAAAAATCAGGTATTGACTGTTCGTTTTCTATCGAAAACAACTGGTATTTGCAATCAGTAATATTTGCGTCCTCAAACTTTTTGGTAAAATATTTTTGAGAAAAAGAATGTCCCAACGGAAATCCGAGCAGTCCGAATGTTCTCATTTAGGAGTATTTCTATGCTCCAAATAGCCTTTCAGGATAGAGATGCCGACGGGAAGTGCTGAAATAAAAATAATAGAAAGAGTAATTAGTGAAAAATTATTTTTTACAAAACTAAAATTTCCTACAAAATAACCCAACCAAATAAAAAGTGTCACCCATGCAAAACCACCGATGATATTGTAGATACCAAAATTGCGATAATTCATTTTTCCGACTCCCGCCACAAACGGCGTAATCGTGCGTACAATAGGGATAAAGCGCGAAACTACCAAAGTCATATTCCCATATTTATCAAAATATTTTTGAGTTTTATCCAAATAATCTTTTTTTATCAGACCTTTATCTAAAATTTTATTGCCAAAAAAATAACCGACAGCATAATTGACAGTATTGCCGAGCAGCGCGGCAACGAGCAAAAGGACATAAAGTAGCCAGACGTTCATTTGACCGATAGCTGCCAATGCGCCTGCAGCAAAAAGCAACGAGTCGCCGGGCAAAAAAGGCGTTACTACGAAACCCGTTTCGGCAAAAATAATCAAAAACAAAAGGACATAAATCAGCACGCCGTATTGGGCAACCAACTCGACTAAATGCTTATCAACGTGAAGAAAAAAATCAATAAATGTGTGCATTATGTGACATTTTTTTACTAAAAATTGTATTTATTTTTTCGGCTGGACGGCTTGATACATTGCCTCGGCATCTTCTTTGGAGAAATTTCCAATCAAACCCGTCTGAAAAATAAATTCTTTATCGCCTTGCATACGGACGTGGCGGAATCCATAACTCAAATTAGTGGAGTCAATTTTATTTTCATACAAAAATCCGCCGTCGTCTTCGCGGATAATTTTTGAAAAATAAGGCATTGTTTTCACCTGTTCCAGCTGCTCGGCTTTGAGGGCTTTTGCGTTGGCGGCGGTCGCGTCGGACATAAAAATTTGCACATAAAAATGTTCTCCTTTCTGAATTGTGACATCTTTTTGGACGACCAAATCCGAAACTTTGACTTCCGCACTGTCGGGCGCCATTATCGAAATCGGCACGCCTTGCGGCATCAAATCTAAAGATTTTAGTTTATTTTTTGCATCTTTGCTGCAAGAAAGTAACGCCGCACCAACCAAAAGAAGTGCGATAAATGTTGTATTTTTCATATATTTTTATTTAAAAAATTTATCGGCAAATGTACGTTTTTTTTACAAAATCAAGGCTTAATTTTGGCAACTAAAATCATAGAAATTTGCGCTGCCTCCATAGAATCTGCTCGGAATGCAGCACTTGGCGGCGCGCACCGCATAGAGCTTTGCTCTGCACTTTCGGAAGGCGGCATCACGCCAAGTGCTGGGCTTTTGTTGGCTTGTAGAGCCTTATTGACCATTCCGATTTGTGTTTTGATACGTCCCCGCGAGGGCAATTTTTGTTATTCTGACTCCGAAATGAAGGCGATGGCGGAGGATATTTTGTTTTGCCAAAAAATTGGGGTGGCGGGCGTGGTGGTCGGCGCATTGTTGCCCAACGGAGATTTGGACTTAAAAAAAATGTCACAATTTAAGGAATTGGCGGGCGAAATGGAGCTTGTTTGTCATCGTGCATTCGACCACGCGCGCCAGCCTGAACGAGCTTTGGAGCAGCTTATCGAGTTAGGATATACGCGGGTGCTGACTTCGGGCAGTCGTAAGACGGCTTGGGAAGGCAAGGATTTGATAGCCAAACTCGTCAAAATAGCTAAAAACAGGATTTCTATCATGCCCGGAGGCGGCGTGACGGCACAAAACGCAGTTGAATTATTGAAATTTACGCAAGCAACAGAAATTCATTCGTCGGCGAAAAAATTGATACAAAGTTCACAAACTCAATGCTCGGGAGAAGTTCTTTTCTCCGATTATTACGAGTCGGACGTAGAAATTATAAAAAATATAGTCGAAAATGTGACAAAAGTATTTTAATGTCACGTTTTTTGATTATTTATTAAAATTTTGGTATGCTTTCAGATGTCGAGCAATGTATTTTCCGACAATATCAAACTCCAAATTGACAACCGAATCAAGTTTTAATTCCTGAAAATTGGTATGCTCAAATGTGTAAGGAATAATCGCCACCGAAAATTTGTCGGAAGACGGATTGACGACAGTTAGGCTCACACCGTTGATGCAAACACTTCCCTTGTCCACCAACAAATAATCTGTATTAGCTGCATATTGAAAAGAGAAAATCCAGCTACCGTCCAATGTTTTCGCCTGTGTGCAGATGCCTGTGGTGTCCACGTGACCTTGCACCAAGTGACCGTCCAAGCGGGCGTTTGCCAACATTGCGCGCTCTAAATTGACAATCCCGCCGACTTTCCAACCGCTCAAATTGCTTCGAGAAAGGGTTTCTTCGATGGCTGTGACGCGGTGCCAACCTGCGCCCACTTCTACTACCGTGAGGCATACGCCGTCGTGCGCCACACTCTGGTCAATCTTTAATTCGGACGAAATATCAGATGAAATAATAAAATGAATATTACTGCCTTCATTTTTTAATCCTGTCACAATTCCTTTTTTTTCTATAATTCCTGTAAACATTTTTCAACTTTTTGTACTGTTTTAAAACGAGTCTTTGTCACTTTTTGTTTTCAAAAAATACTTTTCTCCAAAATTACGTTATCTTTGTTACTGTTGCCAACGTATATAAAAAATTATTTTTCAAGGCACTCAAACTGAAATTTATGTTCAAAAAAAACTATTTTACACTCTACTTTTTTATGTTTTTATTCAGTAATTGTCAGTATTTGAAGGCGGTTCGCCCCGAAATTCGCCTCGATGCAGCCCCGATGAATTTTGAGCTTTCTGGTTGGCAGTTTCGGCAAGTGGGCAAAGAAAAATGGGCAGACGCAAAAGTGCCGGGCTGTGTGCATACCGATTTGTTGAGTCAGAAGATGATTGAAGACCCTTTTTTTGGGGACAACGAGAAAAAATTGCAGTGGATTGAGCGCGAAAGTTGGGAGTACAAAACTTATTTTGACGTATCGCCAGAAGTGCTGTTAAATTCGCATATCGAACTGGATTTCAAGGGATTAGACACTTATGCAGAAGTTTTTTTGAACGGAAAATCCATCTTGCTTGCCGATAATATGTTCCGCTCTTGGCAAGTGGATTGTAAGCGTTTTCTGAAAAATACGAGCAACGAACTGCGCATCAAATTCACGGCACCCGATAGTATAGAAAGTAAAAAGTGGGCGACTTTGGGCTACGAACTTCCCGGCGGAAAGCGAGTGATGACGCGCAAAGCGCAGTACCACTACGGCTGGGATTGGGGTCCGAGATTTGTCACGTTTGGCATCTGGCGACCCATCGAATTTCGGGCATGGAACGAAGCCAAACTCGTAGAGTTTAATCTTCACCAACTTCATTTGGACGATGGATTGGCGACCGTGCGCGCGTCTATTGCTATCGAATCGGCTACCAATACGGAGGCTTTATTGACCTTACACATTGATAATCAAGACGTTGAAAAAAAAATAACGCTTTCGGCGGGTACTAATAATTTTAATTTAGATGCAGATATTCAGCAGCCCAGACGCTGGTGGTCAGTTGGGTTGGGCAAACAAAATATGTATCAAGGAGCGGTGGATTTGAAAATTAGTGACCGTGTTTTGGGGAGTTTGAAAAAAAATATTGGACTTCGCACGATTGATTTGATGCTCGAAAAAGACGGCAAAGGCGAAACTTTTTATTTCAAGCTCAATGGCGTTCCAGTGTTTATGAAAGGCGCAAATTATATTCCGCAGGAAAGTTTTTACAGCCGACTGACGGACGAAAGCTACGAGAAAGTAATCGAGCAAGCGGCGGCGGCAAATATGAATATGCTCCGAGTTTGGGGCGGCGGAGTCTATGAAAATGATATTTTTTATGATATTTGTGACAGGAAAGGAATTTTAGTTTGGCAAGATTTTATGTTCGCTTGCGCGATGTATCCCGGCGACGCAGCGTTTATGAAAAACGTTGAAAACGAAGCTATAGAGAACGTAAAACGTCTTCGGACGCACCCTTGCATTGCGCTTTGGTGCGGCAATAACGAAAATAATGAAGGTTGGCAGCGTTGGGGTTGGCAAATGGGTTTCAAAAAAGCGTCACAAAAAAACAAAGTCTGGGAAGATTATCAAGCATTGTTTAATAATTTATTGCCTAATATTGTGAAAAAATATGCCAACGGCGTGGATTACTGGGAGTCCTCGCCGCGCTTCGGACGGGGCGATGCGCGAAGTGCTACGGAGGGAGATTCGCATTACTGGGGCGTATGGCACGATGCAGAACCGTTCAGTATTTTGGAGGAAAAAATCCCCCGTTTTATGAGTGAATACGGCTTTCAGTCCTTTCCGGAGCGGCGAACTGTGGCAAAATTTGCGCAGCCCAAAGACTGGAAAATAGACTCCGACGCAATGCTCAACCACCAAAAACACCCACGCGGCAACAGCCTCGTGAACGAATATATGGAGCGAGATTATCGCGAGCCGAAGGATTTTGAGAGCTTTTTGTACCTCAGTCAGTTGCTGCAAGCCGAAGGTATGAGAGTCGGTATTGAGGCGCAACGGCGGGCGATGCCTTACTGCATGGGGACGCTTTATTGGCAGCTCAATGATTGCTGGCCCGTCGTGTCGTGGTCGAGTATGGATTATTATGGCAACTGGAAAGCGATGCATTATTTCGTAAAAAAATCCTATGCGCCGACTTTGGTTGCGCCGTATATTGAAGATAAAAAATTCAAAATAAAGGTCGTGAGTGACAGATTGGTGACGGAGCAGGCGACACTGCACTTTCGACTGATGGATTTTGCGGGAAATATGGTGTTAGACACGTCACAAATAGTTGATATTCAGCCCAATAGCAGCCATTTGTTGTATGAAAAATCGGTAGAGGATTTGGTCGGTGGCAAGTCTTGGTTTGATGTGGTGGCGCATATTGCGCTGACCAATACAATAGACAGCAGTATTTTGAGTGAAAAAACCTTCTTTTTTGGCGCGCCGCGCGACCTCACGCTGCCTTTGGTCAATATAGAAAAAGACGTAAAAGCGACCGCAGGCGGCTATTTAATTCGGATAAAAACAGACCGTTTGGCAAAAAATATTCAGTTAGAAACGGATTTGAACGGACATTTTGAGGACAATTATTTTGATTTGTTGCCCAAGTCTTCGACCACTATTTTCTTCAAAACACAAGAAAAAACGGACGAACCCAACGCCGCTTTTCGCCTCAAAACGCTCGTAGATACTTACCGCTGAAGCGCACGACAGTGGAAATGGAAGTCGCGACTAAAAATTTTAGCTTTCCGCATGACGTACACATTTCCACTCAAATTCGCCAAATGGACAGGTTTATATCCCTGATGGTGAGTGAGTTATGGCACAACAATTTGCACCTCAAAAGCAAACGCTAATCGGATAAATATTGGTCAAAAATTTGGTTTTATCAATAGGGCAGCGGCAAAGGAATGTTACCAACTCATGTCGTCGTCTTGCGTTGGGCTTGGTTTTTTGGGCGAAGGCGGCGTGTCGAGACTGCTTTTTGTACCGTCACTTGACGCTTCCATTTGCTGCTGTTCTTCGCGCCGACGCGCCTCAAACTCTTCATTGCGGCGCGTAAACTCATCGTAATCGTAGTCTGGCATCAGCTCCGTTTTGATGTGATTGACTACGTTGTTCAGCTCTTCTACGAAGCGGTTAAAGTCTTCCTTGTAAAGAAAAATTTTATGCCTTTCATAAAAATCGCTGTCGAAGCGTTTGGTGCTTTCGGTCAGCACGAGGTACATATCTTCGCCCCGCGTGCGATGTACGTCAAAAAAATAAGTCCTACGTTTTCCTGCTCGCAACCGCGAAGAAAAAACGCTTTCAAATTTTCCGCCCTGTTGATTTTTTTCTTGCTCCACGTTTTTAGAGTATAAAATTTTTACAAAAAATAATTGATGATACAAAATTAGCTATTTATTTGTATTATTTTTATATTTGTTAAAAAATAACGAAAATAATGCAATTTTCGGCAAAGAACAGACCCAAAAACACGTTAATTAGGTGTTGAGGCGGACAAAATTCGTTTGCGTCCCGTTTTTTTTTAAGTGAACAAAAACTACAATACTCAAAATATTGTTTAATTTTGAGCAAATTATTCTGCCAATGGAAACGATACCTACCGTTCAAAAAGGGTGGCGGAAAGTGAATACGACTCAGTCGCTGCCCGAAGTTCATGCGTCTGTCCGAGTGCCAGACACCGCTAATTTTTGGAAAAAACTTTGGGCTTTCACGGGTCCGGGCTTGATGGTGGCGGTGGGCTACATGGACCCCGGCAACTGGGCGACGGATATTGCGGGCGGGGCGCAGTTTGGCTACGCTTTGCTTTCAGTCGTCCTGATTTCTAATATTTTCGCTATCATATTGCAGCATTTGTCGCTCAAATTGGGCATCGTCGCCGAGCGAGATTTGGCGCAAGCCTGCCGCGACCACTATCCTCCCGCCGTTAATTTCGTGCTCTGGATACTCTGCGAAGTTGCGATTGCCGCCTGCGATTTGGCGGAAGTCATCGGCTCTGCCATCGCGCTCAACATACTTTTTGGGATTCCGCTTACTTGGGGCATCGTGATTACGGCTTTGGACGTGCTGATTATTTTGTTTTTTCAGTCAAAAGGATTTCGGCTCATTGAGAGTATCGTGGCGGGGCTGATAGTGGTCATCATCGTGTGTTTTGGCTTCGATGTGTTGCGCTCGCAGCCCGGCTTGTTCCCACTTTTGCAAGGGCTGATTCCTCAAGCTGCCATCGTGACAAACCCCACAATGCTCTATCTTGCTATCGGGATTTTGGGCGCGACCGTCATGCCGCACAACCTATATCTTCACTCGAGTATCGTGCAGACGCGCGACTATCCGCGAGATACCGAAGGAAAAAAAATGGCGATTAAGTTCGCTACTATTGATAGTACCGCGTCGCTGCTGATTGCTTTTTTTGTCAATGCAGCTATTTTAATCCTTGCCGCCGCTACTTTTCACAGCACTGGACACCACGAAGTGGCAGACATAATGGACGCTCACCAACTGCTTACACCGCTTTTGGGGACTACGCTCGCCAGCACTTTTTTTGCGGTTGCACTGTTGGCTTCGGGTCAAAACTCGACGCTTACGGGGACTTTGGCGGGTCAGATTGTGATGGAAGGTTTCCTCAACATACGGCTCAAGCCTTGGCTTCGGCGGCTCGTGACTCGTCTGATTGCGATAGTTCCTGCCTTCATCGTCGCCCTTTGGTTTGGCGAAAAAGGCACGAGCAATTTATTAGTGTTGAGTCAAGTCGTCTTGTCTATGCAGTTGAGTTTTGCGATAGTTCCGTTGGTACTTTTTACGAATGACGCAGAAAAAATGGGCGATTTTGCCAATAAATTTTTCCTAAAAATTATTGTTTGGGCGATTACCGCTATCATTATTTCACTTAACATATACTTGCTTTTCGGAATGTTTTTTTGAGAAAATAAGGAATTGGTAGCTTATTTTTGACACATTCATAAGTCATATTACGCAAAATATTTTTTTACTAAAATTTAAGGCAGTATTTTATTCAATGTTACTGTATTTTCAGACGTGCCTTGTAGAAATTCAAGTTTTTGCAAAAATATCGTCTGGCGAAGCGAAAACTGTTTGAAGTCTGG
>JAYUHK010000027.1:0-36445 GCA_043767025.1 Saprospiraceae bacterium | reverse complement strand
TTCGCGCGCCGACGGGATTTTTAGGCAAAAACTTTAGAATTTCTACAGAGCACTTGATTTTTTTGGTTACTTTTTTTATCAAGAAAAAAAGTGACAAAGGACAAGAAAATATCACAAAATCAAGCTCAAATGAATCAATTTAAAATACTTACGTAACATGAAATCAGATACTTATAAAACTAAAAACTATCTATGAACAATCGCCTTCTCCAACTTCTCCAAATGCTCGAAAGCAGTCCCGACGATGGTTTTTTGCTTTTCGCCATCGCCAAAGAACATGAAGGTATGCAGGATTTTGCTACCGCAAAAAGATATTATATTCAGTTAAAAACATTAGAGCCGAATTATATTGGTCTTTACTACCATCTCGGCAAGTTGCACGAAGAGTTGGACGAAAATACAGAAGCACTTGCGATATATGCAGACGGTGTCCACCGCGCTCGTACATTGGGCGACCAACACGCGCTGGCAGAGCTGCAATCAGCAAAATTAAATTTGGAAATGGACGTTTAAATTTTAGCAAAAATATGGCACTTATCAAATCAGTTCGCGGCTTTGAACCCAAGTTCGGCAAAAACTGTTACTTGTCCGAAAATGCGACCGTCATAGGCGACATCGTGATGGGCGATGATTGCAGCGTCTGGTTTCAGGCGGTCGTGCGCGGCGACGTGAACAGTATCCGCATCGGCAACAAAGTCAATATTCAGGACGGCGCGATTATCCACTGCACCTATCTTGGTGCGAACACGGTGATAGGCGATAACGTTTCTATTGGGCATCGCGCCATCGTGCATGGCTGCACGCTCCACGACAATGTGCTGGTGGGCATGGGTGCTATCGTGATGGACTACGCGGTGGTGGAAGAAAATTGTCTGATTGCGGCAGGCGCGGTCGTCCTCGAAAACAGTCGCCTCGAAGCTGGACATCTTTATGCGGGCGTTCCCGCCAAAAAAATCAAGCCTATTTCGCCCGAGCAATTTCAGAATACCGTCGAGCGCATCGCCAATAATTATGTGATGTATGCGGATTGGTTTCGAGCGGAATAAGAGTTTTTAGTTTTTAGTTGTGAGTTAAATTGTTGATTTCTAACGATTTAAGTAATTGCAAAGAATTACTTGTAATTATACAATAGTTGATAAATAATTGATTATCAACTATTTATCAACTATTTATGCGAATAAAAACTAAAAACTAAAAACTAAAAACTATTTTCATTTCGCAAAAAATGTCACAAAAATAAATTATTTTAAAAAAAATATACTTTGATTGCTACCGAATTTGACTACCAAACTGTCCCAAACGATTCTTTGGGTGTGAAGAAAACAACACTTCGCAACGGATTGACACTCCTGATGAGCGTGAACGACGAAGAGCCGCGCGTGATGACGCACATCGTGGTAAAAGCGGGTTCTAAAAATGACCCTGCGGACGCTACGGGGCTGGCGCACTACCTCGAACACATGATGTTTAAAGGGACTTCCAAAATTGGAGCTTTGGATTGGGCGCAAGAAAGCAGCTTGCTTGACCAAATTTCTGACCTCTACGAAGCGCACCGCTCTACGACCGACGAAGCCGAGCGGAAAGATATTTATGCCAAAATTGACGCGGTTTCGGGAGCGGCGGCGCAGCTCGTCGCCACCAACGAATACGATAAAATCGTGAAAGCAATCGGCGCAAAAAGCACCAACGCCTACACCTCCAACGACCAAACTGTATATATCAACGATGTTCCGAGCAACGAGCTGGAACGCTGGATGCGTTTGGAATCCGAGCGTTTTCGGGAGCTGACGCTCCGCCTTTTTCATACAGAACTCGAAACCGTGTATGAAGAATTTAACATCGGACAGGACGATGACCAACGAAAGGTTTACAAAATATTGCTCGAAACGCTTTATCCAGACCACCCATACGGCACGCAAACCACCATCGGCACAGGCGAACATCTCAAAAATCCGTCGCACGTCCGCATCAAAGAATTTTTTGCACAAAATTATGTTGCCAACAACATGGCTATCGTATTGGCGGGCGATTTTGACCCCGATGAGGCGACCGCATGGGCAGAAAAATATTTTGGGAATTATGAAATGAAGCCTGTCACAAAATTTGAATTTAAGGCACAAAAACAACTCGCCCAAGCCACGCACAAAATCGTGTTTGGGCAAGAAGCCGATTTCGTGGAGATGGCTTGGAATGTAGGTAGTTTGTCGGTCAAAGAGGCAGATTTATTGACACTTTTGGGCTATTTGCTCTACAATGGTAAGGCGGGTTTGATAGATATTGACCTCGTGCAGGAGCAAAAAACGCTCGAAGCGGCGGCGTTTGTTTACGCCTTCAAAGATTTTTCGCTCTTTGGGCTGTACGCTATGCCGCGCGAAGGTCAGACGCTCGAAGAGGCGGAGCGACTGTTGTTAGATGAATTGGGGAAAGTCAGAAATGGCGATTTCGACGATAAATTGCTCAAAGGAGTCATCAAAAACCTCAAAATCAGCGAGATAAAAGCCAACGAATCCAACTCGTCACGCGTGAAAGCGATGACCAATATTTTTGGAAAAGATTTGAATTGGGAGGATTATGTGCAGCGTTTTGGACGCTGGGAAAATGTCACAAAAAAGGAAATTATGGATTTTGTCAATCAGTATTTGACTGAACAAAATTATGTGTCTATCCATAAAAAAACGGGCGAGGACACTTCGGTATTGAAAGTTGAAAAACCGTCTATCACGCCCATCGCAGTCAATCGAGATGACGCTACAAATTTTGCGAAAGAATTATTGGCAGTGAATGCGCCTTTGCTTACACCGCAATTCGTTGATTATCAGTCCGAAATCCAATCCATTGTCCTAAAAAATAACTGGAAATTAGACGCAGTAAAAAACACGACCAATGAGCTTTTTTCTTTGAGTTACATCATCGCGCGCGGTAAATACACCGATAGAATGTTTCCGTTGGCACTTCATTATCTCGAATATCTGGGGACGGAGCGGTACTCTGCCAGCCAACTCAGACAAGAATTTTTTAATTTAGGCGTAAATATGACAGTCACAAGTAAGGACGAAAAAAGTATAATTACTTTGGCGGGCTTGGAGGAGTCTATGGAGGCGAGTATGGAACTTTTGGAGCATCTTTTGCGCTCGGCAAAGCCCGACGAAACGGTGCTTGAAAACATCGTGGAGGACATACTAACCGACCGCGAAAACGCCAAAAAAGACAAAGCTAAAATCCTTCGCACGGCGATGGCTTTTTACGCCCGCTATGGCAAAAATTCTCCTTATCTGAATGACTTTTCGGAGTCCGAATTGCAGCAAATGAGCAGCGAAAAACTTATGACAGAAATTCATAGTTTTGTGACATCTTTGCATCACATTTTTTATTATGGTACGAGCGATATTGAGCGCGTAGGCAAGCTTTTAGAGCCGTTTCGTCCAAACTATCCAGTACCATTGCCGGCACGCACGCAGCCCACGTTTGAGGAGTTGCCTACGGACGAAAATCAGGTAATGGTGGTCGATTTTCCGATGGTGCAAGCGGAAGTTTTGATGGTGTCGAAAGGCACGCCACGATTCACGCTGTCCCAAAAAGTGATGGCGGATTGGTACAACGGATATTTTGGAACGGGTCTTTCGTCGGTAGTTTTTCAGGAAATACGGGAGTCGAAAGCGTTTGCATACTCAACCTACGCTTATTTTGAATCGCCTACGCGCCCGCACCGCGCCCACTATATGCAGGCTTATGTAGGCACGCAGCCCGACAAGTTACCTGAAGCGATTCCCGCGCTCTACGATATTTTGGACACTATGCCGATTGCGGAGGAGCAAATAGAAACCGCGCGCCTTTCGGTACTCAACAGCATCGAAACCCATCGCATCAGTCGCTCCAAAATATACAGTAGCTATCTGATTAGCAAGGATTTAGATATTTATCACGACCTCCGAAAAGATATTTACGACACTCTGACGACCGCCACCGCCGCCGACTTGATAGCTTTCCAGAAAGCCAACGTGGCGGGCAGAAAATACACGATTTTGATATTGGGCAGCGTCGCCCATCTGCCCACAGATTTTTTAAAAACACTCGGAAATGTGACATTTTTAACGCTGGACGAAATAAGTCCGGAGTGAGGAAAAGGATAAAATAATTAGCTCAAATGTTAATTATTTTAAGAAAAATACGAATTATAGTGACGTTGTTAATTATTTTTTGTAACTTTATCGACAGGTTTGACACTCATCGCAAGCCAACGTTCTGTTAAAGCCACAAAAATAAATCTAATGAAAAAAACTATTTTAACGATGCTATTTTTTGCCTGCTGCGGCTGGGCAACTGCTCAAAGTCTTCATGCCAACAACTGGATGTTTGGCTCTCGATACGGGCTAAATTTTAGTACGCCCGTTCCGCATTTTGTCGATGCTGGTAAGTTCCTAACGAAGTCAGGCTGTGGAACTATTTCTGACACGTCTGGCAATTTAATTTTTTCTACGAGCGGCTTAATTGCTTACGATAAATTTGGGCAACCTATGCAGTATGGAAAAGGGTTGACCTGCAACGGCGGTGTGCAGTCTGGCTTGATTGTACGAAAACCAAACAGCAGTTTGTATTATATCTTTGGGATATCGCTTAGTCAAACTCAAGTATTCAAAAGCGACCTTTTATATTCAGAAGTAGATATGTCCGCCAACGGTGGCTTGGGAAGTGTGAGCAGCAAAAATAATCTTTTGCAAGCTGATGTGACCGAACACCTAACGGCTGTTCCGCACGCCAATGGTCGAGATGTTTGGGTGATTGCTCACAAAGGTAATTCTGATGAATTTTTATTCTATTTAGTCACAGCAAACTCGCCTCCAATTCTGCACCACAAGCAAGCTATTGGTATTTACTATTCGCTGGGCTACTCGGGCTTGTTAAATGTAAAAGTGTCACCTGACCACAAAACCTTGGCGATATCTACATCCTCAATAATCGACTTATATGATTTTGACAATACAACGGGAAAATTATCAAATCTCAAAACAATTTCTGCAGGGGCTAATTTTTATCCACAGACATTAGAGTTTTCTCCCAACAGCAAACTTTTATACGCCGTCATCAGGCATACGATACTTGTAGGTACTTCTTATAGCGACTTACCATGGTTGCTCAAACAGTATGATTTAGAGGCGGCTAATATCGAAGCAAGTGCTGTCAGCGTCCGTGATACATTGCCGTACACGGGGCAGCTACAGCTTGCTTCCGATGGAAAAATCTATTGTAATAGTTATCAATCTTTGCGAATGATTGATTTTCCGAATAAAAAAGGAAAAAGTTGTGGCTTATCTTCATTTCATTTTAGAATTGATGCTTACTATTCTGAATTTGGTCTTGGCTTTCCTCAATTTTATGATATTGAATTTCAGAATAAAAAGGATTTTGAGGTAAAAACAGCCTGCGCCAGCCAGTCTGCGACCTTCGTAGCGGCATATCCTGTTGGTATAGACTCTTTATTTTGGAAGTTTGGCGATGGTGCTACCTCCTCCGAAGCCGCTCCCGAACACATTTATAGCCTCGCTCAAAGCTACAACGTCACGCTGTATTATTTTAAAAATAATATCCTCCAAGACAGCCTCATCAAAACAATAAAAGTTGGAAACGATATTAGATTGGCGACGGATTTAGCTCTTATTTGTGCAGATAGCACCAGTTTGACGATTGATGTTTTAAAAAACGATACCATACCCGGCGAAATAGATATTCGTTCTTTAAAAATAATTGTTCAAGACTATAATTATGTAGATGCAACTGCCTATGCGGACACTGTGAGGGGGCTGATTACTTTCACTCCGACCAATCTCACAGCATGGCCATATTTTCTGGTTGGTTACGAAATCTGTAACAAGGAAGGCTGTTGCAAAAGAACAACCTTATTCATATTTAATTTGCCTTCAGAAGTTAAAATATTATCTTCTCCCATCTGTAATAAAGACAGTGTTTACTTATACTTTCCGTTGGATAGATATTTTGACAGTTCTAACAGCTACCAATGGGCGGTCAATGGAAATAGTGTAGGTGGCGATAGTTCAAAACTGTTTTTGGCTACCGTCAAGGAGGGCGATGTGATTACCGTGCAAGGGGATTTGGCGAGTAACTGCAAGACAAAAGAATTTCGCGATACGCTCGTAGTCAAATTTCTGCCCGCGCCGAGTGTCACGATTGCACCCAATAAGCCACTTTGCAACTTGGACAGCCTGACACTTACCGCTGTTACGAATGCTCCGAGCGTAGTCTGGAATACTGGTGACACCGCGAGCAGCCTCCGTATTCTGCCTATTATCGGCACTTCGTGGAGTTTGGTAGCAACAGGAGCCAACAACTGCAAGGCTACAGCTTCCTACACGCCAATTTTAGATACACCGATTGCGCTGACCATTCTGCCACCTCAACCCCAAGTATCTGAGGGCGACACTATTTCTTTGTTTGCTGATGTGAGTCCAATCGGAAATTATACTTACGTCTGGTCGCCAAGCAGTTCACTCTCTTGTAGCAACTGCTCGCGTCCCGTTGCGTCGCCAGACAAAACGACTGTTTATAAAGTGACTGTCACCAACACGAATAATTGCCAAGCCTCTGCGATGACTGCACTCAAACTGAAAAATAATGAAGTATTTATTCCAAATATTTTTTCTCCGAACAACGACGGGTTCAATGATTATTTTACAGTGTTCGGCGGAGAAAATCTGAAAATAATCAACAAAATGTCCATATTCGACCGTTCTGGAAGGCAGGTGTACTATGTAGAAAATATTGCCCCCAACGTAGAAATACAAGGCTGGGACGGAAAATTTTTAGGACAGGAACTCGTCCCACAAGTGTTTGTTTATGCCATCGAAGTAACTTTTGGTAAAGGAATTATTAAAAAATATCAAGGAGATGTGACGCTTTTAAAATAACCGCTCGTGGCAAATTTTTTCTAAATTTCTTCAGTAATCGCGAGGAAAGATAGAGTATTGCTGCTGCGTCAAGCCGCAAACTGCGAGGCAATAACTACACTCTGAATACCAGACTTGCGACGCACCACAAAAAAATCTTATCTGTACAATATGAAATTTGTTGATATAAAAAACGACATTGCTTTCCGAAAAATATTCGGCAACGAAAACAGAAAAGAAGTGCTGATTTCTTTTCTGAATGCTGTTTTGTTGTTGGAAAATGACAAAAAAATAACATCGGTCGAGATTTTAACGCCCTATCAACTACCAGAGTTGAAGGGCGGAAAAGTGACGATTGTTGATGTAAAAGCCAAAGATCAAAGCGATAAAAGCTACATCGTAGAGATGCAAGTCGCCGAAGTAGAGGGTTTTGACAAACGAGTTTTGTACTACGCGTCCAAAAGTTACTCATCCCAAATTGACAGAGGAGATTTGTACGAAAAGCTGAATCCAACTTTTTTTATTGGGATATTAGATTTTGAAGTTACACAAAATAAGGACTACATCAGCCGACACAAAATTATTGATGCAGAAACGGGTGAAAATTTCATAAAGGATATAGAGTTTAATTTTATCGAACTTCCGAAGTTCAATAAAGAAGAATCTGAATTAGTAACGATAATTGACCAGTGGGTTTATTTTATCAAAAACGCCGAAAACTTGAACTTAATCCCTGAAAGTGTGACAGATATTGGTTTGAAAAATGCCTACGAGGACGCGGACAAACATAACTGGACCAAACAGGACTTGGAGGCATACGACAAAGTATTTATGAGGGAGCAAGACGACAGAGGGCGGCTTACTTTCGCCTTGCGGACTGGAATGACAAAAGTTAAAAAAGATATTGCAAAAAAACTTTTAAAACGAGGTTTTTCAAATGAAGATATTGCAGAAGACACAGGTTTGACCATTGAGCAAATCCAATTATTGCGCGCCGAAAAATAAAAACGCCCGCGCCCGCTCCTTTTTCATTCCTCCAATTTTTCTTTCGTAAAATACCGAATGACTTGTTTGGTGGCGGCTTTGCCGATGACAGCTTGCAAATCCTCGCTCGTCGCCTCCTGTATTTTTTTGACCGACCCAAAATGTGAGAGCAGTTTTTCAGATGTTTTTTCGCCGATGCCTTCGATGCCCGTCAGCTCCGTGCCGATAAAATTTTTGGAGCGTTGGTTGCGGTGAAACGTGATGCCGAAGCGGTGCGCCTCGTCGCGGGCTTGCTGAATAAGTTTGAGCGACTCCGATTTTTTGTTGATGTAAAGCGGAATACTGTCGCCCTGAAAAAATATTTCTTCCAATCGCTTCGCAATGCCGACCACCGTTACGCGCTCCAAAATGCCGAGTCCGCGCAGGCTTTTGACGGCTGCGCCGAGCTGCCCTTTGCCGCCGTCGATAATAATGAGCTGCGGGAGCGGCGAAGATTCCGCCAGCAGGCGGCGATAGCGGCGCGTGACCACCTCCTCCATCGTAGCAAAATCGTTGGGACCTTCCACCGTCTTGACGTTGTAGTGTCGATAGTCGCGCTTGGCGGGCTTGGCGTTGCGGAACACGACGCACGCCGACACGGGGTTCGTCCCTTGCAGATTGGAGTTGTCGAAGCACTCGATGTGCATCGGCAAATCCGTCATTTGCAAGTCCGACTGTAAGGTGCGGAGTATTCGCTCGGCGGACGTTTGTTTGCTCTGGCGATTGATTTCTTCTTTTCTTTTTTGGAGCAAATAATACTGCACGTTTTTTTCGGAAAGCTCGAGCAACTTTTTCTTATCGTTTATTTTGGGTACCGTAATCGTCAATCCATTTTCTAAAAGTTCCATCTGATAGGGCAAAATCAACTCCGTGTTGGTGCTGCGAAATTTTTCGCGAAGAATCGAAATGCCGAAGGCAAAAAGTTCCTGCTCGTCTTCGTCGTCCAAGTTTTTTTCCATTTCGAGCGTGTAGGTGCTGATGATTGCGCCGTTGGCTACGCCAAGATAATTGACATAAGCCATTTTTTCGTCCGTCGCAATACTGAACACGTCCACATTCGTAATCGAGGTGCTGACCACCGTACTTTTGCCCTGATAATCCTCGAAAGCCAACATTTTTTCCTTCAAAAGTTGTGCTTTCTCAAACTCCAATCGCTCGGCGTAGCGTTGCATTTCGGTTTTCAGGTAGCCTTTTACTGCCGCAAAATGCCCTTTGAGCATACTTTTTATCTGGCTTATTTTTTCGTTGTAGCTGACTTCGCTCTCCAAACCCGCGCACGCGCCCATGCAGTTTTTGATGTGGTACTCGAGGCAAACTTTTACTTTTCGCTTCTCTACGACTTCTTCAGAAAGATTGAAAGTGCAGTTGCGGAGCGGAAAAAGATTTTTGATAAGTTCCAAAATAATAAACACTTGCTGCTTCGACACATACGGACCAAAATAAGTAGAGCCGTCTTTTATCACGCGGCGCGTGATGAAAACGCGTGGAAAACGCTCGTTTTTGATACAGATATACGGATAGGTTTTGCCGTCTTTGAGCATCACGTTGTAGCGCGGCTGGTACTCTTTGATGAGGCTGGCTTCGAGCAGCAGTGCGTCGTGTTCGGTTTCCACGATGGTCGTTTCGATGTGGTGGGCGTTTTTGACGAGGGCGCGCGTTTTTGCCAACCTATCTTTGCGCTCCCCGAAGTAAGACGCAAGGCGATTTCGGAGGTTTTTTGCCTTCCCGACGTACAAAATCGTACCTTTTGCGTCCACAAAACGATACACGCCCGGCTCTGTGACGATGGTAGGAGCTAATTCGCGAAACTGTTCGGTGTTCATAGATGCTAAAAGTAGAAATTTATTTATTTTTTAAAAGCTGCCGAAGCGTCCTTTTGTATTTTTTGGTAGAAAAAGTTATCGCTCAACAGAGCGACATCTACATTTGTTTCGTATTTTTTGTGTATTTCATTTTCTTCATATTTTTCATATTTTTTAACTAAAAAATTCAGTATTTCTTCCAAACTGTGTCCGCGCACGAAGTAAAAAGCAGTTTTTTTCGTCAATCCTAAATCATAAAGTTCTTGTTTGAAACTTTGAAAGTCCGTATTTTTTGAAAAATCGGTGCTTTCTTTCGCCAATCTATCAGATAGAACTTCTAAATCGTAATCCAAGTTCTTGGTCGGCTGAAAAGTTAATTTTTTTGTCGGCTCTTTTGTAGAAAATGAATTAGAATTGTGTTTTATTTCCCAAAAATTGCTCACTAACTTTTCAAAAATAATATCTGAATATTTCTCAAAAAAATCTTTTATTGCTTCGTTCTGGTTCGCTGCCGCAATGCAGTCATAATTTTCGACAGAATGAATATATGTTTTTAATATATATTTATTTTGTTGATAATCAGCATTTTGCAAAATATAATCGTAATCGCTGTCCACACAAAGCAGCAAATTTTTGTCCGCAAACTGTCGGTATTCTAGTACGTTTATCTTACCCTCTGTTTTTTCTTTTGGATAGTTAGAAAATGTAAATACTTCAAATTTGTATTGAGGGACAGTTTGCTCCAACAGTTTTGTCCAAAATTCTTTATCGCTTTTGCCTTCCACACGCACGGCTACGCCCGATTGCTTGTGCAAAGCAAACACCTCGCTTTTGAAACGTTTGGCTTCTTCTTCCAAAGTAGGTTTCGCGCTCATAGTACAGCCGTGTCTGTTTTTTTACAAATATCACTCATCCAAAACACGCGGTCGTTCCAGCCGTCTGTAAAAATACTCGGCGAATGAGTGGCAATGATAAGCTGACAATTTGGGTTCAGAGAGCGAATAACCTCTATCAATCGGTACTGCCAACGGAGGTGCATCGAGATTTCGGGTTCGTCGAGCAGCAAAATACTCGTCGCTTCGTCTTGACAAAGTACCGTTAGCAATATGATGAGCAACTGTTTTTCGCCCGCCGAAAGCTCGTAAGGAGATATACTTTTTTGTCCATGAAGCAAAAATGACAAGCGATTTTCTTTTAGATTGACCGTTTTTCCCGTCGGCGCAAAAAAATCGTTGAGGCGGTTAACAAACATATCTTTTTTTGCAAACGCTTCGCCGAGCGTTTTTTCTTTCGCGAGTGCCTTTTGCGTCTGGTTCAGCACATACTCAATATAATCGTCTATCAAATTATCCAATGTTTTGTCCAAGTCTGTCCTCAAAAATGGCTTATTATCGTCAGCAAATTCGCTTCGATATTTTAGTTCCGTATCAAAAGTCTGGATAAGTTGGACATTATAATTTTTGGCATCAGTCTGCGGCGACAAATTAGTTTTTAATCCATTTGAAAAAATATATCCTTTCGCAAGCGATTCAGCTCCCCAAACTTCGACGCGCTTGATAATTTTTTCAATCGGGTCTGGTTTGATGACAGGAAAAGTCGGAGAAATAAGTTGAGTCGCTGGAATATGGGAAAATATATTTTTTTTGTCCATGTTGAACACGCCGTACAGACATCGCAACAAAGTTGTTTTACCCGTACCGTTTTCGCCGAGCAAAATATTTACATCTGGATGCAAGCCGCGCCACTCCAAATCCAAATCGCCCAAAAGTCCTTTGGCAACGATTCGCGTGATGGTATTTGGATTATTTTTTTCCATAGGTTGAAAGTTATTTTTTATTCACCCACAAAACTACTCACATTTTTTTTTGTTTCAAAGATAAAATAAAAATAATGGCATATCGAAGTATGGCGGATTGTGTGGCGGACTTGGAGCGACACGGAAAATTGCGCCGCATCAAAATAGAATGTGACCCCAATCTCGAAATGGCGGAAATCCATCGCCGCGTCTTTGAGGCAGGCGGACCTGCGATTTTGTTCGAGCGCGTCAAAGGAAGTCCGTTTCAGGCAGTTTCTAACATCTACGGCACCAATGAGCGAGCGAAATGGCTTTTTCGGCATACGTTGGACAAAGTCCAGCGCGTGGTCGAGCTGAAAATTGACCCAACCCGATTTTTCAAAAATCCGCTTCGCTATGCTTCTGCGCCGCTCACGGCTCTCACGGCGTTGCCGCTGCGGAGTCGGCTCGGTACGCCTGTTCGCTTCGGTACGACTACGATTGACCAACTGCCGCAAATAAAATCTTGGGGAATGGACGGCGGCGCATTCGTCACGCTGCCGCAAGTCTATACCGAAGACCCCGACAAACGCGGCGTGATGGGCAGCAATATCGGAATGTACCGAATACAACTTTCTGGCAATGAGTACCTCAACAACCAAGAAATTGGGTTGCACTACCAGTTGCATCGCGGCATCGGCGTTCATCATACCAAATATAATTCGCTCGATGAGCCTTTTCGTGCGTCCATATTTGTCGGCGGACCGCCGAGCCATGCGCTGGCGGCGATTTTTCCGTTGCCCGAAGGCTTGCCCGAAGTCACCTTTGGAGGAATGTTGGGCGGGCGGCGGTTTCGCTACGATGTCGTGAATGGTTTTACGCTTTCCTCCGACGCTGATTTTTGCATTACGGGCGTGATTCGGAAAGGCGAAAAAAAGCCCGAAGGTCCGTTTGGCGACCACTTGGGCTATTACAGTTTGCAGCACGACTTTCCGGTGATGGACGTTGAAAAAGTGTATTATCGCAAAAATGCAATTTGGCACTTCACGGTCGTCGGTCGTCCGCCTGCGGAAGACAGCGGTTTTGGATTTTTGATTCACGAAATCGTGAAAGACCTCGCGCCGCAAGAGTTTCCGGGTTTGGTCGAGATAAATGCCGTTGATGCGGCGGGCGTTCACCCGTTGTTGCTGGCGATTGGGCAGGAGCGATATATGCCGTTTCGGGAGCGGCAGCCGGAGGAAATTTTGACCATTGCGAACCGAATTTTGGGCAGTGGACAGACTTCTTTGGCAAAATTCCTTATCATTGCGGCGACGGGCGACGTACCGAAATTGGACACACACGACATCGGCAACTTTTTTTGTCACATTTTGGAAAGAATTGACTGGAAACGCGACTTGCATTTTCAGACCAAAACTACGATGGATACGCTGGATTATTCGGGTTCGGGCTGGAATGCAGGCTCGAAAGTCATCATGGCTTGCTGCGGAAAAAAACTGCGCGAGCTGACTACCGAGCTGCCCGATAACTTTTCGCTGCCCGGGGGATTCACAAAACCTGTGTTCATTCAACGCGGGATTTTAGCCATTCAATCGCCTGTTTTTTCGGACTCCAAAAGCAGCTACGAAGAAGCAGAAAACTTGTGTAAATATTTGCAACGATTTGATTTGCAGCAAGTTCCGTTGATTATTTTGACCGATGACAGTGCGTTTGCGGCTGCCACAGTCAATAATTTTGTGTGGACTACGTTCACCCGCGCCAATCCGTCGCACGATATTCACGGCGTAGATGCGTTCACGGAATACAAACATTGGGGCTGCCGAAGTGCTTTGGTGATAGATGCTCGCATCAAGCCGCACCACGCGCCGCCGTTGGTGGTGGACAAAAAAGTGAAAGAAAAAGTAGATGCGCTTTTTGCGAAAAATGGGGATTTATCAAATCTTATATAACGTCACAAAATGACTAAAAAAATATTTTTATGACGACTCTTTCGTTGCCTGCGGCTTTTGAGAAGCAAATTAGAGCCGATTTGGGCGACGAATCAGACCGCTTTTTGGAGTCTTTGCGCTTGCCGTCGCCTGTCAGTATTCGGTATAATATTTTGAAGAAAGCTGCGCAAAATGTTGATTTAGAGCAAGTTGCGTGGTGCAAAGATGGATATTATCTCCCCGAAAGACCTATTTTTACGCTCGACCCTGCGTTTCATGCGGGCGCGTATTATGTGCAAGAAGCCTCTTCGATGTTTGTGGCGGAAGCCGTGCGACAAGCCATTGATTTGGAGCGAGATGTGGTCGGAATTGACCTTTGCGCTGCGCCGGGCGGCAAGACGACTTTGCTGGCTTCGCTGCTCTCCAAACACAGTTTGTTACTGGCGAATGAGGTAATAAAGAGCCGTGTGGAAGTGCTAAAAGAAAATGTCACAAAATTTGGATTATCGAACACAATTATCTGTAACCACGAGGTAGAAAATCTTGAAAAATTGACGGGATTTTTTGATTTTGTGCTGGCAGATGCTCCTTGTAGCTGCGAAGGACTGTTCCGAAAAGATGCGGCAGCAGCAGGCGAATGGTCGCCCGAAGCAGTGCAGCACTGCGCCGCGCGGCAGCGAAGAATTTTGTCGGAGGCGGTAAAATTACTCAAACAAGACAGCGTTTTTTTATACTCCACTTGCACCTACAACGATGCCGAAAATTCGGAAAATATCGCTTGGTTGATGCAAGAGTTTGATTTTGAGCTAATTAAGTTGCAGCTTCCAGTCGAATGGAACATCGTAGAAAAAACGCACGGCTACCAGTTTTATCCACACAGGACGAAAGGCGAAGGCTTTTTTTTGTCGGCTCTGCGAAAAAAATCAGCATCGGCAGAAGTAATAATTCCAAAAAATTTAAAATTTTCTAATCTACAAAAACTCCCGCAGGCGCAGGTCGAAATCTTGAAGCCTTATTTTTTATTCCCTGATGAATTTTCCTTTTTTTTGAAACACAACCAAGAAATTGTCGCTGTTTGTACGTCACAAATTAGGAATATTCAACTTATTGATGCTGCCTTGCAGCGCAAATCTTTGGGCTTGGAGATTGGAAGTTTTAAGGGAAAAGACTTTATCCCGAGCCACGCGCTTGCGTTGAGCGTAGCGATTCACCCTGACTTGCCTTCGATAGAATTGGACAAAGCAACTGCGCTGAAATTTTTGAAAAAAGAAGAAATTGCGCCAACAAATGCTCCCAAAGGTTGGCTTTTGGTTCGTTACGAAGGCTTGAATTTGGGTTGGATAAAAAATTTGGGCAATCGCAGTAACAATTATTTACCCAAAGAATTTAAAATCCGAATGAATATTTGAAGATATTTTTACAGAATTTTGTAGTGTAGGAATATAAGTAGTTTTTAATTTTGAGTCATCATAAACTATTGAAAATCAATGAATTATGTAGAATATTAAATGTCATCTATTTAAGTGTAAGAATGTATCTAAAATAAACTTCTTATTTTTTTCTTGCTCAATTACAACCAATCACTGCGTTATTTTTCGGTTCAATGTCCTGCGTTGCACCTCAAAAATGCCTTATTATTAATCGAATTTATTGGAAAAATTAGAGTGCCTGATTTTTTCCTCATTCTTTAATAAATATTTTTTTATAAATTATATGATTTTTTAATATGATTTTTCTATTTTTGCGAACTTCATCGGTTTTTTTATTCAGAACAAAACACTCTCTCTGTGAAAAGTTGGCTACTCCTATTGCTTGGCATTTTGATTTTTGTAAGTGCTTCGGCGCAGACGGAAACTGACCCAACGAAACTCAAAAAAATACTTCCCGAACTCGATATTGCCCAAAAACAACAGGTGCTGGCGTACGCGCGGCAGTTCAAAGAGTTGGATTTGGACGATGCCATCAGCAAGATTTTTGCCAATCTATCGCCCCAAGAAAAAAAATTCGTCCTCGAATACGCCAAACTTAAGCTACAACCCAACGCCCAGATAAACGCCGACTCGGCAGAAACCGCCGCTATTTTGACCTCTGTTAGTTGGGACAAAACGACGTTTGACTTTGGGGAGATGGAGGAGGGAAAAATCTATTCTGGCGAATTTGTAGTAACCAATATCGGCTCTAATCCGCTTGTTTTTTCGGGTGCAAAGTCCCGATGCGACTGTACGGTGGCGGATTATCCGCATACGCCGATTGCGGTGGGTGCGTCCGCTACGGTTCGGGTAGAGTTCAATAGTTCCAAAAAATTGGGGCAGTTGCAGCAGGGAATCGTGCTTTACGACAACAGCGAACCCAATTTGCGCAGTATTCTGTACATCAAGGGGGAAGTCAAAGCGAAGCAATAGACTTGTTTTGGTAAATAAATTTCAACAAACGATATTTGCGGTACGATATAAATTGTTGATTTTCAACTGTTTATAAAAACTAAAAACTAAAAACTATTTATGAGTATCCGTACCGCTCACGAGTCACCAATTTGCGATAAAGTACCAACAGTTTTTTGGATTCTGATTCCCAAGTTTTGGGGTCGTCTGATACCTCCACGACTGCGCTGTGAAAGGCTAAAAACCGCTTTTTGAGTGCTGTGGAGCTTGCTACCAAACCATCAAAGAGGTAAAAAATTCGATTTTCTTTCCTTGCTATTCTTCCTGCGGGAATTTTTCTCAAAAATTTTGGCAGCCAATGTTTCTTTATTTTTGCCAACGGTTCGTCGCGGTGCGAAGAATAAACGACTATTTTACCGTCTTTTTTCAGCTTTTTACCAATCCCAAGCAGCGCGGGGTCGTGCAGATGGTAGATGCCCGCATCTATTTCGAGTGACTTTTGCTGGATAGCTTTGAGAAGTTTGCGCCCTCGAAGCCAGCGACTTTTCGGAAACGCCACATTATAGAGGTGTATATCTTCGCGATGCCCGACGAGCGCGCCTACCGCAACCATCGAAACTTCAAAGTCGCCATCGGCGAGAACGCTACACTCTTGTTTAAGAACCAGATGCTGCTCGTCGCTGGGGCGAAAAGTGAGGTGACAAACGTGATTAATCATAAAACTACAACAAAAATTTTATTCGGTAACTATGGAGGAAAGTATCTTATTTTTCTTTTTTCCTTACCAAGTTTTGGGTTCAAATCCTTTTTTATTACCAATTTTTACGCCTTCGCCGCTCGGCTTGATGAGGTAAAATCCTTTCTTAATGGCGTATTTTTCTACTTCTGCACTTACCACCATGCCAGCCACTGCGCCATAAATGGTCGTACCTTTTATCACTCGGTGCGACATTTTTTTGAGCTTGTCCATTCGCGCCGAATGTTCGTCTATATCGCGCTGGCGAAGCGTGTGTTTTACTTCTACTGCGACCGAATAAATCGTATTGACCAACAGTAAATCTATTTCAAACTGAAAAACACCTTCTTTTTTTACAGCCACACGGCTGTAAATTTCATCTAAATGAATGCCTTTTTTTCTAAAAAGTTTATCCACTTTGGGGCGCACTTGCTCCTCCGCAAAGCGACCCATAGAGTCCGTCACGTCCGCAATTTGTTTAGAAACTGCTTTTATTTGCTTGTCTGTTTTTTCCATTCGCGCATCAAGAGCGGCAGACCGAGCTTCACTAATGGCTGCCTCTTCACGGATTTTAGCAGTTTGCGCAGCGATTTCGGCGATTCGAGCGGCGGACTCCTTGTCGATTTCGGCGATTCGAGCGGCGGACTCCTTATCGATTTCGACGATTCGAGCGGCAGAGTCCTTATCGATTTCGGCGATTCGAGCAGCAGAGTCCTTATCGATTTCGGCAATTCGAGCGACGGAGTCTGCATTGATTTTATCAATTTGCATCTTGATTTCGGCAGAAGTTTCTGCACTTATTTTAGCAATTCGCGCGTCGGTGGCGGCAAATAATGCCAATACTTGTTCGTAAGTAATATTTTCCATAAAATATTAGGCGTTATATTGGTACAAAGATACGAAAATAGTCGCAGTCTTACAAGACCAAAAGAACTTTGTGAGTGCGCAGCGCGCGTTTTTTATCCCAAAAGCCAAAATCAATTCCGATTTGAAAAAATAATATTAAATTTTTTTATAATATTAAAAAACTGATTATCAGGCACTTGCGATAAAAACAAAAATTTATTTTACGAATATTAATTTTTTTTAATGTGTTTTGGCATAATTGGTACAAAGTTTGAATATATAAATATGTCTGCGTGACCCAATTACACAGACGATAATTATTTTTCCTTGAACCGATTTATCCTTTATAAAAATTATGACAAGTTAATTATTCTACACAGTCTAATACATACTTGAGAAAGTCCTGAAAGCTACACACAATTTTCAAAGTCTAAAAATTAGATTTTGACTTTTGGACTCTCCCAGCATTTTTACACAGCATTTTTTGGTTTGAAAGTATTCTCACGAGAGGTACAAAAAAATTGGCGACTCGCTCGACCAACATTAAATTGTTTTGTCTTTTATTTTAAGATAGAAAATAAATGGTTTCTGTAGCGCGGCTTTGAGTCGTTCTGTGGTGACAGTGGTTGTTATTTTCTCAAAAACCTTACATATTTTTACCCATGAGCCCAAAGCGTTTCAATGCTCCCGATTTCGGTGCATCTGTTATGGCAGATGCGCTTCGACAACCTAAAATTAGAAACTTCCGATTCGTAAGGATAGGTATAGTTTTTATATTGCTCAACTTGTTGCACCATGAGCGAATTTGGTCACAGTGCGCGCTTTCGTGTCGTACCAATGTTCAGATTGCGCTTTCGCAGACAGGTCAAACACAGGTTACGCCTGCCGTTGTTTTGCAGGGTGTTCCTTCGGGTTGTGGTGCATTGACGGTCGAGCTTAAAGATAGTTTGGGCAACAGTTATGGCGACATAGCGACGTGCGCACTCATCGGAAAAAATATTACGGCGACGGTCAGGGACGCAGGTTCAGGAAATTCTTGCTGGACAAGAGTGTATGTAAAAGACAACATTCCACCAGTTATACAGTGTACCGACCAGTATGTTTTTTGTAATCAACCAACTGCGCCATCGGTCATCGGTTATCCCAATGTTTCGGATAATTGCTCTACGGTTGGGGTTGCGAATTTGGCTTATTCCGATGTCTTTACAGATTTGCCTTGCAATTCTGTGTCGCCTACGGGAGTGGTTATTACGGCGAAAATAAAAAGAACTTGGACGGCTGCTGACGCTTACGGCAATGTTGCTACTTGCTTCCATTATGTGTATTTGCGGAGGGCAACACTGGCAGATGTTCAGTTTCCAGATAATTTGGACGATATTACAAGACCCGGTTTGCAGTGCGGACAAAGTCCAACGGATTTGACACTCGTAGGCTCGCCGATGGTAGTAAATATACCGATAGACAATGCTGGTTTTTGTGAATTAGCGGTTTCATATACCGACCAAATAGTGCCGATTTGTGGCACTGGGTCTTACAAAATACTACGACAGTGGAGAGTAATTGATTGGTGCGCAAGTCAATATTTGGCAAGTGTGCAGATAATAAAGATTAAAGATACGCAGGCTCCGACCGTTTCGTGTCCAGCAAGTCTTACCGCCAATACACGAGCAAATGATTGTCAGGCAACAGTAACGCTTCCCGCAGCAATGGCTACGGATAATTGCTCGGCAGTGACAATCACGGCGACGGCGAGTTTTGGCAACGGTTTAGGACCTTTTACGACAGTTGCGACAGGTGTTCACACCGTCACTTATACTGCGAAAGATGCCTGCAACAACAGTTCTACCTGCACGATGTCAGTAACGGTAGTAGATAATAAGCCTCCGATTGCGGTTTGCAACCAATACAAGGAGGTTGCGCTTGGAAGTAACGGACAAGGGCTTGTGAATGCAGTAAGTTTCGACAATGGAAGTCACGATAATTGTCAGATTCAAAAAATTAGAGTGAGTCGGGATAGTATCAATTTTGACTCTATTGTGAACTTTACTTGTGCGGATATAGGTAGGACAGTCATGGTGGCGATGCGAGTGTATGACAATGTGAATCTCACCAATGACTGTATGATAAATGTTTCGGTGAAAGATAAAATCAATCCCGCTATCACTTGTCCGCCGAATATTACGATAAACTGTGTTGATGATTTTACGAATACAACGCTCACAGGACTCGCAACGGCGACCGATAATTGTAGCGTTCAAAGTGTTGTAAAACAAGATATTACGGCTTTGAATGCTTGTAACGAAGGGATAGTCACTCGGACATGGACGGCAAAAGATCCGTCAGGAAATACGAGGACGTGCCAGCAGATAATCACGAAGATAGACACTACACCCGTCACGATAGTTTTTCCGCAGGATTATATCGGAACTACTTGCGGCGGCGTAACGGACACTTCTGTAACGGGTTATCCAGTGATTTCGGGTAATAATTGTGAACTTATTGCTATCGCATATTTCGACCAAACTTACCCGATAGCGATGCCCGCTTGCTTCAAAATAGTTCGCAACTGGCAGGTCATTGATTGGTGTAAGTACGTCCCGAACTCTAATAGCAATGTCGGCATCTGGACGTACCAACAAGTGATAAAAATTTTAGACAATACTGCGCCTGTGCTGACTCCGCCAGCAGATTTGACGGTGGGCGCGACAGGAAGTAATTGCGATGCAGCAGCGATTGTGCCTTTGGCAACCGCTACCGACTGTAGCAATACGATAACGATAACGAACAATTCGCCCTACGCAACAGTACGCGGAGCAGACGCGAGCGGTACTTATCCGCCCGGAACGCATACGATAACTTACACAGCGTCAGACGGTTGTGGGAATGTTACGACGGCTACGACCCGAATGTTGGTGCGAGATAGCAAGCCTCCAACGCCAGTTTGTTTGAACGGAATCAGTATTCCTTTGCAAAACGACGGCACGGTGACTTTGACAAAAAATATGATAGAGAGCGGCGCGAGCAACGACAACTGTACGCCATACACGAGTATTCAGTTCAACATCACGCCGACCACTTTTGGTTGCAATGAGTTGGGCTATCAAATCGTAAAATTGACGGCGACTGACCTTTCGGGCAATTCAAGTTTTTGCACTTCGACGGTCTTTATTCAGGACAATTCCAATGCGTGCCAGTTTCCGAATGATATGGCAAACATAAGCGGAGCGATTGTCACAGAAACAGGAATTTTTACAAAAAGTATAGATGTTTCGCTCAACGGAGCGATGACAAAAGATACGATTTCGGACGCTAACGGTGCCTATATGTTTGGGCAGTTGCCAAAAAACAGCGGCTACAACGTCAAGCCACACAGCAACGGAAGATACCTGAACGGAGTCACGACCTTTGATTTGGTACTGATTCGGAAGCACATCTTGGGAGTAGAGCCACTCAACAGCCCTTACAAGATTATCGCCGCCGACATCAATAAATCTGGGACTATCACGACCTTTGATATGGTCGAGTTGAGGAAGCTGATACTGGCGATATACGATACTTTGCCTAATAATTCTTCGTGGCGGTTTGTAGATGCAGCATATACTTTTAGCGACCCGACGAACCCGTTTGTAGATAATTTTCCGGAACAAATTTCTATCGGAAGTTTGGGTGGAAATGTGGGAAATAAAAACTTAATAGCAGTAAAAATCGGTGATGTCGATAACAGTGCCGATGCTGCCAACACTCGGAGCAGCGACGGTGCGGTAAGCATAGAAGCCGAAGACGAGTGGTTGGAGCAAGGAAAAACATATCGGATTCCTTTGAAAGTAAAGGGCTTCAAAAATATATCGGGTTTTCAGGGTGCTTTCAAATTTGATAGCAAATCGTTGAAAATCAAAGATTTAGAAAATAAAAAATTGTCGCAGTTCGATGAAAGTAACATTGGTTGGCTGCAATTAGAGCGTGGAATTTTGAATTTTAGTTGGGACGGCGGCGGCGGACTGCCGAATGGTCTGACACTCAAAGATGGTGAAATTATTTTTGAGTTGCAAATAGAAGCCAAAACGAGTACTCGGTTGAGTTCGGTCTTGCAGTTTTCGACGCAACAAACACCAGCAGAGGCTTACGCCAACGACGGAGCTTTGTACGACTTGAATTTGCAGTATCATCGCGCCAAGTCGGAGGTCGAAAGGGTAGAGTTGTATCAAAATCAACCCAATCCGTTTGCGGAATCCACTACGATTGGGTTTCATTTGCCGGAGGCTACCAATGCGAAATTTGAGATTTTTGACCTTGCGGGCAGGCTTTGCAAAACGATAGAGGACAACTTCTCGAAGGGATACAATGAGCTGACAATCCGCGCAAAAGATTTGCCTTACACGCAAGGAGTTTTTTACTACCGCCTCCAAACAGCGCAGGGCGCAACCGAAACGAAGAAATTGATTTTGCAATAAATTAAAAAATATTCACTTTTTGTGAATCAAGAAATATAAAAATCCGCAGACAATGCGGCATTACAAAAGCTAAATATTTAAAATATCTCTACACAAGATATTTTTATAAAGATAAGGTTTTTGGGATGGGATGGTCCCGCCGCTCAAAGGAGGGAATGGGACCTCCCCTAACCAAAAAGCCGAGCCGAAGGGTAGCAAACGAGCTACAATCCACGCGGCAACTTACGCACGAGAAAGCATATTTAACGAGTAACCAGACCCGAATAAACGACTTTTTTCTTTAACCGTTAGTGACTTACAACCAAACTGCACGAGCTATTACGAATCAACAGAGATTCCGAAAACTCCTGTTTCCTTTTTCCGGTAGAGCGACTCTGTTTTCCCAAAAGCAGCAGTTCGCCCTATCGGAATTTTTTGAGTTGTTTTGAAATAGAATGTTATTTTCCCAAACCTTAAAATATTGTTAAAATTAGGTATTGAATTTTTATTTTTATAAAATAAAAAGCTCTCTCCTTCTTTTTATCGATATTTTGCAACAATCACTAACGATGAAAGCACCAAAATTATTAATTTGCGCAGCCGTCGCTTTTTTTTCTTTTTTTGTCCAAAAAATAACCGCCCAATGTTCTCTGACTTGTCTGGGCGACGTACAAATTTCTTTAAGTGCCGACAGCTGCAAAGCGTTGGTCATTCCAGAGGTACTTTTGAGCGACCCATCGCTCTGCACAGGTACGAAAATCGTAGAAATCCTCGATTCGCTCGGCAACGTCATACCCAGCAGTCCGTACATAGATGCCAACTATATTGGGCAGACGCTCGTGGCGCGCGTCACGCACCCCGCAAGCGGAAATCGCTGCTGGACAAACCTCCACATCGAAGACAAAACCGCTCCCGTACTCATCTGTCGAGATACTTTTTTGCTCTGCAACCAAACACCCAACCCAGCCACGTTGGGCTATCCAACGGCTTACGACAACTGCGGACAGTCGTTTTCACTCACTTACAGCGATATTTTTCAGGAATATGCTTGCGGAGGAATCTACACCGCCGTCTATATCCGCACTTGGACTGCCATTGACGTTTCTGGAAATGTGAGTACTTGCGTTCAGAATATTTTTGTCAAAAAAGCAACGCTGGCAGATGTTGTTTTTCCGGCTCATTTGGACGGATTCGTGCAGCCCGCGCTTCAGTGCGGCGCATCTACTTCGCCGACTGCGGCGGGCGAGCCGATGGTTTTCGGGTCGTCTATCAACGCTTTTTCTTGTTCGCTCGTCGCTATCTACGACGATATTGTTATCAACACTTGCGGTGGAAGTTTCAAGATTGTCCGTACTTGGACAGTTTCTGATGCCTGCACGGGAGCTTATCTGACGGGCGTTCAGCTCATCAAAGTAGGTGATTTTTTGCCGCCCAACATGGTGGCGCAAGGCGATACCACGATTAGCACCAACCTGAACGCTTGCACCGCTACGTTCAAAATACCGCTTCCGAGTGTCACAGATGCTTGCTCCAACTGGACGCTCCAAACTTCCATAGACGCGCCCGCCGTTTATGTGGATTCTTCGCGGCTCGCCACTGGACTGCCGATTGGAAATACGGTCGTCACTTACACCGCTACCGATGCCTGCGGCAACGTCGCTGCGCGTACTTTTACAGTCACTGTCACCGACCAAGTCGCGCCAGTCGCCGTCTGCGCCCAACTGACTCAAATTGACCTCGATAACACAGGGCAAGCCATGCTTTTTGCCAATTCATTGGACGCTGGAAGCCACGACAACTGCGGGATTCAAGGTTTTGAAATAAGAAGATTGGATAAAAATATTCCTTTTGATTCGTTGGCTCACTTCGACTGTGCCGATGTGGATAGCACGGTTTCGGTCGTGTTGCGAGTTCGCGACGCAGTCGGCAATCTCAACACTTGTACGGTACAAATAACGGTGAAAGACAAATTAGCCCCAAGCATAACTTTTTGTCCCGCCAACTTGACCCTCGAATGTGGCAACACCAACTACTCGAACACAGCAATCACTGGCGTAGCAACTGCTTCTGACAACTGCCAAGCCAGCATCTCGCACAGCGACCAAAATAACCTCACGGCTTGCGGAACGGGAACTATCGCCCGCACATGGAAAGCAACCGACCGAGTAGGGCTGACCGCCGTTTGCGTCCAGACCATTACGCTAAAAAATTCAAGCCCATTTTTTATTAATAAAATAAACACTCTCGACCCTACCGACGACGTAGAGTGGCCCGCCGACATCAGCACGACCGCTTGCGGAGCTGCCACTCAACCCGTTACGACAGGCGAACCAAAAATTTTGAACAATCGCGCCCTTTGCAACTCGCTGACTATTACCTACGCCGACCAAGTTTTTCCTATCCAAGCTCCGTCTTGCTACAAGATTATCCGCAAGTGGACGATTATTGATTGGTGCCAATATCAGTTAGGCTCTGTGACTGGCGTGGGCGTTTGGGACTACAAACAGACCATCAAAGTATCGAATATTATCGCGCCGACTTTCACAAGTCGCTGTACCGACACGACGATATTGGTGCTGCCCACTCAGTGCGAAGCTACCGCCGTGACGCTGAAAGCTACCGCTTCCGATGACTGCACTTCTAACGGTTTGCTGCGCTGGACTTTCAAAATCGACAAAGACAACAACGGGACGATTGATACTTCGGGGACTTCCAGAACCATCAATCTCCAACTATCGGTTGGCAAACATCGCCTTTTCTGGACGGTCGAAGACGGCTGCGGCAACATAAAATCTTGTGATTATTTGGTGACCATTAAGGACGGCAAAAAGCCAACTCCTGTTTGTATCAACGGTATTGCGGCGAGTTTGATGCCGACTACGGGCAGCGTCGCGCTTACGCCCGAAATGTTGGACGGTGGAAGTTATGACAACTGTACCGCCGCCGCCCAACTCGTCAAAACACTGACTCCCAACACATTTACTTGCGACAATCGGGGACCTAATATCGTCCGTCTGACTGTCACAGACGCCGCGGGCAACAGTGATTTTTGTACTACTTTGGTACGGATTCAGGACAACAGCCAGATTTGTCCGCCTTCGGCAAATGGTGCGACTATTTCGGGATTGATTCAGACCCAATCTGGTCAAAATATTGCTGGCGTGAATGTTAGTATTGGAAATAATATTTTTCCGAATGTGCTGACCACTTCGGCGGGCGATTACAATTTTACCAATCTTCTGACGGGTTCCAACTATCAAGTGACTCCTGCCAAAGACACGAACCCGCTCAATGGCGTTTCGACTTTCGACTTGGTGCTGATGAGTCGGCACATACTCGGCATCACGCCGTTTACGTCGCCTTACCAACTCATCGCCGCTGACATCAACCGAAGTGGTACGATTACGACATTCGATATGGTACAACTCCGGCAGCTTATTTTGGGGAATGTGAGCCGTTTTCAGAACAATACTTCGTGGCGGTTTGTGGATAAAAATTTCGTATTTCCAGACCCGTCCAATCCATTTTTGACGATTTTTCCCGAAACCTGCCCTTTGGATAGTCTGATGGCGGACAAGCAGATAAATTTTGTAGGAATAAAAATCGGCGACCTGAACGGGAATGCTCAAACTTCTGATGCTGTGGCTTCGAGCAACGCAGAAAGAGCCGCCGCCCAACTGCTGACTATTTCGGTAGCCGACCAAGCGTTGGTGGCAGGAAAAACCTATACGGTAGCCTTGTCGTCGGAGAAGAAAATAGCGGGTTTGCAGATGACACTCGGCTTTGATGCCGACGCATTGGAGTTTGAGGGCGTAGAAAATACTGCTGACTTCGGAGCGGAAAATATTGCTGCGCAACAAATTTCCGAAGGAAAAATTCCGATGATTTACATTCAAAACAGCGACAAGCAACAACTTTGGGAGGGAAAATTCATCTTTCGTGCCAAAACCAATACCACTTGGGCAAAGTGTTTGCACCTCGCCAGCACCGCCCTCGCCAACGAAGCATACGGACAGACTGCCGCAAGCGAGCCAATAGAAAAATATGACTTAAAGATTCAATTCCGTCAAGCCAACGGACAGGTTGCGGAGGCAGAGAGCAAGCTCGAGCTGTATCAAAATCGCCCCAATCCATTCGCCGAAAATACGGTAATTGCTTACGCGCTTCCGAAGGCGGGCAGCGTCCGGCTGCGAGTGTTTACGGTAGCAGGAGCAGTTTTATACGACCGTCGGCTCGAGTCTTCGGAGGGCTACAACGAAATAATGTTGTACCGCAAAGACCTTCCGAGCAGTGGCGTTTTGTACTACGAAGTAGCGTCCGAGCAAGGAAATGCGGTTCGGAAAATGATATTGGAGTAATTTTTAGGAATGAAGAAAAAATAAAGTACTCAATTTTTTCCAATCAATTCAAACAATAACAAGACATTTTTGAGGCGCAACGCAGGGCGTTGTAACGAAAAAATAACGCAGTGATTGTTTGTAATTTAGCAGAAAAAATAAGTAGTTTATTTTAGACGCGTTCTTTAGCTAATTTTGTTCAAAAAAAAGATGACTTCTATCGCAATTTTTGCCTCTGGCAATGGCAGCAATGCTCGAAAAATAATAGACTACTTTCGCGACCACGACGATATTGCGGTTCGGTTGGTTATTTCCAACAAGGCGGACGCACTGGTGTTGGCGGCTGCGCGCGCCGAACACATCGAAACGAAAATCGTGGAGCGCAGTTATTTTTATGAAACCGAACAGCTGCTGACCGCCCTGCGAGATAGAAATATTGATTTTATCGTTTTGGCGGGTTTTTTGTGGAAAGTTCCGCGCTATTTGGTGCAGGCTTTTGAGCGAAAAATCGTCAATATTCACCCTGCGTTGCTGCCCAATTTTGGCGGAAAAGGAATGTACGGCAGCCACGTCCACGAAGCGGTAAAAGCGTCGGGCGTGACCCAAACGGGCATCACAATCCACTATGCCAACGAAAACTACGACGAAGGCGACATCATTTTTCAAGCCACCTGCGCCGTCCTCCAAAGCGACACAGCTGCCGATATTGCTCGTAAAGTATTGGAACTGGAGCATCGATATTTTTCAAAAACAATAGAAGAGGTAATCCGAAATAAAAAGTGACCCAAAACCAAAGTCCCAATAAGAGCGCAGCTCTTATTGGGACTTTGGTTTTGGGGGAGTTGTGAGGTGGTTTTTGGGTAAGTAATTGATGCGTTGTTGGTCGTGGCTTTTTTTGAAATCACTTCCGTCCGCCAGTTTTTTTGCCAAAATTCTTGTCGTGAGCCGTTTTATTTTAAGTTCTTAAGTTCTTACACTTAAATAGATGACATTTAATATTCGGCATAGCTCGTTGATTTTCAATAGTTTATGATGACTAAAAATTAAAAACTAAAAACTTACAACTATTTATCGTTAATGGATTATTTGTTGTTGTTTCGCCGGTTGGTGATTCGTAAAATTATTTACCATTCACAACAAAGTCATTCGATAAACCATTTTGACAGATGATTTCTTTTGCTTCTTTTGCTGCTTTACAGAAAAGGCTCACAGAGTAAGAAGCGGTTTGGTAGGCTTTTTGACACCTTAAAATTGGTAAGAGGTGAGAAAATTATTATCTTTACGTTGGAAAATATAAATCTACAAAATGCAAAGATTTTATTTTTCCTAAAACAAAATTAATTTGCGAGAAAACAAAATAAAAGCTATCTGATGACTAATAATTTACGTCTTCATTCCTTTGCAATTCTATGTATTTTGAGTACAAAAAAAATCAACAAAACTACGGCGGCACAATGGTAAAAACAGAAAATTTTGAACAAGTAGAAATAGCATCGCAAGCGCAACTGCGAGCGTGGCTTTTGGAAAATCATGCGCAGCAAAAAAGTATTTGGTTAGTAACTTTCAAAAAACAAGTTCCCGACAAGTACGTTTCTGTGCAAGAAGTATTGGACGAATTGCTTTGCTTTGGCTGGATTGACGGCATCAGGCGCAAGTTGGACGACGACCGAACAATGCAACTAATAGCTCCCAGAAAGGTAGAACACTGGACAAAAACCTACAAAGACCGATACGCAAAATTAGAAAGCAAAGGGCTGGTAGCAAACGCGGGCAAAGAAGCCGTTTTAAAATCCAAAACAGCAGGACTTTGGGATTTTATGGACGATGTAGATGCACTTATCAAACCCGAAGACTTCATAAAAGTATTCGGTGAGTACGAAAATGCAACAAATAATTTCAACACATTCGGAGCGTCGAGCCAAAGATTCATATTGAGATGGATAAAATTAGCCAAATCATCGGAAACAAGAGCCAAAAGAATACAACAAGCGGCTGAGTTGGCGGATAAAAACCTGAAAATACCGGGACTGTAAAAAAACAGTCACTAACATCGGGTTTTTGTGCAGGCAGGAATGCAATTAGCATTTTTATTGGTATTCGGCTGTGGTTTGACTTCCGATGGCAAAACCTAAAAATTTATATTTTGCTAACACACAACGCTTCGCAAAACCAATGATAGAAAGCTCAAAAATAGCAGACATATTAAACAACTCGCCAAGCGTTGAGATCCTGAAACTTCGGAACAGAGAGGTTATTGTCACTTTTTTAGTCAATACTTTTTCAAATCAACAAGGTGCAATTTCGGCAGAAAAAATACACAACCAACTGGCAGACTATTTAGAATCTGCCCAAGTAGAAATTGATGAGGAAAGTGAAATATTATTTTCTGACAACTATGAAATTAAAGCTAAAAAATATGTTCAAAATTGGACAAACAAAGGATTTCTGACAAACTACCAAGACGAAACAGGTGAAATATATTATGAACTTTCATCACACTCCAGCAAAACACTGGACTGGCTTTCCAGTCTAAAAAAAGAAGAATATATTGGGGCTGAATCAAAGTTCAAAAACATACTCAATCAATTAAAAGAACTTGTTGAGTTTACCAATGAAAATGTTGAAAAACGAATACAATTACTGGAAGACAAAAAACTTGAAATAGAACAACAAATACAAAAAATTAAAATTGGAGAAAATGTAAAAGTATTTGAGGACTTTCAAATAGTTCCTCGTTTTAATGAGCTGACCAAATCCGCTAAGGAATTGCTTTCTGACTTTAAAGAAGTGGAAGACAACTTCAGAGAAATAACCAAAGATATTTATCTCAAACACGCGGAGGGCAGCTTGACAAAAAGCCACATTCTTGAATTTACTTTTGATGCCATAGACGAATTAAAAAATAGCCCACAAGGAAAAAGTTTTTATGCTTTTTACACATTCATTCTAACACCTGCATTGCAAGATGAATGGAGAAACTTGACAAAGGAATTGTATAAAACTCTCGAAGAAAAAGAAATTGAGATTACAGACTATTTTTTAAAAGAAATGAAAAAACATCTTCATTCTTCTGGTCAAAAAGTATCGAAAGCCAACGATAAGATGGCGGAAAAATTGAGTAGAATAATTCGGGAAAGCGAAGCCTCGAAATCGGAAGTTACAAAAAACATTATTCAAGATATTAAGAAGTCCTTAATCGAATTGAGCAAGGCAAAAATAAAACCTGACATTTCCTTTGAGCTCGAAATAGACATTGACATCAATATTCCCTTTGAGAGAAAACTAACTTTTGAGCAAAACGAGGGACTTATTTACAAAGTAAATCCTAAATTGGCGAATCAAGATATTTCCAATTCAGAACAGAGCAACAAACTTTATGCTCAATTTAGAATAGACAAGGAAATGCTACGAAAAAGAATAAAAGAGGTTCTTAAAGAAAAATCGCAGACAACGATAGGAGAAGTGATTGAGCATTTTGGAGGAATTGAAAAGGGACTTCCAGAGATTTTTGGGTATATTGGAATCATAAAAGACTTCAAAAACACAATAAGTCCAGTCAAAAAACAACGAATAGAATTTGATATGGAAAATAAAAAATCAATCTTGATACCTGAAATAATTTTGACCAGATGAGTAGTTTAGAAAGCAACTTAAAACCGTATTCCAAAGCAATCGTAAAGTTGCTCAAAGGTTCCGTCCAAAGAGCTTCTAAGGTTTGGGAAGATATTGTGAATTATCAAACCGAAATTCAAGATTACATCAGTCAAATTGGTTTAGAACTAATCGTGAAAAAGGAAGAAGGATTTGCGTTTGTAAAACAATTTGAAGACAGCGAAGGCAATACATTAGGGCTTGTGACACGGCGGCAAATTGGTTTTGAAACATCAATCGTATTGGTTGTGTTAAGACAATCCCTCGAAGAGTTTGACAGTAATCCTACTCAATTTCAGGTTTTTGAAAAATTCATTACCGATTCTGAAATAAAAGAAGAAGTGGAATTATTCCTTCCAGAAAAATTTAACCGCGTTAAATTTATAAAAGAGTTAGACGGTTACATCAAGAAAATTGTGGATTTGGGTTATTTATCCGAAGTGAGCAAAAAAGAAAACGAAACGAAATATCAGATTCAAAGAATAATCAAAGAGAAAATCACATTAGATATTCTTCAAGCATTTAAATTAAAATTACAAGAAAATGTTGAGTCTATTTAGCACAAGTTCTGACAAGGCTGGGTTTAGACTTCAATATATGGAAGTCTATAATTGGGGGACTTTTCACGAAAAAATATTTAGAATAAATCCGAAGGGGAATAATTCACTTTTAACGGGTGCAAATGCTTCGGGCAAAAGTACTTTTATTGACGCTTTGCTAACCCTTCTTGTTCCGTTGAAAAAAGACCGTTTTTACAATCAATCATCGGGCGTAGAAAAAAAAGGTGATAGAGATGAAAAAACCTATTTTTTTGGTCATTATGGAAATATTCAAGAAGATGGAAAGTTAAGCACAACTACCCAAAAGTTACGAAGTGAAACCGACTATTCCGTTTTATTAGCGTCGTTTTCAAATACCGACCAAAAGACGATTACTATTTTTCAAGTTCGTTGGTTTTCAAATAATGAGTTGAAAACTTCTTTTGGAATTGCGTATTTAGCATTAGAAATCGAAAAAGATTTTACTGATTTTGATGGAAAAGGCGATTGGAAAAAGCGATTGGATAAAACATACAATTCTAATTCCAACAAAAAGAAAGTTGATTTTTTTGATGGTCCAACTTCTTACGGAGAAAGAATATCGAATGTATTTGGTATGCGGTCAATAAAAGGATTGAGTTTGTTCAATCAGGTTGTTGGGGTAAAGGTTTTGGAAGATTTAGATGAATTTATTAGAACCAATATGCTCGAAGAGTATAAAGAAAACAACGAGAATGCGGAGGAAAAATTCATCAAGCTAAAATCCAGTTTTGAAACCTTAATTGACGCAAAAACAAATATCGAAAAAGCCAAAGAACAAATTGAACAATTAACGCCAATCAATGAAATAGCAATAGAATTATCAAATATTCAAAGTGAACTTAATACGCTTAATCTTTCAAAAGAAATGGCGGTTTATTGGTTTGCAAAAAAAACAGTTGAATTGTTTAAGTTGGAATTATCGAAAAGCAACACTCGGTTAGACGAGTTTAATGAAGATTTGAGAATTTTAAAAGAGAAAGAAGATTTATTAAAGGGGGAAGAAAGAAGCTTGGCTATATCTATCGAAAGTGATGAAGTTGGGGGTAAGATAAAGGAATTAGAAAAAGACATAAAAAATCTTGAAAAATCAAAAGAAAACAGAAATTCCAAACTTGACCAATACAATAAATTGGCGCAAAGCATTGAATTAAATACCAATCCAAGCGAAGAAAGTTTCAGAGTAAATCGAGAAAAATCAAGCGAAAAAAAAGCTGTATTAGAAACCGAAAGAGTAGAAAATGACGAAAAACTGCGGTTGGCAAAAAACAAACAAGATGATTTACGAAATCAAATTGAGGAAGGTATTGAAACTATTAAATCACTTCGAAAAAATGAAAACAATATTTCAGGGAGAGTAGCTGAAATTAGAGATGATATTTTAGAATCCATCGGTGCAAACAAAGACGAAATTCCTTTTATCGGAGAGCTAATTAAAGTAAAAGATGATGAAATTGAATGGCAGCTTTCGACCGAAAAGATTTTACATAATTTTGCTTTAAGGCTTATTGTTCCTGAAAAATATTATTCAAAAGTGAATGAATATGTAAACAGCACGAACTTAAATGGGAGAATCACATACCAGCGTTACAAAGGGTTTACATCATTAGCGAATATGATAGATACGCGTATTTCTAAAAATGCACTTATCCATAAAATAGAGTTCAAACCAAAAAGTATTTATACAGATTGGCTGGAAGATATAATCAGAAATCAATACAATTACACTTGTGTGAATGATTTAAACGAGTTTAACCTTTACGAAGAAAAAGCGATTACAAAAGAAGGTTTAATCAAATTTGGAAAAGGAAAGCACGAAAAAGATGACAGACCGCATATTTCAAAAAGAGAAAATTATGTTTTGGGTTGGGACAATAAGGACAAAATAAAATTTCTTCAAAATGAAATAAAAGACTTACAAGAAAAGGAGAAAACGGCTTTACTTGAAATTAGGAATATTAGCCAAAGAATTAAAGAAATTGAAATTAAAAAAGAGGCTTACGCAGACCTTTTTAAGCAGTTCACAAAATACGATGATATTGATTGGCAAACGTACGCTAATCAAATTCAAGAAAAAGAAGAAGTAAAAAAGAAATTAGAAGCTACAAATGATAGGGTAAAAACGCTTCAAGAGCAATTAAAAAAAGTAGAAGCCGATTTAAAACAATTGACAGATGTTGAAATTAATAACAAGAACAAAGAAATATTTCAGTTAGAAGAAGTTACGATTAAAGGAATAAATACTGATTTAGAGAGCAATCAAAAACTACTTGATTCCATTGGTAATAAAGACACTTCTGAATTTGAAATGCTGAATTTAGAATTACTAAAAGTAGCGTTTGCGAACATAAAAGACAAGCAAACTGAATATCAAAAAAACAATGCTTCTAAACTTGCAGCATTAGAAAATACAAATGAAAGTAAGGAACGAAAGGTAATCAAATTGATTAGTGAATTTAAAAATCCACCAATTGAGATAACAGATAAGTTTAAGGATTGGCGTTCAGATGTGAGCAGATTGCCTGATTCTAATAACATTGATTTGCTTGGAGAATATCAAAGTTTCTATCAAAGATTGAAAGCCGATGATTTGCCAAGGTTTGAAAAGAAATTCAATGAATATTTGCAAGAAACGATTACCAACAAAATAGGTGATTTTAGAATGTTTTTTGAAAACTGGTCAGATTCTATCAAGGAAAATATTCGACTTCTGAATGAATCGCTGAAAGGAATTGATTTCAAAAATTCTCCAATTACTTATATCCAACTCATTTCACAGAGAAGGAAAAATCAATTAGTTGATGACTTTAGGGATTTGCTTTACAAGGCAATTCCGAATTTCAAAGAAATAGAAACAACCATTGATGGAAAGAAAAACCACTTTTATACCAATATTGAACCGCTCATTACAAAATTAGATAGTGAAAAATGGCGAAAAGAAGTAATGGAAGTTCGCTCTTGGTACAGCTACAAGGCAGAAGATTTTAACAAGGAAACCAATCAGAAGTCCAATACTTATGAAAATATGGGACAACTTTCTGGTGGCGAAAAAGCACAACTGACTTATACCATTTTAGGTTCTGCCATTGCCTATCAGTTCGGACTGACAAAAGAAGGCTTACAAACAAACTCCTTTCGATTTATTGCCATTGATGAAGCCTTTAAGGCGCAAGATGAGGACAAAGCTCGTTACCTAATTACGCTCTGCAAACAGCTTCATTTGCAACTTTTGGTTGTAACGCCAAGCGATAATATTCACATTGTTGAAGATGCAATTTCTTATGTTCATTTCGTAGAACGTAAAGAGGAGAAATACTCTTGGCTTTATGATATGCCGATTGAGCAATTTAAAGAAGAACAAGAAAAATATATCAATAAATGATAAGCCCAAATGAAATAAAAACAAAAGCAGAAAGGAAATATTTTTCCTTTCTGCAATCAGTTGTTCAGGCAATTCCATTTTCAAGAATTGTAATTGCTGGCGACAAAACGTATAGCAAAACATCACTTGCCGATATTCAGAACGAAATATCGGCTCTTTTAAATCAGTCAAAGGAAAAAAAAGGATTTGGCTTTACAATAGACTATCAAACCGTAAAAACAAAGACAATTGGAACACAACAGCTTCCGACAAGCATTTATTTTGATACAGAAAAAGACTTTTTAAAGTTTTTGGGTAAAGAAAAGGAAGTTGATATTTTCATTAATGAGTGGCAATTAATTTACTCCCATTTTCCTGAATTAAAAGATTGGATAATTAAAAATCCAATAAAAATAATTCAGCATCAAGGCAAATGGGAAAGCATAATAAAGGTTTGCAACTACTTCAAAAACAGTCCTAAACCCAATCTTTACATCAGAGAATTACCAGCAAATGTTCACACTAAATTTATTGAATCTAACCAAAGTATTATAGCCGAATTACTTGATATTGTTATTCAAAATCATATTAATCCTCACGAAAAAGAATTTGAGAAACGGTTCAATTTAAAGTTTCGTGAACCCTTGGTTAGATTTAAAGTATTAGACAAAGAAATTAGTCAAACCTATTTTTCAAATCTTGACGATATTTCTATTCCTATCAGTCAATTTGAAAGCCTTAAACTTCCTTTGAAGCAAGTGCTAATCGTTGAAAACAAGACAACACTTTACACAACTTTGACCTTGCCTAAAATGGACAAAACCATTGCAATTTTCGGTCAAGGCAATGCAGTTACTAATATCCAAAACGCAATCTGGTTAAATGACATTCCCGTTCTGTATTGGGGCGACATTGATGTTCACGGTTTTGAAATGCTATCAAGAATAAGAAAGCACTTCAAGCACACCAAAAGTATTTTGATGGACAAGACCACCTTTGACAAATACTTTGAAAATGAGTCAGGCAAACCGACCACCGACACAACAGCCCTTAATTTGACGGAAAATGAAAGAGAACTTTACAATCTCTTGAAGACAAATAACTGGAGACTTGAACAGGAAAAAATACCGATTGACTATGTAAATATTTGTTTTGAAAATTCCTAAAGAATAGAAAGAGCGGAAAAGATTAGAACAAAACAGTATGAAAATAAATTAAAGACTGACTGCGCACAGAAAAACTGGCTTATTTCGCGCAAGATTACAAAAAAAAAGTTTGGCAAAACGCCCAAACAGCATTTTGACCAAAAATTTGACCTTTTAGCAACACTTTTAGGACACTCCAAACCAAAAAAATTACTAATTTTGCACCAATTATTTAATCAATTTAAAAATAACAATGCGAAATTTAATCTTATCATTGGTTTGCATACTTTCGGTAGCAAACACATTCGCCCAAAAAACATTCACCGTCAGCAGCAAAGATGTGGGCGGGCAAGCCACCAAAACCGAAGAATTTAACGGATTTGGTTGCACGGGCAAAAATCAATCGCCACAACTATCGTGGAGCAATGCCCCCGAAGGCACCAAAAGCTACGCCGTAACAGTGTACGACCCCGACGCGCCCACAGGCAGCGGCTGGTGGCACTGGGTGGTGGTGGATATTCCTGCCAGCACCAACGAATTGGTCACAAATGCCGGAAACATTGCCGCCAAACTCGCCCCAAAAGGAGCTATCCAATCGGTAACTAACTTCGGTGCGGCGGGCTACGGCGGTCCTTGTCCGCCCGAAAAACACGGTTTGCACCAGTACATCGTGACCGTTTTCGCGCTCAAAACCGACAAATTAGGCACTGATGCCAACACTAATCCTGCCGTCGTAGGCTACAATTTGTGGAGCAACACGCTCGCCAAAGCGAGTTTGGTGTTTTACTACCAAAGATAATTTTCAATCAATTTTATAAATTAAAAATAAATAAATAAAATGGCAACAAAAAGAACCGCAACCGCCGTGTGGAACGGAACTGGTTTGGAGGGAAAAGGCGTTTTAAATTCGCCGAGCAATTTTTTTAACAGCACGCCTTACAGCTTCAAAACACGTTTTGAAAACGAAGACGGAAAACTCGGCACCAATCCCGAAGAGTTAATCGCAGCCGCACACTCGGGCTGCTTCGCTATGGCATTGAGCTTTGCGATAGCAGAGGCGGGATTTTCGGCAGACGAACTCAACGTGAAAGCCAGTGTGGTACTCGATGCTGTACCCGGTGGCTTCGGCATCACGGGCATCGCCTTGCATTTGGAGGGCAAAGTAGCAGGCATGAGCGAGGCGCAATTCATAGAGTTGGCTAACGGCGCAAAAGCTGGCTGCCCTATTTCAAAGGCGTTGAGCACAGTTCCTATCAGTTTAGAAACTGTTTTTCATTCCTAAAAAATAAATTAGAGCTAAAAAAATTAAGTCCGTTGCATCGAAAATGCAACGGATTTTTTTTTGCTGAAAGGAAAGTAAATAATTTTTTAAAATATTATTTGGATTTGGTCTAAATAATTTACTACCTTTGCATCGTGAATACATCTACAGTCAGTTTAAATCAAATAAGTTCTTACACTTAAATAGATGACATTTATTATTCGACATAATTCGTTGATTTTCAACAGTTTATGACGACTCAAAATTAAAAACTAAAAACTTATAACTACTTA
>JAYUHK010000026.1:0-13804 GCA_043767025.1 Saprospiraceae bacterium | reverse complement strand
GTTTGATGCCTACGGCATCAGGTTGTAAAACTTTTTATTTACTTAACGGTAATTATTTGAACGATGACAACATTGGATAAAATATTGAGCTACAAGTTACCGACACCTTTGAGGTGTCGGTAACTTCGCTCCAAATTAAAATTGATAATTGGACGAAGTAAGATTTTGAGAACATATACCAATTTTGAAGGATAATGGAAAAATCAGCCCTAATATTTGTGTCTTTACTATTTTTGGTAGTGATATTCGTAAATAATGGAGCTTTTGCGCAAGCAAATGTGGGGTTGAAAGAAAAATCGTACATTAGTTACCACCGCAAAATAATAGATGCCGAATATGCGATTTTCGTAAAAAATGACAGCCTTGGCGGATTGAATATTTTTGACGAAACGTTTTTAGATTACGATTTTGTCTTTGTTGATGATTGTATAGAGGCGTTTCAGTTGGCGTTGGTTTTTAAGCAAGATACGCTTGCGCTGCGGTTTTTGGAAAAGGCAATGCAGAATGGGTTTGAGTTACGGCTATTGGATTTGCTCAATCAGGGCTGTTTGTGTAATTATTTTACGAAAAAAAACCAAAAAATAAATCTGTTTGAAATTTTTTTGGCGAAGCACAGCGATGAATTAAAATCATATTTTGATAGCGAAAACCCAAAATATGTTGAGAAGATAAAAAAGCAGCAACAAATATTCATCGAGCTTTATGAAAATCACATCATCGAGCAACTGTACAAGCAGAATGAACAAAAAATTGACTTTCATTACCGACGAGGCGCAAAAACTTACAAAGAAGTTTCGGAACAAAATATTCAGTTTATTGAGTCGCTTTTCGAGCAGCGCAATTTTGTCGGCGAACAAAATTTAGGAATTTATACCGATAATTTGATGAAAAATTTGGGAACGCCTTATTTTTCGATAGACGAATTGGCAAAGAAAGTGCTTAAAAATTATAAATTCAAGGGCAGTCGCGACGACGTACCGTACAATAAGGAGAGCGATTATTTTGGGGCGAGTCCGATTTTTATTATGTCGTTTCATAATCCAAATGGTTACAACAGGTTGTTGCCTTTCGCAGATGAAGCTATTGACAAAGGGTTTTTGCACCCGAGAGAGTTTGCTGTCCTTTTGAAGTCCAATGACAAAAATAAAGACGAGTACGAGCAGTTGGGTATGGATTTTTATGAAAAAATACCCACAAACTTGGACGCAATCAACAAAAAAAGACGAGCTAAATATTTACCTTCTTTTGAAGTAGATTATTACAAACATAAGTTCCAGCACGAAAGAAAAGTGCAGCTATTTTTTGGTTTTTTCAAACAGTCGAGGTAGTCGTGGGGGCGTGAATTTGAAAAGTGAAACAACGAATATACATAGATACGTCAGTTTTTGGAGGTTTCTTTGATGAAGAGTTCTCTGAACATACTATTCCGTTTTTTGAAAGAATAAAAAACGGAGAATTTATTTTGCTTTATTCTACTGTAACTCAAGACGAACTTGAAAACGCACCTCATCAAGTAAAAGAACTCGTAAAAGGCTTAAAAGCTGACTATGCAGAATTTCTTGAAATAACTATCGAAGCTATTGATTTAGCGACTGAATACATAACGGAAAAAGTAGTTGGACAAACAAGCTATTCTGATTGCCTGCATATTGCACTTGCGACCATTAACCGTGCAGACTTTTTAGTGAGTTGGAACTTCAAACACATTGTGAACATACAGAGAATAAGAGGTTATAATTCGATAAATGTCAAAAGCGGTTACAGACAGTTAGAAATTCGTTCACCAAGAGAATTTGAAAAATATGAAGATGATTAAAAAAACTTTTGATGCCGTAAAATTTATGCGTCAAGAAAGGGACAAATTAAGCGAGAAGTTAGCTAAAATGACCAAAGAAGAAATTTTAGAATACTTCAATAAACGTAAAACACAGACGACAATAAAGCCTTGTGCATAAGGAATGTATCTAAAATAAAATACTTATTTTTTCTTCATTCCTAAGCACAAAAAACAAAGTCACAAATAAATCAATTAAAAAATAAAAATGTCAGTATTAGTAAATAAAAACTCAAAAGTCGTCGTGCAGGGCTTCACGGGCAAAGAAGGAACTTTTCACGCCGAACAAATGATTGCCTACGGGACAGACGTAGTCGGCGGCGTAACACCCGGAAAAGGCGGACAAACGCACCTCGAAAGACCTATTTTCAACACCGTAGAAGATGCCGTCCGACAAGCCCACGCCAATGTTTCTATCATCTTCGTGCCGCCGCTTTTTGCCGCCGATGCGATTATGGAAGCTGCGGTGGCGGGCATCAAAGTCATCGTCTGCATCACCGAAGGAATCCCCGTCCAAGACATGGTGAAAGTAAGACAATTTATTGAGCAATACGACTGCCGCCTGATTGGTCCCAACTGTCCGGGCATCATCACGCCCGACGGCGCAAAAGTAGGCATTATGCCCGGCTTCGTCTTCAAAACAGGAAGCATCGGCATCGTGTCCAAATCCGGAACTTTGACCTACGAAGCTGCCGACCAAGTCGTAAAAGCTGGTCTTGGCATCACGACCGCTATCGGTATCGGCGGCGACCCTATCATCGGCACTACCACGCGCGAAGCAGTAGAATTGCTGATGAACGACCCCGACACGAAGGGAATCGTCGTCATCGGCGAAATCGGTGGCAACATGGAGGCGGACGCTGCGCGCTGGATAAAAGCACACGGCACCAAGCCCGTAGTCGGTTTTATTGCCGGACAAACTGCGCCCAAAGGTCGCAAAATGGGACACGCTGGCGCAATCGTCGGTGGAGCAGACGACACGGCGGAGGCAAAAATGCGCATTATGGCTGAATGTGGGATTCATGTAGTCGCCTCGCCCGCCGAAATCGGGGCTACGATGGCAAGAGTATTGGGCGCGTAAAGTCAGTTTGAAAAAAAAAAGTCAGATATTTTCTTAAAAATATCTGACTTTTTTTTTCAGAAAAAAGAAATATACAGAAAAAAGGCGAGCGCAGTCACGCCCAAAATCAGGTAAAGTATGAATTTGGAACTTCCTCGATAGATGTTGAAAAGCAGCTCCATCGTGTCGCGCCACTCCAGTCCCTGCACGCGCTCCTCGCGCGCCATAAAAAAATATTTGCGCAATCCTTTGCGTTGCTGGTCGCCGTGTTTGCGCAGCACAAAAAAATCTTCATTGAGGAAAGCCAAGTCGTAGAGTTCGTTCCGTCCGCCCATCTCGATGATAAAAGTCCCTGCGTCGGGCAGAGTGCGCCAGTTTCCTTTCAGAATATTGCCGTCTATCGCCAACAAATATTCGCTTCCTGTCCGAAAGATGTGGAGCATTGCGTCGCGGTAGGTGTCTTCGTCGCGCACTTCGAGCCAACGCATATCCATAAAAAGGTCTTCTTCTGCCAGCGTTTCGCTGTACGGGCTGATGCGTTGGAGTACCGCGTCGAGGTAGTCGTCCATCGTGTCGCAGTCGGGCAGTTGCAGCTCGAAAGTCCGTGTGATGATGTCGGTGAGTCGGTTAGATTCCAATTTTTTTTATTTTTTATACAAATAATTTTATTTTACGCAAAGATAAACAAAATAGTTGAAAGAATGATGTTATTTTTCGGGCAAAATAATATCCATAAAATCTCGCAAGTCGGCTTGCGAATCGTGGAGAAGTTTTTCTTTCGCTCGCGCAACATCTTTAAAAAGTTTGTCAGTAGAAAGTTTTGTTTTGCCCTCCCAGCTTTCGATGTCCATCTCGAAGCCCATGACGTAGGGCAGCAGCGCGTCGAGGCGCGGGTCGGTGGGCGAAAGTTGCCAGCCAAGTCCGACTTTGCTTTGCTCCATCTGCGCCGTCAGCTCGATGATAGATTGTTTGATTGCTTCGGGGTCAGTCGTCAGGCGCGCCGTCCCGACGACGTGTATTTTTACATAATTCCACGTCGGAAGTTGTTTGGTGGCGTAAGTAAGCGGTGAAATATAGGCGTTGGGTCCGTGAAAAATAGCGTATATTTTTCGGCGGTCGAGAAACTTGCAGTGCGGATTGTACCTGTCAATATGCCCGACGAGTTTGCCGAACTCGGTGTTGCCTTCGGTGTGATAGACGAGCGGCAGGTGCGTAGGGAAGCAATTTTCGCCGTCGGCGGAAATCAAAGTTGCCAACGGAAATCGGCGCATCGTTTCGATGGCGTGCTGATATTCGTGGCTCACGTAATGCTTCGGCGGATAAGTTGGGTCATTCATAATGAGTTTTTTTTTTGCAAAAATAAATAAAAAAACTGCATATAAATATCTTGAACATTAAAACTTATTCGTCTTTTGTTGCGTTTGAAAACAAAAAATCATTCCAAATCGGGCAGTCGCTGTCCGTTAGTCTGTACTTTTAGTCCCCCAATGCCTTCTTTTTTTTATGAAATTATTACTACAATATCTTCGCCCGTACCGTTCTTTGGTCTTGCTGGCACTCGCTTTGGCTGCTATCAACCAGAGTTTTTCTATGATGGACCCGATTATTTTCGGAAATGTCATTGACCTTGCGTATCACCGTGCGGACTACACGCAGACGGCGTTTTTGTTGGCTGCCAGCGTCTGGTTGCTCAAAAGTATGGGCGTGGCGATGATCAGCCGCATCGCAAAAGCCTTTCAGGATTATTTTACGAATGTCGTTATCCAGAAGTTTGGCGCGCGCATTTTTACCGACGGTTTGCGCCACTCTATGCGGCTGCCGTACTCGGAGTTTGAAGACCAACGGAGCGGCGAAACGTTGAGCATTTTGACCAAAGTTCGCACCGACACGGAGCGATTTATTTCAGCTTTTATCAACGTCGTGTTTGGGATTTTGGTCGGCGTGGTGTTCGTATCCGTCTATGCGTTCAGCAAACATTGGGCGATAATGCCGATTTATTTGGTAGGTATTTTCTTTTTGAGCTGGCTGACTAATTTTTTGAGTAAAAAAATAAAAAGTATTCAAAAAAATATCGTCCGCGAAACAACTTCTCTGGCGGGTTCTACTACCGAATCGCTGCGCAATATTGAGCTGGTAAAAAGTTTGGGACTCACGGAGCAGGAAGTGGAGCGGCTGAACAAAAATACCTACAAGATTCTCGGGCTGGAGCTTCGCAAAGTAAAAAGTATTCGCACGTTGAGTTTTATTCAAGGCACTTTCGTCAATATGCTGCGCCAAGTGATACTTTTTACCCTCATGTACCTCGTCTTTGGGAAGTTCGTAGAGGTCAAAGAACTTATTACGTTGCAGTTTTTTTCCTTCTTTATCTTCGGACCTTTGCAAGAAATTGGCAACATTATCATCGCTTACCGCGAGGCAGAAGCATCGCTCCAAAATTTTCACCATCTGATGGAAAAACTTCCCGAACCCAAGCCCGCAATGCCTGTAAGTTTCGGAGAAATAAGTCAATTAGAGTACCAAAATGTGTCGTTTCGCCATGCGACGGCGGAGTTCAACGCGCTTTCCAACATCAATTTTGGGGTAAAAAAAGGCGAAACCATCGCCTTCGTGGGTCCGTCGGGGTCTGGAAAAACTACTTTGGTCAAACTTTTGGTCGGTTTGTACCGTCCCGAAATAGGAAAAATTTTATACAACTCCACCAACGGTGCGGATATTGATTTCGATACTTTGCGCGCCCAGATTGGGTTTGTAACGCAAGATACACAGCTTTTTGCAGGCACCATTCGGGAGAATTTGCTCTTCGTCAATCCTTCCGCTACCGACGAAAACCTAATCGAAGTGATGCAAAAATCCGCTTGCTATAATCTTTTGAGTCGTGCCGAAAAAGGTTTGGACACCGTGATAGGAGAGGGCGGCTTGAAACTTTCGGGCGGCGAAAAGCAGCGACTTTCTATTGCCCGCGCGCTGCTGCGGAAGCCCAAACTGTTGATTTTTGACGAAGCAACCTCTTCTTTGGACTCCCTGACGGAAGAAGAAATCACAGATACCATCAAAGAAATATCCAGCCAAAGCGAGCAAATCACTATCCTCATCGCCCACCGATTGAGCACGATTATGCACGCCGACCGTATTTTTGTCCTCGAACAAGGCGAAATCATCGAAACTGGCAATCACGCCGAGTTGTTGGCGGACAAAGGACTTTACTACGCTATGTGGCGGCAGCAAATCGGGGAGCGCAAAAGGTCGTCTTCGGCGGCAGGCGCACTCAATTAAAATCTTGTTTGTACCGAATTACTCGTACCGCAAAGATTCAATCGGGTCCAAACTGGCGGCTTTGATGGCAGGATACAAGCCCGAAGCTAGCCCAACGACTGTGCAAACCACGATGCCGAGCGTCATCCAGAGCCAAGGAATCAAAAATGCACCGCCGATAATCAGCGTCACGATATTGCCGATTAGGATACCCAAGATAATGCCGACGATGCCGCCAACTTGACAAATGAGAATGGCTTCGGTCAAAAACTGGATTAAAATATTCCTTCGAGTAGCTCCGAGTGCTTTGCAAATACCGATTTCGCGCGTCCGCTCCGTCACGCTCACGAGCATAATATTCATCAACCCAATCGCCGCGCCGAGCAGCGTGATGAAGCCAATCGTGATGGCAGCCAGCCGAAGTTTGACCGTATTTTCTTTCAGAATAGCCACCAATCCGTCGCTTTTGAACACCTCAAAGTCGTCCTCTTGTCCCAGTTTTAGGTTGCGCGCAGCGCGCATTGCGCCTGTCGCTGTGGAGGACGCATCGTCCAAAAGTGTAGCATCTGCTACCGCTACGGTGATGTTGTAGTTTTTTTCGCCGAAGCCGTAGTACCGTTTCAGGTTGTTGAGCGTGGTCATTACCACGTTGTCGTTGTTGGAGTTCATGGACGAGCCTTTGGATTTCAAAACGCCCACGACTTTGTATTTTATTCCGTTTACGTCTATCGTCTGCCCGACCGCTTTGTCGGGTTTTTTTTGAAACAAAACATTGACGATTTCCTGTCCGATTATGGCTTTTGGCGCGCCGTCCGCTACTTCTGTTTCCGTCAGATTGCGTCCGAGTTCGAGTTCGTAGCTCTGCACGGCGAGGTAATTTTCGTCAATTCCCAATACTTTTACCGTTGGGTTGGTTTTTTTGTCGTCAAACTTTACGGTAGTATTTCGCTCTGCGGCAAAAACGGTTACTTTGGCGGGTGCGTCGAATTTTTCTTTAAATTCCATTGCTTCGCGGTAGGTGATGCTCGTGCCTGCGCGTCGGTCGTCGGCGCGTGGTCCGCCTTTTTTGAGTGCATTTCCTTTGGGATAAATGCTGAAAGCGTTGGCACCCATGCCCGAAAATTTGTTGCTCAAAGAGTACGTAATGCTGTCAATAGCGGTCAGAATACCGACCAACGCCATGATGCCGAAGGCAATAATCATCAAAGTCAGCACTGCCCGTAGCAAGTTGGAGCGCACTGCCGTAAAAGCCAAACGGATGTTTTCGGTATTCGTCATGTCAAGTTATTTTGGTAAAAAAATCACTCAAAATTAGTTTTTTTATCCGAGTTGCGAAAGCACTTTCGACCAAAGCGGGATATTTTGAGATAAATATTTGTGTGACACGGTTTTTTGTTTTTGGTAAATATTTTCCAAATAACACCAAAGCCTCCGCAAACTTTCGTTTGCGGAGGCTTTGTCTTTACTACGGTTTTACTTTTTAGTGACGATTTTTTCTATTTCGTTGGCTACTGTTTGGAGCGGCAACTCCAAATCTTCAGCGATTTCGCTCGCTTTCAAGCCACGTTTGTGCAGCTTGGGGATAGCTGCTATTTTTACGGCGTTCTCATACATTGTTTTAGCCATTTTCGTACCCTCTGCTATTTTACTCGCCGCCAGTTCTTTTGCAGTAAGATTGTCCACACTAATCAAATCTGCCACTCGTCGTACTATTGGATTCTTTAAATCCAAATTAGGCTTTGCAGACTGGTGAATACTTTGGTACATCAAGTCCAACCATAAATTATATTCCTGCGGCGTGTCGTCTTTTCTGTAATGATAATTTAAGAAAAACAATTTATGTCCATAAATGTCTATTTCTTCTCCACGCAAGTTTTTTGGGTTCAGGTCCGAAATTAGAACTTCGTCTTGAATAGGCAATCCATTTTTTTGACTAATCGAATATTTGGCGGTCAATACGATGATGGTGTAAACGGTTTTACTAATCTTGTAGTCGGCGGAGCTGCGCTGCAACTCTGCGATAGTCATCAAAAAATAATGCAAGAACCTATCGAAATGGTAGTCATATTCTACTCTTTGAATCTCGATAGTAACGCTGTCTTCCAAGTCCTGCGCAAAAATATCTAACTTGAAATCAATATTTCCGACTTTGGGGCTGAAGCGTTTTTCTGTTTCTATTTTCGTTTTAGACATATCCATTTCAACGCCCGTGATGTCTTTCACAAACGCTTTGAAAACATCAGGGTCGCTGAATGCTTTTTTGAAAATAACTTCATTGTCTAATTTCGCTAACAACATAGCGCATTATTTTATTATTCCCCCCCCCTTACTTAAACGCGTTCAAGCCCGTCACGTCCATGCCTGTAATCAGCAAATGTATGTCGTGAGTGCCTTCGTAGGTCAGCACCGTTTCGAGGTTCATCATGTGGCGCATCATCGGATATTCGTTTGTGATGCCCATGCCGCCGTGGATTTGACGGGCTTCGCGAGCTACATCGAGTGCCGTGATGACGCTGTTTCGTTTTGCCATTGATATTTGTGCGGGCGTGGCTTTGCCTTTGTTTGCCAATGTGCCGAGTCGCCACACCATGAGTTGTGCTTTGGTGAGTTCGGTAATCATTTCGGCTAATTTTTTTTGCGTCAGCTGAAATTGCCCTATCGGTTTTCCGAATTGGATTCTTTCTTTGGAGTAGCGCAACGCTGCGTCGTAGCAGTCCAATCCCGCTCCGATAGCTCCCCAAGCGATGCCGTAGCGCGCTTTCGAGAGGCAGCCGAGTGGTCCTTTGAGTCCCTGCACGTTGGGCAGCAAGTTGGCTTTCGGCACGCGCACGTCCTCAAAAACCAATTCGCCCGTGATAGACGCACGAAGCGATAATTTTCCGTGAATGGCGGGCGCAGTGAAGCCTTTCATGCCTCTCTCTACTATTATGCCTCTGATGATTCCTTGCTCGTCCTTTGCCCAAACGACCGCAATGTCAGCCACTGGCGAGTTGGTAATCCATATTTTCGCGCCATTAAGGATATAGCAGTCGCCGTCATCTTTGATGTTCGTAATCATATCCGACGGATTGGAGCCGTAGTCGGGTTCGGTAAGACCGAAGCAGCCGATGAGTTCGCCAGTAGCGAGTTTGGGCAGGTATTTTCGGCGTTGTTCTTCGCTGCCGTACTTATAAATCGGAAACATAACGAGCGAACCCTGCACCGAAGCCATCGAGCGAATGCCGCTGTCGCCGCGTTCCAACTCTTGCATAATGAGTCCGTAGGAGATTTCGTCCATGCCGCCGCCGCCGTATTGCGCCGGAATACTCGGTCCGTAAGCACCGATTTCGCCCAAACCTTTGAACAGGTGGCTCGGACATTCGCCCCTGTCGGAGCAGCCTTCGATAATTGGGCTGACTTCTTGCTTCACCCAAGCACGGACAGCATCGCGCGCCAACAGGTGTTCGTCGGTCAAAAGTTCGTCAATCGCAAAGTAATCGTGACCTTCGTAAAGGTCAGTTTTGGTGCTTTTTACGGCACTCAATTTTTCAATGGCAGTTGCTATCATATTTTTTTTATTTTAAAAAGAATAGGCTAAAAAGTAAAATTATATCAGGAATGAAAAAAAACAGTTTAGGAATGTAAGTAGTTATAAGTTTTTAGTTTTTAATTTTGAGTCATCATAAAATATTGAAAATCAACGAATTATGTCGAATATTAAATGTCATCTATTTAAGTGCAGGAACTTATCTAAAATAAACTACACATTTTTTCTGCCAAATTACAACCAATCACTGCGTTATTTTTCGTTACAACGCTCTGCGTTGCGCCTCAAAAATGCCTTGTTATTGATTGAATTTATTGGAAAAAATTAAGTACCTTATTTTTTCCTCATTCCCTACGCTATATTTTTTCACTCCTCGAAGTGCAAAAATAACGGATTTTGGGGTAAAAATGTTTTATGACAGCGATTTATTTTGCGGCAGCCTCTAATTTTATTTTTAGAATCTTCCAATCGGGACAATACTTGGCGAGTGTGGCATAGTAATTTTTGCTGTGGTTCATGTGTTTGAGGTGGCAAAGCTCGTGGATAATCACATAATCGATGCAGTCCATCGGAGCTTTGATGAGGTGCGTGTTGAGCAAAATGTTGCCTGTGGAGCTGCAACTTCCCCAACGGCGGCGGAGGCGTTTGACCCGCAATTCTTTGGCGGCTTGTACGGACTCCATTTGTGGGACGTAGGCGTGTTTTTTTAGACGCTCCGCAAAAATTAGTTTGGCTTGCGCCAGATACCAAGTTTCTACCATTCGCTCGGCAAGCGCAGCATCGGGGAGTTGGGGTGCGGTCGCAAAAATTTCGTCGTCGAGGATATCTACCGCTCGCTTGCTGCCGGCGCGGAGTCGAAGCGTAAATTTTTTTCCAAGAAAATAAATAGCTTCGCCGTCCGCCCAATTTTTCGCGCTGCTCGGTACTCGTGGGGATTTTTCCATGAGTTCCAAGTGCTTCACAATCCACAGACCGCGCTTCTGGACGACCTCCAACACTTCCCGCAATGGTGCCAAAATCGGTGCTTTTACTATCACTCGCAAGTCGGGCTGGACGACGATAGACATCGTCCGCCGCCGTGCAAACTCCAGCGAATATGAAACCAATCTGTCGCCGACTTGTAGTTGAAATTCTTGTTGTAGCATCTTGCGCCCGCTAAAAACTTACTCTCATCGACAAACTCCACTGTCTGCCCAAGCCAAAAAAGACGGCTGCGGAGGCAGCGTCAAAGTTAGCAGAGTTTATGCCAAAGGTGTTTTGCGCGTTGTTCACGCCGTCGGCGATGTAGCGACCGTCCAATACATTCAGGACGTTGAGGCGCATCTCAAACAAAGTGCGCCACATTTTAAAATTGTAGCCACTGTGGAAGTCGAACATTGAGTAGGCGGGCATTCGCCACGAGTCGCGTCCTGCGTTTGCATTATTCAATCCTTCGGGATTGAAGTTGGCATAATTTCTGTCGAAATAAGTGCCTTTTATTTTCACATACAGTCTTTTGATGGGTTCGTAGCGGATAGATGCGCCGACTTGTGTTTGCGCGGCATCGCCTACGTGGACTCCTTTGGCATCAAACTCGAATCCGTTGGCAACACCGTTGATGACGATAGAGCCTTTGGCAGCCGAGTTCCAACGCCAGTCGCCGACAGATGCCAAGCCTTCGAAGGTCAAATTGCGTGTGATTCGGTACGCAAAATCCAACTCAATACCTTTGTGGAGGGCGTTGATGCCAGGAATATTGTAGGGGACTGCGTCGCCGTCGGGCGTGCGGTAAAGGGTTTCTAATGGTTTGTTGCGCCAGTCGGTGTAGTAAGTATTCAGATTGGCACTCAATGTTTTGCTTTTGTAGCTGTAGCCCAACTCTACGGCGGCGATTTTTTCGTTGTCATAGTTGGCGGCAAGAGCAGCCGTTTTGCCAGTGCGATTGACATTAATAACATTTGCGAATCGGGGCGGGCGACTCAGTAAGCCGATGTTGCCGAACACGCTGTGGTGGTCGTCGATGTTGTAAGATGCGCCTGATTTTATGGTAAAAGAAGGTATATTTATCCAGCCAATAGATTGGATTTTTGCTTCGGGAGAGTTGATGGTGTAGGTAACGCCGTCGTAGGTTTTGGGCGCAGATGCCGTCACCTGAAAACTAACCGAGTCGTTGAGCGTGACCACTTTGGGTTTGAAATAATCGTCCATTTTGTAGCCGACCATTGCGCCCGAAACGTTCAAAAAACCAGTCCAGTTATTTCTTTTGTATTCTGCCAATCCGAAAACGCCCGCCCAATTAACGTAGCCTCGATAATTAAACTCGTATTTGCTGCCTACGACTAATTTATTTTTGGAACCGATGACGTTTGCGTTGCCGTTGGTGTTGTCGTAACCGAAATTTCCGCCCAGCAGGTCGCGCACTTCGCGCCAGTGGTCGCCCTTGTAAATCCGTCCGTCCAAGCCGCCTGAAAGCGATAAATTTTTATTCACATCATATTTGACGGTGGAAAGCAAGCCGTACCAGAAGTGGTTGTTGATGCTGCTGCGAATAAATCGGCGCGACTCGAAGGCTTCTTTGCCAAAAGCCTTATTGACGTTGTATTTGACCACCGAGTCTATTTTCAGTTGTCCATCTTTGTCATAAAATCCTGCGTCTATCCCGTCGCCGCCGAGCGAAGTGCCTCCCCCTTGCGCGATAGAAAGATAAGCTACATTCGACCAAAAAAATTGGTTGTTGGGCTGCCAACTGTGGCGAAAGCTGTACTGCGGTTTGTGAAAATAATTTTCGGCAGTATTGAAAACTTTGCCGTCCCGATAGCCCCAAAATTGGTTATATTTGGTACCGCGATTGATTCCAAGCACTCCGTAAGAACTCGAGTTGAGTTGTACTTCGGAAACTCCTAATTCTTTTGCGAGACCCGTATCAAAAGTGCCGATAGCCCCCGTAAAAGCTCGCTGTCCGTGTGCTTGAGGTGCGCCCAATCCCGACAAGCTCAATATGTGCTTACCAATTTGTTTGTCTATTCGGAGGTAATAAAAGAATGCTTTGGAATAGGTGCCGTCCACCCAGCCGTCGGTTTGTTTGAATGAACCCATCGCCGAAACCGCCCAATTACCTTTCATTCGCCCTGTGGTGACGCTCAAAGCGAAGCGGTTCATATTATTATTGCCGATTTCTTGCTGATAATCTATGCTTCGCTTGGAGTCAATTCCTTTGGTAAGAATGTTGATGGTGCCGCCGACGGACGGAATAGAGAGTTTGGACGCGCCCAATCCGCGCTGCACTTGCATCGTCTGCGTCACGTTGTCCAAGCCCGCCCAGTTGCTCCAATAGACTTGCCCATTTTCCATGTCATTGACGGGGACTCCGTCCAGCATGACTGCTACGTTGCGCTGGTTGAAGCCTCGAATATTGATTCTCGCATCGCCTTCGCCGCCGCCCGAGCGAGTGGCGTAAGCTCCGGGCGTACTGTTGAGTATCATTGGGAGGTCTTGCGAAGCCAGTTCTTCTTTCAGTTTGAGCGTCGAAATATTAGAAAAAGCCACAGGAGTTTCTCGTTCTTTGGCAATATCTGCGGTTATGACGACTTCGTTCATCACGATAGGACTCAAATAAATGGCGACTTGGAGGTTTTTGTCGAGGCTGATGGTTTGCTCTGCGGTCACGAAGCCGACATACGAAAACTTTACGTCGTATTTTCCTTCGGGAAGCGACAGCGTGAAGCTGCCGTCATAGTCTGTTAGTGCGCCCGTAGTGCCGACCAAAATACTTGCTCCGATGAGTGGTTCGTTGGTATCTTTATCGCGGAGCGTGCCGCTCAAAGTAAAATTTTTGGAAAAAAGCGAAGCCAAAATCAGGCATTGGAAAGCGAGAACGGTCAATATTTTTTTCATGGCAAGAGAACAGAATGTCATTTTTAAGAAAAAAAAAGAAAAAAAGGCTGGAAAACAAAACTTGGGCGGCAAAAGTAGGAAAGTTTCCAATCTTTTGCCGCCTAAATTTTGTGTAATTATTAATTATTAACTCATGTTACGCAGAAACATTTTGAATGGTTCATTTGAGCTTAATTTTTGTAGCTATTTACTTGGTCTTTGTCACTTTTTTTCTTGATAAAAAAAGTAACCAAAAAAATCAAGTGCTCTGTATAAATTC
>JAYUHK010000025.1:0-17208 GCA_043767025.1 Saprospiraceae bacterium | reverse complement strand
GCCGACGGGATTTTTAAGCAAAAACTTTAGAATTTATACAGAGCACTTGATTTTTTTGGTTACTTTTTTTATCAAGAAAAAAAGTGACAAAAGCGAAGTAAATAACTACAAAAACTAAACTCAAATGAGTCAAGTTAAAATCCTTGCGTAACATCAGTTAGTAACGCATCTAAAATAAATCACCCATTTTTTCTTCATCGTCTTATTTCTGCCAGTCGGCATCAAAAATTTTATTCGAGCCGCCTTTGTGAAGGGCGTAATTGAAGCCTTTTTGGAGCGAAAATGCACCGTGTTCGCCGTTGCGGTGGAGAGCCAAAAAGCCTACCTGAAAATCTTTGTAGTTTTTGTTGCGCTTCGCAATGCGGAGGACGGCTTCCTTGCACGCCTCCAAAGGAGTAGCACCTTGTCGCATCAGTTCGACGACCAAAAACGAACCCAAAGTGCGCAATACCGCTTCGCCCAAACCCGTCGAAGTGGCAGCACCTACTTCGTTGTCCACAAAAAGTCCCGCGCCAATAATGGGCGAATCACCGACTCTGCCGTGCATCTTGTAAGCCATTCCGCTCGTAGTGCAGCCGCCGCCGAGATTTCCGTATTGGTCAATCGCCAACATTCCGATAGTGTCGTGGTTTTCGATGTTGATAATAGGCTTGTATTGCGATGTTTTTTTCCATTCTTCCCACGCTTTTTTGCTTCCTTCGGTCAGAAGATTTTCTTTTTTGAAACCTTTTTCCAACGCAAACCGAAGCGCGCCTTCGCCGACCAACATAACGTGCGGCGTGTCTTCCATTACCTTTCGGGCGACCGAAATCGGGTGCATAATATTTTGTAAAAAACAAACCGAACCCGCATTGCCAAACTCGTCCATCATGCAAGCGTCCAACGTCACGAAGCCGTCGCGGTCGGGCGCGCCGCCGTAGCCGACGGACGTAATATTCGGGTCAGCCTCTGGCACTCGCACGCCTGCCTCGACTGCGTCAATCGCTCTGCCGCCTGCTTTGAGGACTTTCCATGCCGCGCCGTTGGCTTGCTCCCCGAAGTTCCAAGTAGAAATTACCACTGGCTCCGACTTGGCGTTTTGGGCATTTTCCGAACCTGCACTTTTCGCCATCGCTGGTGCTGCGCAAGCTGTGAGCGCAGCACCGCTCGAGACAGCAACTACTGATGCCGAAGCAATAAATTTTCTTCTCGAAATCATTTTTTATTTGACTAATATTAATTTTTCTGTATGCGACTCGCCGTCCGCCCAAATATGGACGAAATAAAGCCCCGCCGCATATTTTTCTAATGGTAGTAAAATATTTTCATTGTTGGTCTGACGGCGCTGGTGTGTTTGTAGCACACGACCGCTCACGTCCGTCAGTTGGACGCGAAGTTGCTCCACAGACTGTCGGAACGCAAGCTGCAACTCCGAGTTTCCGTTGCTCGGGTTGGGCAGCAGTTGGAGCAAACTTACATTGTCTGTTTCGCGCAGGTCGTTCACCAACGGCACTACGAAGCAAACAGTCGTTTTGCAGTCGTTACCGTCTGTGATGGTCACGCAATAATTTCCGACGGCTACGCCGAGAATATCTTTCGTGGTAGCTCCATTGCTCCAGTTGTAGGTTAGGTTCGGCGCGCCGCCTGCGACGGTGAGGATTATTTTTCCATTTTGCTGCCCACTGTTTGCGCCAGTAATGACGGCAGAAGTGGTAATCGGAACGCAGTTTTTGAAAACATTGATATTGTCAATATCGAGGTAATAATCGCCTGAACCCCAGACGGCATAAAACTGAATTTTAATAGCTTGATTGTTGTAGTCTGCCAAAGGAAGACGGATATTTTTCATCTTGGTCGTCGCAATATGGTTGGACTTTTTGATGACATAGAGCGGTGAATAGTTTGCGCCGCAATCGGTAGAAATTTTGACAATCAAAGAATCAAAAGGACTCAAAACGATAGAATCCGTGCTGGGCGAAAACTTGACGTAGCGATAATCAAACGATAGACTATCGGTAGTTTTTATTGTCCCGATGAGTGGCGAAGCCAGTGCAAATTTCTTGTCGCCCGAATACAAATTGTCATAAACGACAAACGAGGGCGCGTTGTGAAAATTTCCTACCGCCACATCGTTGGTGGCTTCTGACCAACCCGGAGGAAGTGTGCCGCTCTCGAAGTCTTCTCGAAACGGCGTAGTGCGTCCGTTTTTGAATGTAAAAAATGCCGTATCGTTCTGTATGTTTTGCTCGCCCACCAGCGATGTCCATGCTTTTACGGTATAATTGCCGAAGGCGGACGAATTGAATGAAGTCTGAAAAGTATATACTCTCGATTGTTGTGGGAGGACGGTCAAGGTATCTACATTTTCGGTGATGACTGCGCCGCTATTGACGCGATAGCGGACATTGAAGCCTGTCTGTGGCGCATTGCCGTTGTTGTATATCGTTATTCGGACGGTATCTTGGAGCGAGCCACATTCAGAAACGTCAAGTCGTCGAGCAGCAGCCGCTAAAATATCTTTCACAAATGGTTTGTTGATAGCAACATTATCTAAACCAAAACCTTCTCTCAATCCCGAAAAATCGGACTGAAACACAAATCGAAAACGGCAGCTGTCTTGACCCGCAAAACCTGTCAAAGGGTGAAGAGCGAACTTCCAGCCATCGGAGTTGCCTGCCCACGACGCTCCTATACCGAAGGGAGAAAAGTTATTGTACCAATTCACGCCCGTAGTTTGCGTACCGATTTTTGTCCAAGTAGCTCCGCCGTTTTTACTTCCTTCGAGCCACATTCCGTCGTAAGGAATCTCTGAATTGTAGTTGATAGAAAAGCTAATATTGGGGTCTTGCGTGATGCTCGTAAAATCAAAACAAGGCGACTCCAAGTAAGATTTTTCATTAGAGTTATAGTTGCCTGTCAGATTTGTCACCCATGCTTGGCTGCCGCTTGCGGCGGCGTTGATAGTGGTTGCGTTGGGCGTACCCAACTGCCAGCTCGAGTTGGTGCTGCTGCTATCAACGTGCCAGCCGCCGTCACCATTTTCAAAATTATTAAAATATGGCAAGGTGCTGAAAGATGGCACGCTCGTGATTATCACTTTGAACGTATCGTTGGCGGGTACGCCGTCGTTATCGAGTACCGTCCATGCTTTGATGACATAGACGTTGGGCGTGCCTAAACTGGCAACCGCATCGAACTTGAACGTAGCTACGCTGTCCCGCCCGATTACACCAGTATAAAAACCGTCGTCGGGCATAGTGATAGAAACCGTCGCACCATTGACGGAGAAAAAAATCGGTATCAGTGATTGCGGAGCGACTCCAAAATTTTTGATTTTGACCGTAATTATTTCCGAATTGGTCAGTCCGCAGTTTGTGAAAGGCATGATGCCGACGATGCCGACATCGTTTTGCCAAAAAGTCTTGAATTGTACCGCAGGAGTCTTGCTGCTCGTGTCGGTACCGTTGCTACAAAGGCGCGCCACGCTGCATCGGTAAACTGTATTCTCGGTCAGATTTGGGAATGTGAGTACCGTATCAGCCGTTTGGATTACAAATTGCGCGGCGGCGGCAGTCGTGTCTTTGTAATAAACCAAGTACGGACCGGGCAAGCCAGCCGCCGACCAACTCACGCGGGCGGTGTAGGCTTTTACTTTGTCCACGACAACCTTTTTGGGAATAGGGCAGGTAGGGCAGGCGGCTTTTGCCGAAAAAACCAAGCCCGACGCAGGCGCAGTCCCAATATTGCCAGAGCTAAAAATCAGTGTTCCGTCGGCATTAAAAAATCTATAATAATTTTCTGCTGGAAAATTACCTGCCGTGAACCGAAGTTTGATGGAGTCGTTGGCGACCACAGGTATATCCACCGAAAGCGAATCGCCTGGGTCGTTGACATTATCGAGGGTGAAGGTATCTATTGCGTTGCCGCGTTGGACGGTCACAAAACCGCCGTTCCAGCCGTCGCCGAAAATATCACGCAATTCGAGCCGATAGCTGCATTGTGCGCCCGCAAAAGTAGCGAGTGCAAGGCAAACTGCTGTCACTGCGCTTATTCGTAGAGTGTTAAAAAAAGTCATGTCTGGTATTTATTTTATAAAATTTTGAACCGAAATAAGGGGTAAAAATCAAAGCGTATATTTTTTCTCCTTTCTAAAAATGATTTTAAAGGATAAAAGTAACAATTTTTTTAAATATTTATGCAACTTGCAGAAAATTTGAATTTTTTTATTATTCGTATTCAGCAAAACCTATAAAAATAGTGTTTTGTCGACTTTTATAATTAGACTAAATTATTGCACCGAAATAGTTTTTTTAATCTGTGAATGTTTAAGTTTTTAAAAAATAATTACAAAAAAATTATGTGAATAAAGTAAAAAAGTGTATATTTGTATCGAATATACAGGTTAAGTCAAATGATATTTGTGTATCAACATTCAAAACTGCCTTTATTATTCATTTTTTAATTTTTTAACAATGAAAAAATCTAAAATTCTGTTTTTTTTGCTTTTTTTAAGTACTATTTTTAGCTTATCTGCCCAAAATAGTTCGAATGTTCTTATAAAGTTGGACCAGTTGCCTTCTGATATAAGTAAGGAAGACCTCGAAGGGTATCAAAAAAAATTATCAAACTTGTCAGCCAACGAATCTTTTGAGTTCATCAGATTCAAGGATTTAGACCAACTCAAAGTAACTCATCAAGTGACTCTAAAAGTACCTGATGCCACAGAGTTGCACACATTCAAAGAGCAATATACTGAATATACGAATGATGAAGATTTCTATTGGTCTGGCGAAGATGAAAACGACCCACGCTATCGAGTAGAACTTTTCGTATTGGGTGGATATATATCTGGAAAAATAGAGTGGGCAGATAAGGTTTATGTGATTAATCTCTTATCACCTAAATATCATTTATTAACTGCGTATAATCGCAGTGATATCAAGTCTGGCTGTGGCACTGGACCTTCTATTGAGAATTCTAACCCCACTCCCTGTACGCCAAATAATGAGTCCTGTACCATTGATGTTTTAGTTGTATATCCGAGTAGCTTATTGACACTCTACTCAAAAAGTGAACTGACCACATTAGCAAGAAAATCAATAATACAAGTAAATGAAGCGTTCCCAACGAGTAAAATAAAGCATAAAGTACGATTGGCAGGCGGAGAAGCTTTTGAATTACCCGATGTATGGCCCTTTCAGATAACGGTAGATGCGATCATAGAGGAAGCTATATACATCAATGAGCTATTAACTAAAGTACCTACCAGTAATACTGCGATGTTGCGTGCTCAAATTGGAGGCGATTTGGTAGTAGTTTTGACAGATTGACCACCTTCAAATGTAACGGGTTTTACCTATAATTGGCCCGCAATCGACTTACGGGCTGGGACCATTGTGAGAATAAAGACTGCATTAAAAGAACAAACTTTTACCCACGAACTGGGACATCTGTTGAACGCTGGACACGAAAGCCATGCCCCACCTAACGCAGCTCATTTATTTTCGGATTATTCAGTCTTTCCTGTTCAGAAATATCTATCAATAATGCACACACAAGAAAATGGCATTACTCCCAAACCCATACGGAGACTGCGCTTTTCTAATCCTAACGTACTATTTAAAGGTATCCCATTTGGGACCGAACTTGAAAATAATGCGTGTTCCGTTCAAAATCAGGGGTGTATAGCAGCAGGCATCAGTAATTATCCTTGCGGCGATAATAATTTATTGGTCGGCTTTTTTACCCCCGAAGGCTGTAACCCTATCACTCTGTACGCTGGCATATTGTATGAGTATTTAACTTGTCCAAATGCTGCACTCTATAAATTTTCGTACACTTTTTCTCCTATGGGCTTCAACTATGTATCTCCCTGTGGTGATTTCGTTCCGACTTCAACGCAACAATGTCTTTTTAACATTGCACCATTCCCTGTTGGTGGATCGGTCTATGTGAAAGTTGAACTTTATGACAATAACCATAATTTATTGAGGGTATTTAAGCAAGTATTTACGCCTGATTGCCCTACGAAACCGGGTGGTCCTAAAGAAAAAAATTCTCAAGCGAGTGTTGTTGAAGTACGTGACAATAATCTATCATTTAAGATTGCTCCTAATCCTGTCCACAGTCAATTAGGTATAGATTTCGATGAAATTCAAACAACGAAAATGAATATTCGAGTAGTAAGTGTAGGTGGTCAAGAGCTTTATGCTCAAAAAATAGATTTTGATATTTCGCCAAGTAATAAACAACTCCTTGATATAAGCAATTTGCTGTCAGGAACTTACTTATTGGAGATTTACAACAATCAATCAATAGGACGAAAAATATTTATTAAACAATAAAAAATAACTTTTTAGCTTTTGTTCTTTGACGCATTCAGTGCGTCAAAAAAAATTATTTTATAGAATAAAACCAATTAATATATCGAAAATTAAGAAATTAATCATATATAAAAATATAAGACAAGCACTATATTTATTAAAGTATTGAGGATAAGTTTAGGTAGTAAAAAATTTAAAATAACTTCTATGTTCCAACATCGGGTAGAAAAATTTGGTCCATACCAAAAATTTATTTTGGAAAATAAAGAAACGGGCGATTGCGTGAGCGTAGTCCCCGAGTGTGGTGCTTGCGTGCTGCAAGTGACGCTCGGCGGTCAGGATATTCTCGACGGCTACCATACGCCCGAAGAGTTGGAAAAAATGTCTTGGAGCAAAAATGTGCTTCTTTTTCCGTTTCCCAACCGCCTCAAAGACGGAAAATATACGTTTGAAGGAAAAACTTACGAATATCCTATCAACAATGCGGACACTCAAAATGCGATTCATGGACACGGCAGGGCGCAGGCGATGGAGGTGACTGAAATCTCCGCCGATGAGCAGGGTGCTTTTATCACTTGCGCCTATCAAGATGCTGGACTTTCGCCGTCGTTTCCGTTTCCGCATCGCTTTGTGGTTACGTTTTCGTTGCTTTCGTCGCATCGGTTTGAGGTAGCAATGAGCTTGCACAACGAAGGCGCGAGCGAAATGCCGGCAGGCTTGGGCTGGCATCCGTATTTCAAATTGAACGACGATGTGGCTGATTTGAAAATGCAACTCCCTGACTGTCAAATGATTGAGATAGACGGGCGAATGTTGCCGACAGGCGCGCAAACGCCTTACAAAGATTTTGAAACACTAAAAAATATCGGCGCAACGGTTTTGGACAACGGATTCACGATAAGCGACCGCAGCAAAAATGCCGAAATTCGTTTGGTGGCTCCGCAAGGCGAGCTTCGGTATTGGCAGCAGACGGGCGAGCAAAAGTTCAATTTTGTGCAGATTTTTACGCCGCCGCACCGCAACTGCGTCGCCATAGAGCCGATGAGTTGCAACATCGATGCGTTCAATAATCAGGACGGATTGGCGGTGCTAAAATCACAAGAATACGTCGGCGGCAGCTTTGGCGTGGCGTGGATAAAGGAATAATGCCGCTTTTTTTGTTTTTTTATAAAAAATTGATAAACATTTTCTTAAATATTTTGTATATTTGCGCTCGGTTTTTGAGATTGAAATTCTAATTTTTAGTTAAGAATGTGTGTAAAATGGATTACTCATTTTTCTTCATTCATTAGATTTTGGTTTTGAAAAAAATATTTTTATTCAATCACCATAAATTTTTGTCAAATATGTTCGGTAGCAAATCAAAAGAAGACAACAACAAAACCAGCTCCTCCGTAAGCGGCGGCGGCTCCAACCCCAACGCACTCAATAGTTTGGTAAAAGGCACGATAGTAGAAGGCACCGTTTCGTCGGAAAGCGACCTCCGCGTAGATGGCATCATAAAAGGGCTTCTGACGTGCAACTCAAAAGTAATCATCGGACCGACGGGCTCCGTCATCGGCGAAATAAAATGTGTCAATGCAATTATAGAGGGACATTTTGAGGGCAAACTTCGGGTGTCCGAATTGCTCAACGTCCGCGAAACAGCAGACGTAAAAGGCGATATTTTGACCAACAAATTAATCGTACAGTCGGGAGCTTCGTTCAACGTAATCTGCGACATGGGTACGACGACCGTTGGCAGCAACATAAACGCTCTAAAAGCAGGCAATGGGCAACAACTCCACGAAGCAGGACAGCATAAAAAGTAAGCCAACTAAAAATCAAAATTCTTACTTGAAATATACCAGTATGGCGTTCCAGTTGGGAGGTATTATCCTCGTCGGAACGCTGGCTGGCAGATGGTTGGACGAGCGATTGGCACTACAAACGCCCGTTTGCACCATCGTTTTGGCGTTGCTTTCCGTCGCCGCGGGGCTTTATGTTTCTCTGAAAGACTTTATTCAACCACGATAAAAACCAAATGTCAGCTCGCACATTTTTACTCCAATTAGCCGCCCTTTCTTTATTTTTGGCGGCTTTGGTTGGGGTACTTCCTACTTTACTGCCCGCTTTGAGTGCGACGGATACTCGGTTCGCACTCCAGACCGAATTGGTGTTTGCGCTGACTTGCGCAGGTATTTTTTGGGTCGGAAAAAAGACCGCCCGCAGCAGCAACAAAAACGCTTTTACGAATGCCGTAATGATTAGCCTCTTCGTCAAGATGATTGTGACGGCTTGTATGATTTTGGTTTTCAATAAACTCACACACCCGAGTTCTACTATTTTTTTGCTTCCGTTTTTTATAGTGTATCTTGGTTACACGATTTTCGAGGCATATTTTATGATACACTTGGGGAAAAAAAATGTCTGATGCGGCTTTGCCGAACGGTAAATCAATGATTTTTCTTTATTCCTAAACACTATCCTTACATTAGACGTTTAAGGAATGTGTCTAAAATAAAATACTCATTTTTTCTGCTGAATTACAAACAATCACTGCGTTATTTTTTCGTTTCAACGCGCTGCGTTGCGCCTCAAAAATGCGTTGTTATTGATTGAGTTTATTTGAAAATTAGAGTGCCTTATTTTTTCTTCATTCCCAAGCGATACATATTTGAATATTTGAAACAATGATAGCAAAAAAGAATATTTTTACCACCTTGCACGCCAAATTTCTGTCGGAACATACGCGAGAAAAAGGCGAGGCGTTGGTCGTCAGGATTGCGGTAATAAGTTTTATTATCCATTTGCTGCTCATTGCGCTGGCGGAGTTGGGCATCTTGAATATGGGCGATGCGTCGGGTATGCTCAAAAATCCGATTATCGCTATTTATACGCCGTTTTCGTTTATCTTGATATATGAGGTCTATTTGTTGGTGTATTATCTGCCGCGGTCTATCACGCGGTACATCGGAAAACAGTACGAAATCATTACGCTCATCGTGATTCGGCGTATTTTTAAAGACTTGTCCAAATTGGAGTTCACGCCCGACTGGTTTTTTGTAAAAAATGATTTGCAATTTACCTACGACATTGCGGCGGTGCTTGTTTTGTTCTTCTTAATCCTCGTTTTTTATCGCCTCAATCCCAAAAAGGTAATTGAGGAAGGCGAAGTGCGTCCGCCTTCGCCCGAGATGGCGAAATTTATAGAAACGAAAAAAGCGATTGCTACCTGTTTAGTGCCTATTTTTGTGGTGTTGGCGACTTACAATTTTGGTCGCTGGACGTACGAAAATGTCATTTTCGGCAACTCGGTGGTAGGGACTATCAAAGACACGAACAAGATATTTTTTGATGAATTTTTTACCGTTTTGATTCTGATTGACGTGCTGCTGCTCCTCATTTCGTTCCTCCACACGGACGAGTTCAACAAAGTTATTCGCAATTCCAGTTTTATCATTTCGACTATTTTGATAAAACTATCTTTCAGTATCGAAGGCGGACTCAATGCGATTTTGACTGTGGTGGCGGTGCTGATTGGGGTTATTGTGGTAGCTATTCACAACCAATACGACAAATTGCGGCAGTAAAAAAACGCGGCAAAAAAGTGTTGAAAGTTTGCAAAGAACGCTTAAATATCTAATTTTTCCAAAAAATTCTCCGCATTTTTTAAATGCGTTTCGCGCTTGCTGCTGTCCATTTTGTCAAACGTATGCACCAACATTCCCAACCTCGGATTTTGTAAAAAAAACTGCCTTTGGGTGTGCATAAACCGCCAAAAAAGTCCGTCCCAAGTGGGTTGCCAGTCGCCTTTTTTGTAGTTGCTCATCTTCATCAAATAGTTGCTCCCACTGATGTAGGGCTTGGTCGCCATCAAGCCACCGTCGGCAAATTGGCTCATACCATATACGTTTGTTACCATCACCCAATCGTAGGCATCTACAAACATTTCCATAAACCACCGGTACACTTCGTTGGGGTCAAATTCGCAAAGCAACATAAAATTTCCCAATACCATCAGCCGCTCAATATGGTGGCAATAGCCCGTTTTCAATACGTTTTTTATTACTGTATCTATGGGTTCGATGCCCGTAGTGCCGTCCCAAAAACTCGGGGGTATTTTGCGGGTAAATTTCCAGTAATTTGTCGTGCGTTCTTGCGTGCCTTTGAGCTGATAAATAGCCCGAATAAACTCTCGCCAGCCGATAATTTGGCGCACAAAACCCTCGGTGGAGTTGAGCGAAATATTATTTTCTTGGGCATATAGCAGCGTTTTATTTATTACTTCTTGCGGCGTAATAAGCCCAATATTGAGCATCGGCGTGAGGATACTGTGGTGCAAAATAATTTCATTTTCCACCATCGCATCTTCGTATTCGCCAAACTCACTGAATCTTTTTTGCAAAAATTGCTGCAACCAAACGTCGGTTTCCTCAAAATTAGTAGGATAAATAAAATGCGGATTGGCTTCGCCGTAATTGTTTTTAAAGTTCGTTTCTACATAATGTATCGCCTCTTTGTAATGCGTATTTAAGGCTGGAAATGTAGTTGCAGGCGGCGTTTTGTCCTTCGGGTATTTCAAACGGTTGTCGGCATCGTAGCTCCATTTACCGCCAACTGGTTTGTCTTTTCCCTCTATTAAAATGCCTAATTTTTTTCGCTGATGAATATAAAAATCCGTCTGAAAATATTTGGTTTTTCCTACAAAAAAAGCGGTAACATCGGTTTCGGAATTAATAAAAAGTGGCGATATATATTTTTGTAAGGAGATGTTATTTTTAGCCGCTGCTGCCTTCATTCGCCTTTCCAACATATAGTCGGTGCTGTCGTTATATACTATTTCGCCTATATTTTGCGCAGCCAAATGCGGTATTAATTTTCTAATATCGCTGTTTTCATTTTGTGCGTCAATATAGTGTACGGCGATGTTTTTTTGCGCTAAATAAGCCGCATAAAACTGCATACTCGCACGGTGCAACACCAATTTTTGTTTGTGAAAATTATATTGACTAAAAAATAAATATTCCTCCACGATATAGGCGGTATCTATGTTTTCGAGTATTTTATTTTCCTTAAATAATTGGTGTGGAAAGATGAGTGCTACCGATTTCATTGTTTTATTTTGTTTTATTTCTGCTGCATTTTTCGCTGCAATACTTTACTTCGTCCCATACTTTTTCCCATTTTTTTCGCCAAGAAAAAGGACGCTTACATACAACACAAATTTTTTGTGGGAGGTTTTCTTTTTTGATATTTTTCATCTTTTATGGACTGATAGTTAGCGAATAGCGAAGCGTGGGCGGCTTCTACCCTTGCACATAAGCAACGGCTTTTTCAGCAAAAAACGGTTCAGGAAAATATTTTTGAATCGGGTACAACTCAATGTATTCCTTGCGACCAATGGCGGAGATTTCGGGTTTTAGATTGCCGCCTTTGAGTGCCAAAATACCGTTGGGAAGTTCGTGGATATGTTGCTTGCGAAGCAAAGGGCGGCTCCAAGCGATGAGTCTTTCGAACTCTGCTACCGCTCGCGTGACTACAAAATCGTATTTCAACTTCGGCATTTCCTCCGCTCGCTTGTGAAAAGCCTGCACGTTAGAAAGCTCCAAAGCCTCCGCTATCGCCTTGACGACCGTAATTTTTTTGCCAATGCTATCTACCAGTGTAAATTGTGTGTCGGGATAAAAAATCGCCAACGGAATACCCGGAAAGCCGCCACCCGTCCCCAAATCCAACACATTGGCACCGCTTTTGAACGGCATCACGCGCACAATCGCCAACGAATGAAGGACGTGGTGAAGCATCATATTTTCAATATCTTTCCGCGACACCACATTGATTTTTTCGTTCCACTCGCTGTAAAGAGGCAGCAGCCGCTCCATACGCTCCACCTGACTCGGCGATAATTGCGGAAAATACTTTAAAAGCGTTTGCATCGGATTGGGATTTTAGCCACAAAAAATAGGATTGGTTTTTCAAGGCGTTCCTAAACTACATTTCTGGCTTTTTTGCCCAACATTCCAGCTGGAACCTCGATGTAGGCGCGCGCGGTCGGTGTTTGTAACAAATCGTGCAAGATTTCTTTGGCTCTAAAAAGCTGTGCTTTCACCGTTCCGAGCGGAATATCCAATTCCTCGGCGATTTCTTCGTAGCTCAACTCCTCAAAAAAGCGCAGCTCTATCATCAGTCTGTACTTTGGATTGAGTTTATTCAGCACATGGCGCATGAGCTGCACCCGTTGTTCGCGGATAAATTTTTCTTCGGGGTCAAGCTGGGCAGCCCGCAGATTATTGGCGTAGTCGTGTTCGCTATTCGGCACGACGGGGTCGTCAATCGAGAGCAAATGCAGCCTTTTTTTTCGGATATGGTCAATACAGTTGTTGATAGCGATTTTGAAAAGCCAAGTGCTGAACGCAAAACGCGGCACATAACTTTCGAGTTTGTTGAAGGCTTTTCCGAAGGCTTCGAGGGTCAAGTCGTCTGCATCGTCGCGGTTGTTCACCATTTTGAGCATCGTGAGGAACACGGAATGGCGATAGCGTTCCATGAGTTCTGCGTACGCTCGTTGGTCGCCCAAAATTGCGTCTTGCACCAACGAATAATCGTCGATAGATTTTAGAGAGAGTCTTTCTTTTACTTCCATTTATTGGTACGACTAAAAAATAAAACGGGGGCAAATACCGTATAAAAGCCTATGTACAAAAAGTCTAACAAGGGTATCCACATCACAAGATGCGGCTCGCGCAACTTTTTTAAAATCCGTCCGTATAAAAACCAGATGACCGCCATTCGCACTGCATAAAATGTTACGGCAAACATTGTGCTAAACTTTAAAGCGCACAAAATAAGTGCGCTAAAATAATGAAAAAAGTGACTGGTCGAAACTGCGCCGAGCAAAATTTTGTGTTTTGCTGCGTAGTGTTTTCCGGTCGTGAGGTGCCGACTTTTTTGTCTATAAAATTGCGCCCAAGTCCGCTTGGGTGCTGATAAAACAAAGGTTTCGGGGTCTAAAACTATTCGTGTATTGTCGGCATTTGCCACATCTCTCACGAAGAGGTCATCGTCGCCCGAAGCGATATGTTGGTGCTTCGCAAAGCCATTATTTTTCTTAAATATATATTTTTTATATATTAAATTTCTACCGACTCCCATGTAAGGAATCCCTGCCAAAGCGAAAGAAAAATACTGCATCGCTGTCTGCACAGTTTCAAAACGTATAAATTTGTTCAAAAAACCAGCTTCCTCCCAATAAGGTCCGTAGCCCAAACTGATTTCGGCGGCGGGGTCGGCGAGGCTGGCTTGCATTTTTTGCAGCCAAAGGTCGCTCGTCGGGCGGCAGTCGGCATCTGTGAGCAACACAACGTCGTATTGAGCGGCTTCGATGCCCTGCGCCACCACATATTTTTTTCCAACTTGCTCTTTGGGCTTATCCAAAACGTTTATAAGCCGAAAATTAGTGTGTTTCGACTGAAAAAACAAGCCGACAGTTTCTGTATCGTCGGTAGATGCGTCATTTACGAGCAAAATTTCGAAGCACTTATAGTTTTGATTTATGACGAGAGGTAAATTATTTCTCAAATTCTCTGCTTCGTTGCGCGCGCAAATTATAATGGAAACTGGCTGCTCAAAGTCCTCCACACCTGCCAAATAGTCCGATTCTTCATTCCAAAATGCCAATTTACGAAAAACAAACAACCAAAACAACAGTTGGGCAACAGTAGCAACACAGAAAATGATAAAAACAAAATAAAGTATATTTTGTGACATAAATAAAAAGGTCTAAATGCTGCTGTTTGCCATTTCCCACTCATTTCGCAAGTTTTTTTACCACTCTGTTGGGTTTGATATATTTTTAAAAATATTTTTTTTGCCTATTTTCAAAAATATTTCTCTCAAATCGTCCTTCTTTGATTGGGACATTTGCGGACTTTCAGCAATTACAATAATGCGGACAAAGGAATTTTGGTATGCATCGAACTCTTTCGGCAATCGAATCAATCCTTGTTCTATCTGTGTTGAAAATTCTAAAGTCTTCAAATTTTTTCTATATTTTGTGACATAAATAAAAAAATCTAAATGCTGCTATTTGCCTACAATTTTCTTTTCCTAACACCCTATCCGTTGGATTAGTTGCTGGCGCAATGTTAAGAATATTGTGCGCAGTGCAGTCGATATTTCCAACCCTGAATCATTTTTGACGAAAATAGTTCAAAAAGTGACATCTTTTAAGTCCACGATATTTCTACCGTTTGCTTCAAGTCGGGATGCAAACTGGCTGCGACGGGGCAGGCGTGCGCCGCCTTTTCGAGAATTTTCTGCTCGACTTCGGTATAGCCGTTGGCGGGCATTGTTATTTTTACAATAATTTCAGCAATCCGGCGGCGCGGGTCGCTGACCATTATTTTGGTGACTTCGGCAGTCGCTCCGTCCATATTGATTTGCTTGCGGCGCGCCACGATGCCCATAGTCGTAAGTGCGCAAGTGCCGAGCGCAGCTGTTACCAAGTCTGTGGGAGAGAAGGCTTCGCCTCTGCCTTCGTTGTCGGTAGGTGCGTCGGTCAAGATACTGCTTTGCGATTGCAAGTGCGTAGATGTGCAGCGCAAGTCGCCGTTATAGATTATTTTTGCTGTCATTTTTTTATTTTTTCTTCATTTCAAAGTTTTGAACGCTTTTAAGCCACAATCTAAAAAATCTCTGTAAGTTGTGACATCGGGCGTGTAAGCAGTTGGGCGCGTGAGGAGCGTTGTTCCGTCGTTGTGCATCAAAATATAATATGGCTGCGACGAAGTTCCAAAATTATTTATTTGGAAAGATGCCCATTTTCTTCCTTTATCTCGAATCCGCTCGTTGTTATTTTTATCCAATAAATATTTTTGTTTGTCGTCAGGGAAAAGCCGCTCGCGGTCATCAACGTAAAGCGATACCACTACATAGTCGTCTTTCAGATATTTTAAAATTTCAGGTTTTACCCACACATTCTCCTCCATTTTGCGACAATTAACGCAACCATATCCCGTAAAATCCACAAAAAGTGGTTTATTAAGTGCTTTTGCGCGCGCCAAACCTTCATCAAAATCGTGGTAGCAATCCAGTCCGTGCGGACAGCCTTTCGGTCCATAAATACTGTAATGGACGGGCGGTGCGAGTCCGCTCAACAGCGTCAGCGGCTTGTAAGTGAATCCAGAAGCCAAATAAATGACGAAGAGAACAGACAAAGTGCCAATTATCTTTCGACCGTTGCCAACTTTTTGGTTCGGATTGTCGTGCGGAAAACGAATCAATCCGAAATGATACGCTGCCAAAAGTAGAAAAATAAGTATCCACAATCCGATAAAAACTTCGTATTTCATCAGCCCCCAGTGGCGAACCATGTCGGCAGTGGAGAAAAATTTGAGTGCCAATGCCAGCTCCAAAAATCCAAGTGTTACTTTCACATTCGTGAGCCACGAACCCGATTTCGGCAGCGAACTCAACCAACCCGGAAAAGCCGCAAATAACCCAAATGGCAACGCCAAAGCCAACGAAAATCCAAACATTCCCGCCAAAGGCTTTGTCGGGATAAGGTTGAAAAGTAGTCCGTCCACGTTCTGAACGGTCTGCACCAAAAGAGTGCCGATGATAGGTCCAGTGCAAGAAAAAGACACCAAAGAAAGCGTGAAAGCCATAAAAAATATGCCGATTAAGCCGCCTTGATTGGAGGCTTGGTCGGTTTTGGTCGTCCAACTGCTCGGCAGCGTAATCTCGTAATAGCCAAAAAAGGAAAAAGCAAAAATGACAAAAATAACGAAAAACGCTATGTTGAAATACATATCGGTGGACATTTCGTTGAGAATCGTCGGTCCGAACATACTTGTCAAAACAATCCCGATTGTGACATAGATAAAAATAATCGAAAGTCCGTAAATCACGGCGTTGCGTATTCCAGTCGCCTTGTCGGTGCTGCTTTTGGTAAAATAACTAACCGTAAGTGGTATCATCGGGAACACGCAGGGCGTGAGCAAAGCCAACAATCCACCCAAAAACCCAAGAATGAACACCCAAAAAAGGCTGTCCGAGCTACTGCCTCCGACTGCTGCGCCACAATCACGGACGAATTTGTTGGCATCAATCGCTCGTTTGGAATCGAAAGTGCCTTGCATGGCTGCGTCTGCGGCGGGTGCTGGATTTTTTCCGTCGCTAACGGGAGAAGTAGGCGGTTCGGCAGCCGTTTTTGCCGCAGGCAGTCGAAACGAAAAATCCACGTCTTCGGGCGGCAGGCACATTTTGTCGTTGCAGGTCATAAAAGTCAGATAGCCTTCGATGGGCTTTGACGGGTCGCTCGCTTTTATTTTTTGGGTAAAAATACCGTCGTGATAAAATTTTATCAACTTCATTCCGAACACTTTATCGTCTATCTCCTTTCGTCCGCCTGATTCTTCGGCTTTGCCGACGAGCTGAAAATGCGGATTTTTTTTATCCTCTTTGAATGAAAACGAAGTCCGCACGGGACCGTCATCGCTCGTCAAAAACTGAGAATAGACCGTCCAACCTTCGTCGATTTTGGCAGTAAAAATCAGTTCATACTCGTCGCCACCGACGCTTCGGCTGTCGAAAGTCCATTTTACGGGTTTGGGCTGCGCCGTCGCTGCGAAAGTAGAAAGCAACAAAACTATAGCAAAAAAAAGGCGTTGTATCATTTGAATTCTGAAAGATTTGAGTGCAGTCAAAGGACTGAAAAATAATACGCAAATAACGTAAAAAAAAGCGGAACTAAAAAATATTCTTTGGCAGGAAGTAATTTAGGAATGAAGAAAAAACAAGTATTTTATTTTAGATACGTTCATTAGGAATGAGGAAAAAATAAGGTACTTAATTTTTTCCAATAAATTCAAACAATAACAAGGCATTTTTGAGGCGCAACGCAGGGCGTTGAAACGAAAAAATA
>JAYUHK010000024.1:0-3579 GCA_043767025.1 Saprospiraceae bacterium | reverse complement strand
AAGTCTGGCGCAGCCGACGAGTATTTTTCGCGCGCCGACGGGATTTTTAAGCAAAAACTTTAGAATTTTTACAGAGCACTTGATTTTTTTGGTTACTTTTTTTATCAAGAAAAAAAGTGACAAAAACCAAGTCAATAGCTACAAAAAATAAATTCAAATGAGCCAGTCAAAATGTTTCTGCGTAACATCAGTATCTAAAATAAATTATTCGTTTTTTCTCCATTCCATACATTCACTAAAAAATAATTATCTGATGAAAAAAATAATATTCGCAAGCCTTTTGCTTGCCGTCCTACCGTTTTTGAGCTGCAATACCATTCAAAAAACGTGGAGCAATATGAACGCCTTTGATGTAAGTGAAGACATCAAACTCGGCAAACAAGTGAGCGACGAAATCGCCGCCAACCCTTCTAAATACCCGCTGCTCGCCGAAAGCGGCAACGAAGAAGTGTACGGTTATATCCGAAATATTACCAAAAACATACTCTCTACGGGCAGGGTAGCTCACCGCAACGACTTCGCTTGGCAAGTGAAAATCATCAACGATGACAAAACACTCAACGCATTTTGTACGCCCGGCGGCTACATTTATGTTTACACTGGCATCATCAAATACTTGGACTCGGAAGACCAACTCGCAGGCGTGATGGGTCACGAAATCGCCCACGCAGCCAATCGCCACTCTACCCAACAAATGACGAAAATCTACGGCATGGATATTTTGCTGCAAGCTGCACTGGGCAAAAAAAATCAAATGGGACAAATCGCCGAAAGTTTGGTCGGCTTGTCTTTCAGTCGCGACCACGAGCGCGACGCGGACGACAACTCGGTGCTTTATCTTTGCGGCACTACCTACAACTCGGCGGGCGCGGCAGGATTTTTCAAAAAAATACAAAGCAAGGGAGGCACGCCGCCACAGTTTTTGAGTACGCACCCCAACCCTGCCAACCGCGTGCAAGCCATCGAAGCCAAAGCCAAACAAATGAATTGCAAGGGGAGCAACACCAATACGGCGCAATATGCACGAATAAAAAGCCTGTTGAGATAAAGAAATGCTGAAAACTAAAATTTTTGCTGGACGCATCGCCAACCTGACCGATGCGAGATATTTTGCAGCCGCCGGAGCGGAATGGCTGTCATTTTGCTGCGACCCTACGGACAAATTTTACCTCCCGATGCCCGCCATCGCAGCTATTCAGGCTTGGGTGGAAGGTCCAAAAACAGTCGGAGCTTTCGGCTTTCAGACGGCAGACGAAATTCGTGCAGTCGCCAAAGCACTTGATTTGAAGGCAGTACAGTTGGAAATGTTCGCGCCTATCGAAACGCTGTCCGACCTGCAAGATTTTTCTATTGTCCAAGAAATTATTTTACAAAAAGAAAGCAGCGAATTAGAATTGGAGCAGCAGTTGGAAGAAAAAAGCCAATACGTCGAGTTTTTTATCCTCAATTTTCAAAAAAATAATATTTCTTACAAAGATTTGGAAAATGAAAAACCGTTTTCGACCGCTTTTTTGAAAAATATGAACAAAAAATACGCCGTTATTTGGGATATTGACCTGAATGAAAAAAATGTGGCGGAAGTAATTGCTCAATTTCAGCCTTCGGGATTGTACCTTTCAGGGGGCGAAGAGGAGCAAACAGGTATGAAATCTTTTGACGATTTAGACGAGATGTTGGAACGGTTGGAGTGTTAAAAAAAACAAGGCACCACGCAAGAGCGCAGCACCTTGTATAACCCCAAAAAACCAAATGAAAACAATCTGCATTTGAATCCAACTTTCAAAAAAAAGTCAAACTCAAAAGGATTTATCTTTAAAAACAATTAAAAACACTTTTCAATCTTAAAAATTACTGAACTTTGTTGCGCTAATTTTGCGCTGTTTATTCAACTATTTTACCGATTGTGAAGTTAAGACTGCTTGGAACTCAAAAAGTCACATTTTGTCCATTAATTATTTTTTATTTTTTTTTCTAACCGTTTTTAATACCTCCAAAAAACGTTCTACTTTATGTACGGTAAAAAAAATAAATTGGTTTTCGAGTCCTAAAAAAATTATTTTTATTCACTGATTAGCAACAATATCGTGTCGAAAGTAAAAAAAATATTTGTCTGCTCCGAGTGTGGCACCATCTCTCCCAAGATGGTCGGGAAATGTGTGGGCTGCGAAAGCTGGAACACTTACCACGAAGAAATTCTCGCCCGCGAGTCCGCGCAAGAAGACCGCCAAACAGCTTGGAAAGGTCCGAAAAGTAAAGCAGACGCAGCGCGCCCAGTAGCACTGCCCGACATCAAAGCTGGCAACTCTCAACGGCTCGTCACGCCTGACTCCGAACTCAACCGTGTGTTGGGCGGCGGCATCGTAAGCGGCTCGTTGGTGCTGATTGGTGGGCAGCCGGGCATCGGAAAATCCACGCTTTTGCTGCAATTAGCGTTAGGAATCCGCGCAAAAATCCTCTACGTATCGGGCGAAGAAAGCGAGGAACAAATAAAAATGCGCGCCGACCGCATCGGCGAAGCCATCTCGGATTGCTATATTTTGACGGAAACAAACTGCGACAAAATCCTCACCCACGCCAACGAATTAGAACCCGACTTGATAGTTATTGACTCTATTCAGACGCTTTCGTCGCCGCACATCGAATCTACGCCGGGCAGTATTTCGCAGGTGCGAGAGTGCGCAGGAGTGTTGCAAAGGTTCGCCAAAGAAACCAATATTCCCGTTTTTATCATCGGACATATTACAAAAGATGGTACTATCGCGGGTCCCAAATTGCTCGAACACATCGTAGATGCGGTGCTGCAATTCGAGGGCGACCAGCACTATACTTACCGGATTTTGCGTACCATAAAAAACCGTTTCGGCTCTACGGACGAGATGGGTATCTACGAAATGCAAGCCAACGGACTGCGAGAAGTTTCCAATCCATCGGAATTATTGCTGTCACAAAAGGACGAAGAACTGAGCGGAAGTGCGATAGCCGCCACGATGGAAGGAATGCGCCCAATGCTCATCGAAACACAGGCTTTGGTAAGCAAAGCGGTTTATGGAACGCCGCAACGCTCGGCGACTGGCTTCGACCTCCGACGGTTGAGTATGTTACTGGCAGTCCTCGAAAAACGCTGCGGATTTCAGTTCGGACAAAACGATGTTTTTCTCAATATCGCTGGCGGAATACGAGTAGATGACCCCGCTATTGACTTGGCAATATTGAGTGCGTTGGTATCTTCATTGGAGGATATTGCGATTCCGAGCAACATCTGCTTTGCGGGCGAAGTGGGTTTGAGCGGTGAGATTCGAGCTGTCAATCGCATCGAACAACGGATTCAGGAAGCCGACCGGTTGGGATTCAAAGAAATTTACATCTCAAAATACAACGTAAAAGGCTTACAAACAGAGCGTTATGGAATAAAAATCACTACGGTCAGCAAAATCGAAGAACTGTACCACGCTTTGTTTACTTAATAGTTCTTAAGCAGTTATAAGTTTTTAGTTTTTAATTTTGAGTCATCATAAACTATTGAAAATCAATGAATTATGTCGAATATTAAATGTCATCTATTTAAGTGTAAGAACTTAA
>JAYUHK010000023.1:0-9527 GCA_043767025.1 Saprospiraceae bacterium | reverse complement strand
ATAAGTTTTTAGTTTTTAATTTTGAGTCATCATAAACTATTGAAAATCAACGAATTATGTCGAATATTAAAGGTCATCTATTTAAGTGTAAGAACTTATCTTGATTTTTAGCAGCAGTCGAGCAAGTAAAAAAGGAAATTATTTTACTTAAAAAATATTTTTTGTAAAACATTGCTTGTTTCTAAAAAAAATATTTTACCTTTGCGCTCTCGTAAATTAAAAATATAACAACGATAATAATAAATAATTAATGGCACATCATAAGTCCTCCAAAAAAAGAATCCGCCAAGACGAAAAGAAACGTCTACACGCCCGTTACTACAAAAAAACGGCTCGTACTGCTATCAGGACGCTCCGCAATATCACTGACGCAGCAGACGCTACCAAGTTCGCACCGAAAGTAATCAGTATGATTGACAAATTGGCAAAGCGCGGTTCTATTCACGCCAACAAAGCGAGCAATCTGAAAGGAAAATTGATGCGTTTCGTCAATGCGCTGACGAAATAGATATAGAGTTTTTTTGCCTCTTTGTAGTCAAAAAACACATAAAAAGCACTTAACATTCTGCACAGCAGAGCGTTAAGTGCTTTTTATGTTGGAGCTACTCGCAACAGTTAGATTGAAATTTTTGTCGGATTAAAAAAAATATTGGTATCTTTGCGATGGTGCGAAAGGCAAGTAAAAATTTCAGCAGTAAAAAAACTTCACGCAATATCAACGAGGTTTTTCCTCCAAAATCTTTTATTATTGTGGAAAAATTAAATTTTATTACTTCAAGGTATTTTGAAAGATACGACGAAAAACAGCCTATCTCATTGACCAAACATTTCAATAAAATCAAAACTATTGGTCAAAATAGCCAAAATTTTGACTTTTATTTTTCTAATTCGGCGGTTTATTCCTCCATGATAGAAGGAAATATCATTGATTTTGATAGCTATTTGAAATACAGCCATTCGGAAATGAACAATTCCGGAAAGTCTTTTCGAGAAATTGAGGACTTGAAAATGGCTTATAATTATGCAAAAGAACACCAGTTGTCGCTCCGCAACCTATTGGAATGTCACAAAATACTCTCGAACACAATAGTCGAAGACACTAATTATCAGGGAATTATCCGAAATAAAGATGTTTTTGTGTTTGCCAACGGCAAAAAAAGATACACCGGCGCAAGCAAAGACGCGGTAAAAGCAGAAATGGATAAATTATTTGAAGATATTGATATTTTATTGAGCGAAGAGCTTTCGATAGACCAAGTATTTTATTTTGCAGCCATGTTGCATTTGGTTTTTGTCCAGATTCATCCGTTTGCCGATGGGAACGGTCGCTGCTCGAGACTGATTGAAAAGTGGTTTTTAGCGGCAAAATTAGGACTCGACGCATGGTTCATACAGTCCGAAAAACTTTATCAAAATCGAATAGCGTCTTACTATAAAAATGTCTATTTGGGCGATAATTACGATACTATTGACTACGATTATTCGATTCCGTTTCTATTGATGCTGCCGATGGCGTTGAACCTGAAAGTGTAAAACTTCGTTTTTTTTATGAAATTCATGGCAAAAAAAATAACTCGAAAGGAACAAATCATCGCTGCTGCCGCCCAACTTTTTCGGAACAAGGGCTACAACGCAACCACCATGCGCGACTTGGCGGAGCAGGTCGGTATGGAAGCCGCCAGCCTCTACAACCACATAAAATCCAAAGAAGAAATACTACAATATCTGTGCTTTAAGATTTCTGACCAATATATTTCGCAGCTCAACCAGATAGACCAAAATAATAATTCGGCTGCAGCTAAAATTCGAGAAATAATTCGGCTGCACATTCGCATCGCCACCACCGATGTAGCCTCCGTCCACGTCGCCAACAACGAATGGAAACATTTGAGCGAACCGTTTTTGACCGATTTCGTCGCCGCTCGCCGCAGCTACGAAAAAAAATTCGTCAGCATTATCCAAAGTGGGATTGAGCGACAAGAATTTGTGGATTTGCACCCAACCGTCGCGCTTTTTACCATTCTCTCCGCCGTCCGTTGGATAGAACTTTGGTACAAACCGAGCCGCGAAGTTTCGATTCTCGAGTTAGAACAAAATATTATTTCGATGCTGATGCAAGGATTGGAAAAGTAGTTTCTAATCGCACAAGTAATTGAACCGAAGTTACCCACACCTCAAAAATGTCGGTAACTTGTAATCTAAAATAAATGAAATTTCATACGCTGACCATAAAAAATCTACGCCGAGAAACAGAATCTTGCGTTTCGATAGCCTTTGAAATCCCCGAGTCACTCGCCGCCGACTACCGATTTGTGCAGGGACAATACCTCACTTTGCGCACCAATCTACCCGACGACGACGGCAACAGTGCCGAAATCCGCCGCTCCTATTCGATTTGTAGCAGCCCGCTCGACGGCGAGCTGCGCGTCGCTGTCAAGCAGGTCGAAGGCGGCAAATTCTCTACCTTCGCCAACCAACAACTCCGCACAGGCGACACGCTGGACGTGATGACTCCAACAGGCAAATTCGGTACCAAAATAGACCCGCAGCAATCCAAAAATTACGTCGCTTTTGCCGCAGGAAGTGGCATCACTCCCATACTTTCTATCCTCAAAACGGTGCTTCGGGCAGAGCCAAAAAGCCAGTTCACACTCGTCTATGGCAACAAAAATACAGCTTCTGTCATTTTTAAAGAAGAAATAGAAGGGCTAAAAAATCAATACCTCGACCGCTTGAGTGTCTATCACGTTTTGAGTCGAGAGCGGCAAGACACGGAGCTTTTCAATGGTCGAATTGATGGCAAAAAATGTCACATTTTTTGCGAAAAATTAATAAATATTTCCAATTCGGACGAGTTCTTTCTCTGCGGACCCGCCGAAATGATTGCAGAAGTTTCGGCTTCCTTGCAGTCGTATGGCATAGAAAAAAATAAAATTCACGCCGAACTTTTTGCTGCGCCAAATGCCGTCAAGCACGCAAAAACGCTGTCTGACAGTTCACAAAGTATTGATAATCAAAATATTAGTAAAATAAGTGTCCGATTGGACGGCATCTATTACGATTTTGATTTGGCGACCGACGGCGACAACGTACTCGATGCAGCGATGCAAGCTGGTGCCGACCTTCCGTTTGCGTGCAAAGGAGGCGTGTGCTGCACCTGCCGCGCCAAAGTGACCGAAGGCTCTGTCACAATGGACGTAAATTATGCACTCGAAGCCGAAGAGCTGTCGCAAGGCTTTGTCCTCACCTGCCAGTCGCACCCGAGCAGCCCGCGAGTAGTGATAGATTTTGACGAAAAATAATTTTTTTTTATTTTTTACACTAACGAATGTTAGTTATTCAAAAAAACAGATTATCTTTGCTTTGGGAAATGTTGAAAGTTGATACAATGAATAAAAAAGAGATAGCTTACTGGTTGCTAATTTTCACCTTTTTTACATTTTTATCTTTGAATAGACATTCGCGGGCAGGAATATTTGATTATCACAGCGAGATTTGGGCAGACAAAGCCGGCTATAATGTGTATCTTCCTGCTCTGTTTATTTATAGGTTTGACGCACTTAATTTTCCCGACAGCGTAGATTATAAAACAAAAAATGGATTTGCAGTCGATAAGGAAAATAATAAAATTATTACTAAATATCCTTACGGAGTTTCGCTGCTGCAAAGTCCTTTTTGGATAACCGCGTGTTTGGTGGGCAGTCAGTTGGGTCAGAAAAGTGGCTATGACATAATTTTTCATCAAGCGATAGATGTAGCCGCGTCTTTTTATTTCGTTCTTGGATTATTTTTTATTTATAAATTACTAAATAATACTAAAAATCAAGAAAAAATTGCGCTTACACTGCTTTTTGCGACATCAGGTACTAACTTATTATATTACGCCATTTGGGAAACTGGAATGTCCCATATTTATTCCTTTTCTTTGTTTGCAATACTACTTTTTTTGCTTTCCAAGAAAATTTTTAGTCATCGACTAATATTGATAAGCCTGATAATCTTAATAGTAAGACCGATAAATATAGTTTTTTTGGTGCCAACGCTGGTATTTTTTGATGTAGCGAGTAAGAACGAATTTGTTATAAGAATGCGAAATTTGGTAAATACTTCAAATATAATTCTTACAATTATTTATTCGACCTTATTATTTTTGCCTCAACTGATGTATAACAATTACGCTTTTGGAAGTTGGAAAGCCAACTCATACCAAAATGAAGGATTTACATATTTGAACAATCCTAAAATACTCGAAATACTTTTTGCGCCTAACAACGGCTTATTTTTGTACGCTCCGATTTTAGCGGTGCTTTTTGTGGTAATAATTCTGAAATTTGAACGCCTAAAAAAAGTAGGTTATTTGCCTATTTTACTGCTATCAATTTATACGATTATGTACGCAAGTTGGTGGTCTTACACTTTGGGTTGTGGATTTGGGCATAGGGGATTTGTAGATATTTTGCCAGTATTCATATATTCATTATTTCATGTACTTAAAATACTGAATAGCAAGACTTTATACGCTTTAATGTTTGTTTTATGCCTATATACGATAAAACTTACATTTTCTTATGACAGTTGCTTTTACGGTAAGTGGGATTGGGATTGGCAAGCATATCAACAGCTAATTTTGACAGAACTAAAATAAATTTTATTAATATGGCTTATCAAACACTTTGTGGGGATAGTGTGGAAATGCTGAAACAAGTCACTCAAAAGGTAGATTTTACTTTCCTTGACCCTCCTTTTAATCAGCAAAAAGACTACGCTTTACATAGCGATGATATGCCAAAAGAAGTCTATTGGGCAATGATGAAAGATATTTGCCAGTCTGTTTATAATCTGACAAATGACGGTGGCTGTGTGTATTTTATGCAAAGAGAAAAAAATACAGAGTTCGTGCTACAGATTTTGAGAGAAACAGGTTGGAAGTTTCAAAATCTGATTATTTGGAGAAAAAGAACTTCCGCAGTGCCTGTCAAAGGCAAATACGGCAAGCAATATCAAGTGATTATTTATGCTACCAAAGGAGAAAGAGCGAAAATATTTCATCGTTTAAGAATTAACCCCGAACTGCCCGCTAATTATAAATTTCAGCGTGAAAATGGTATTTTTGTTACCGATGTCTGGGACGACATAAGAGAACTTACCTCGGGATATTTTGCGGGTAATGAAGCCTTCAGAGCAGAAAACGGCGAAAGATTTCATAAACAACAAGCTCCGTTAGCCTTGTTGCTGCGAATGATTTTGACTTCTACCAAAGTAGGTGACACCGTTTTGGACCCTTTTGCTGGCACGGGTACGACTTCAGTAGTTGCTTTGCAAACACAGAGAAATTCTATCGCTGTCGAAATAGACCCTAATAATATCGCTTGTATCGAAAATCGTTTGAAAGATGTACGAGAGGCAGACTTGGTACAAAAGTATTATCAAGAATACAGTTGCACTGAAAATTTAGCCAAAATATGGGGAGATGAGTTTGAAATAGAACAAAAAATTAGCAAAAAATTAGTCCTTGACCTTTTCAATCCTAACAACTAAATGCACTCAATTTATCATTTTTTTAGGCATTTGGTAACTAATAAACGTTTTTTTGAAACCATAGAAAATATTGAAATATTTCCTTTTGATAGCGCAATAGTTTCTTGCCGAAATGCAGGACAATTTCCTGACTTGGCTATAAAAATCAATACCTCTAACGCACTTTTTACAGGCGGCGAACTAATTGAACTCAAAGATAGCAAAAGTTATACAGTTTCGTCTTTCAATTCTACTATTCCGTCGGGACAAAAAGATATAAAAAAGGTAATAAAAAACACAAATAGCAGTATCAAAAAACAGATGGAAGAAGCCGGAGATAATATTTACTCTCTCCCTAATCGAGAAGTTTTTTATTTGGTACGTGGCAAAAGTAAAGGAAATGTAAAAATCGTATTGGTGCATGGAAGTTTTTTTGAAACCATAAAGACTAATAGTTTGATTAGCCAGTCCTTTGAACAAGTTTTGGAGGAAAGGTTAAAAGAAAAAGGGTTAGATGTCGGTAAAGATATTAAGGATTTATTGGTAGATATTTTTTCAGAACAAGATAGTTTTAGTAAAGTTAGAAGTGTAGATAAAGCCTCTGTAAAATTGCGTTTTCGTATTATGACCGAAGTAAAAGCAGAAGGCAATATCTTAAATACTCAAAAATATCCTCAAATAAAAGCAAACACGATTAGTTTGATAGTCCCGAGGCACACTAAAAAAGACGAAGAATTGGCACTAAAAAGATTTTCAGCCATCTACAGTGAAAGCACTATAAAACAATTTGAAATCTTCAATATTAAACACCTTTTAAACGGATATTTTACTGTTTTTCAGCGAAATATGTAGAAAATATGTGAACACACAAACTAAAATAATCATCAAAAAAAAGCAGCCTACGATAAACGCTGCGAGCTGTCGAAAGCGATAATTTTATAAAAAAGAACGATGAAAACACCTCTCGAACACGACTTGGAAGCTCGCTTCCAAGCAAAAATAGATGCCGAAATAAAAATCGAGCCGCGCGACTGGATGCCCGACAACTATCGCCGGACTCTGATTCGCCAGATTTCGCAGCACGCGCACTCCGAAATAGTCGGAATGTTGCCCGAAGGAAATTGGGTCACGCGCGCGCCTTCTATGCGCCGCAAAACTACTCTCCTCGCCAAGGTTCAAGACGAAGCTGGACACGGACTTTACCTATACAGTGCCGCCGAAACACTCGATGCAGACCGCGACACTATGTACGAGGAGCTACACTCTGGCAAAGCCAAATATTCGAGTATTTTCAATTATCCGACGCTCACTTGGGCGGATATGGGCGCAGTCGGCTGGCTCGTGGACGGCGCTGCTATTATGAATCAAGTGCCGCTTTGTCGCAGTTCCTACGGACCTTATGCCCGCGCGATGGTGCGCGTCTGCAAGGAAGAAAGTTTCCACCAACGACAAGGCTTCGAGATAATGACGACCCTCGCCAGAGGTTCTGCGGAGCAAAAAGCGATGGCGCAAGACGCACTCAATCGCTGGTGGATGCCCTCCGTGATGATGTTTGGACCGACCGACGACGACTCTCCCAACACCGTGCAAAGTATGAAATGGAAAATAAAACGCTTCACAAACGACGAATTGCGCCAGAAATTTATTGATACTACGGTGCCGCAAGTGGAATTTTTGGGACTTACCGTTCCCGACCCAGACTTGAAATGGAACGAAGCAACCCAACATTATGACTTCGGCGCAATCAACTGGGCAGAGTTTTGGGCAGTCGTGAAAGGCAACGGACCCTGCAACCAACAGCGTGTAAAAGCCCGTCGCGATGCCTACGAGCAAGGCGCGTGGGTGCGCGAAGCTGCCTCCGCCTACGCCGCCAAAAAAGAAGAAAGAATCCATCAAGAAAAAGTTTTAGCGCAAACGCAAGTTGCCTAAAATTCGCCTTAGCCTAATACCAAGTTTAGTTAAAACCTGTTGAAAGTGTGCATCGGGTTCAAACGAAAGTTTGAATCCGATGCTTTTTTTTGCTATATTTTTTAGGCAAAAAAAATCCAGTAGCTTTGTTTCGTATCAAAATCGTATCTTTGTGGGGCAAATTATTTTTATGAAAATAATTTTTCGACACTAAAAGAAATGGCAGAACAAAACAAAAGCAACAACAATTACAAATCCGACGGCAGCAGCAGCAGCTCCACCAACCGCCGTTCTAATAAACCTCCTCCACGCACCAATGGCGAATCGGTGTTGGGCAAAGTCCAGCCCCAAGCGTTGCCGCTCGAAGAGGCGGTACTCGGAGCTTTGATGTTGGACAAAGACGCGCTGCCACAGATTTTGGATATTTTGCGACCCGAAAGTTTCTATTTGGAGTCCCACGAGTTGATTTATCGCGCCATGCTTCGGCTGTTTGAGCGCAGCAATCCAGTCGATTTGCTTACCGTGACCGAAGAACTGCGAAAAACCGAAGATTTAGAACAAATCGGCGGCAGCTATTATCTCGTAGAACTGACCAACCGAATAGCGTCGGCTGCCAACATCGAGTACCACGCCCGAATTGTAGCTCAAAAATACATTCAGCGAGAGCTGATAAAAATTTCGACTAATACTATCCACGACGCTTACGAGGACTCAACGGACGTGTTCCAGTTGCTCGACGATGCCGAAAAAGGTTTGTTCAACATTATGCAACAAAACCTCAACCGCAGCGCGGTGGATATGGGTACGCTCACGGCACGCCTAATGAAGCAACTCGACGAACTTTCCAAAAAAGAAGCAGGTTTGACGGGTATCGAATCGGGCTTTACAGCACTCGACCGCGTGACTTCGGGCTGGCAACCCTCCGACCTAATCATTATGGCAGCTCGTCCGGGTATGGGAAAAACTTCGTTGGTACTGGCGATTGCGCGCAATGCGGCGATGGATTACGGGCGCGGAGTAGCCTTGTTTTCGTTGGAGATGTCGAGCGTGCAGTTGGTACAGCGTTTGGTTTCGATGGAGGCAGAAATAGCTGGAAGCAAGCTGCGCACCGCCAAAATGGAGCCTTACGAATGGCAACAACTCCAGTCGGCGATTGAAAAAATGAGCGCAGCTCCGCTTTATATTGACGACACGCCGTCCATCAATATTTTTGAATTGCGGGCTAAATGTCGCCGCCTCAAAATGCAACACAACATTGACCTCATCATTATTGATTACCTACAACTGATGACGGGGACGAGCGAAAACAATCGCGGAGGCGGCAACCGCGAGCAGGAAATTGCAAATATTTCGCGGTCGCTCAAAGGATTAGCAAAAGAACTCAACGTACCTGTGATTGCGCTTTCGCAGCTCAGCCGTGCGGTCGAAACGCGTGGTGGAGCGAAGCGTCCGATGTTGTCGGATTTGCGAGAGTCGGGAGCTATCGAGCAAGATGCAGATATTGTTTCGTTCATTTATCGTCCCGAATACTATCAGATTTTGGAGGACGAAGAAGGGCAGTCGCTGAAAGGAATTGCCGAAATCATTATCGCCAAGCACCGCAACGGTGCTTTGGAAACGATAAAACTGAAATTTATAGACCATTTTGCGAAATTCGCCAATTTGGACGATATGGACTTTGCGGGCTTTTTGCCGTCTGGTGCGGAAGACGGAGCTTTTTCCTCCAACGCCAACTCCAACATCATCACTCGCCCGTCGCGAATGAACGATGAAGATATTCCGTTTTAGACAGTTTTGAGTTTTTAAATACACAAACGTAAAAGGAATGCAAAATTAATTTTAATTTTTAACTTTCTGGTATGCAAATCTTTTATTCGCAATCCAATTCCTAACGAGTATAAAGACACAGAGGCGTGTGTAAGCAATTAGCGAAGAATTTTGAGCGAATTTTGACCAGTATAAACCCATATTTGTCGAATAATTTCATCACGACCATCATAATCTATACCCTACAAACGTCTGACTTTACGGCAGCAGAAATCGTTGAAACTATCAAAAATATTCCTTCAAGCACTAAAAATAAAATTATGAGTACCTACGAT
>JAYUHK010000022.1:0-2367 GCA_043767025.1 Saprospiraceae bacterium | reverse complement strand
ATAAGTTTTTAGTTTTTAATTTTGAGTCATCATAAACTATTGAAAATCAACGAATTATGTCGAATATTAAATGTCATCTATTTAAGTGTAAGCACTTATTATTTAGTAACTGATGTTACGCACAGTTTTTTTAATAGAAAAATGACATGAAATTTCAAGCAAAAACTTTAGAATTTATACAGAGCACTTGATTTTTTTGATTACTTTCTTCTCCTTCCCCTCTGGGGAAGGTCGGGTTGTGGATAAAAAAAGTGACAAAGGACAAGAAAATTACCACAAAATTAAACTCAAATGAGCCAATTTAAAATCTTTGCGTAATATGAGTTAGTAAATAAAATCTAATCTGTTTTAATGCAAACTAATTTTCGTCAATTAACTATTGGTTAAAGGAAGAAAAAATAAAATTACCACGAGCAAATATATACAAAATATCGGAGTAGCAGCAATTAAAAAATCTATATCAATATCGTTGGCAAAGCCTAAATTAGCAGATTTTTTATTCATTCGACCCAAAATACGGTATTCCGTCTGTATATTTTCCATAAAAACACTAAATTTACCGCCTAAATAGAACCTCTGGAAATTTCAAAATTATTTTTTTTAAAAAACTATGTACAACAAAGACGCAGCACAACATTTTTTTGAGTTATCTAAAAATATGTTGCGACAAAAAGAAATCACGCCGCTCGAAATCCAAGACCTGAAAGCCGCCATCAGCTACCACGAATGGCGATACCATGTGCAGAACGACCCCGTGTTGAGCGATTTTGAGTACGACACGCTGTACAAAAGATTGGAGGCACTCGAAGCGAGCAATCCGTCCCTCATCGCGCCCGATTCGCCGACCCAGCGAGTCGGAAAAGATACTTCGGGCAGCGACACCAAAAACGTCAGCCACCTGACTCCCATGCTCTCCCTCGCCAACTCCTACGATGCCAACGACTTGAACGATTTTGACACTCAAATCAAAAAATTGACCAGCGCAAGCGGCGATGTAGCCTACTGCGTAGAGCCAAAATTCGACGGCGGAAGCATCGCATTGGTGTACGAAAACGACTTGCTGCTCCGAGCTGCCACGCGCGGCGACGGCTCTTCGGGCGAAGAAATGACCGCCAACGCCCGCGTAATGCGCTCCGTACCACTTCGAGCAGAATTTTCAAAATTCGGTATTCGGAGAGTCGAGTTGCGAGGCGAAGCCCTGATTCGGAAAGATAATTTTGACAGAATCAATCGCCAGCGCGCCGACGATGGATTGAGCCTTTTCGCCAATCCACGCAACGCCGCTACGGGAGGACTGCGAATGAAAGACCCCCGCGAAACGGAACGCCGAGGGCTCGAAGCCTTCATCTATCAACTCGGCTATGCAGAAGATGAGCAAGGCAAAGAAATAATTGGCAAATTCCAAACGCACCACGAAACACTCGAAATGCTCCAGTCTTTGGGCTTCAAAGTCCCGACCACCGAGCGAAAATTGTGTAAAAATATTGACGAAGTAGCCGCTTTTTGTTTGGAGTGGCAAGAGCGGCGCGACTCGTACAGCTACGAACTCGACGGAATGGTCGTAAAACTCGACAGCACGGCAGGGCAAAACCAATGCGGCTACACGAGCCACCACCCGCGTTGGGCGATAGCCTTCAAGTTTCGCGCCAAACAAGCGACCACCAAACTGCTTTCGGTAGAGTTTCAGGTCGGAAAAATAGGCTCTGTCACACCCGTTGCGAAGCTCGAACCCGTGCAGTTGGCGGGCGTGACGGTGAGCAGCGTATCACTTCACAACGAAGAATTTATCCGAAGTAAAGATTTGCGACTCGGCGACACGGTGCTGGTAGAGCGCGCTGGCGACGTAATCCCCTACATCGTAAAGTCAATGGAGGACTTGCGCGACGGCTCCGAGCAGCCCCTTCTTTTTCCCACTCATTGCCCGTCTTGCGGCACTTTGCTCACGAAGCCCGAGGACGAGGCGGCGTGGCGATGCGACAATCTGTACGGCTGCGAAGCCCAACTTCTCAACCGCATTATCCACCACGCCTCCAAAGATGCGATGGACATTGACGGACTCGGAAAGTCCATCATCGAGCGTTTTTATGAACTCGGCGACATCAAAAACATTGCAGATATTTATCGCTTGGATTATGAAAAAATCGCCACAATGGACGGTTTTGGAAAAAAATCTGCCGCCAATCTGAAAGCCGCTATCGAAAAAGCAAAAAAAAATCCAATCAGCCGTTTTTTGTACAGTTTGAGTATCCACCATCTGGGTCGGAAAGTGTCCAAATTGGTGTCCGCCCACGTCAAGAATGTATTTGAATTAAAAAACTGGACGGAAGAAAATTTTGTCGCCATCAAAGATGTCGGTCCGGTGGTGGC
>JAYUHK010000021.1:0-6752 GCA_043767025.1 Saprospiraceae bacterium | reverse complement strand
CAACGCCGGAGCTGCAGTAGGTATCGCTCCTACTCCATTCGCTGCGTCCGCAGCACTCGTGTGGTAAGTTATCGTACAAGTTGGGCATGAAGGATTTATAGTAGCTAATGCAGTTGTCAAATCAAACATTCCGATACTGCCGCCCGGCACCATTGAGCAAGACTGCAAACACGCAGGTACTGCGACTGGTAGGGGGTTGACGGTGATGGTCGCCGTAATAGGGTTTCCCATACAGCCGTTTGGCGCAGTAGAAACGATGGTAAATATAGTTGTTTGTGGTATCGTTGTTATATTCACAAAAGTCGCGGCTGGGATGGACGTACCCATTCCAGAAGTCGCAAGTCCTGTTATGTTGGTCGTGTTATCCCGCGTCCAACTAAACGTAGTTCCTAACATATTGCTTGTAAGAGCAATGGCAATAGAACTTGTACCTGTACAGATAGCCTGTGCATTACTCGTAGCTGTAGCAACTGGTTGCGGATTAACCGTAATAGTCACTTGAGAACTAACTGACACACAGGGTCCAATAGGATCGCTTGAGGTCAGTTGAAGAACTGCGTTGCCCGTAAATCCAGCCACAGGCGTATATGTGACTGCACTTACACCCGCAGGTGTGAGCGCAGGACTATTGCCCGTTAGAGTACCGCCGCCTGAAACAATGCTCCAAGTGGCGGTTACGGCATTCGCGCCTGCAATGGTGCCACTCAAAGTCCCATTCAAAGGAATGGCTATTGGTGGTGTACTTTGACAAACAGATACATTTGCTCCCGCCGAAACGACTGCGTAGGCAGGTGCTGTGTATAAGGCGTTGGTAGTACGAGTACAAGTAGCGTCCGCAGAAAAAACTGCCGTGACATTTTGAGGCAGACCGTTTGCAATCAAACCAGTGAGCGTCACTATTTGAGTGTAAGGTCCAGCACCATTGTTACCCGCCGGAATCGTAAATACTTGACCATTTACATTCAGTGTACCTTGCACAACGTTAGCAGCATTGACGGGAGGAGTACTATATGTTACGGTAATAGGAATATCATAAATTCCAGTCACACAATTAACAACTGGTGTTCCAGCAGCAAGAGCAGTGATAGAACAAGGAGCAGCCACCGCAGCACACGATACCGTAGCTGTTCCATTAACCGAAGAACTTACAATGAGCGCAGCATTGGCAAAGTTAGTTACTAACAAATAGTAAAGTTGCCCTGCCGTTACTGGTATGTTAATGGATAAAGCTGGGTTGGCAGCTGTGCCGTTCGTTACAGAATAGTTACAAGCGATTGGCGCACCAACGGCGGCGGCGTTACAACCTGCTCCCAGCCCTGCAGCAGGAAAAGGTCCATATAATGCCGCATCGGTATCAAATCCACCAGAATTGAGAATACTCATAACCAACTGACCCGAAGTTGCGATACTAACTGTTGACCAGTTTTCATTGGGCGTAGTGAGCAAACAACCAGAAGCACCCGGAAAAGTTCCTGCACCACCGTTTTGGACACCTGGGTCAGTTACCGTGGCACAAATTGGAGAAGGTGTAGCACAACTTTGAGCGTAGATTTCGGAAGAAAAAAACGCCGTAAAGGAAACCACAAGGACTGCCACCAGGTATGTTTTTTGGAGGATACCGTTCCTTGTAGTTGTCTTTTTGCCGCCTTCGGGCTGAAAACAACTAGTAAATTCGGAAAGAAGCCGATGACTGTGTAAAGTCGCTTTTTTCATGAGAATAAAGTTTGGTTAAAGTAAAATAAGTAAAAATCGTAAAAATATCGTAACCGCTATAAATCGTAAAAGCGGAATCTTGTAAAAACATAAACTATAAAAGCCAGCTATAAAATAAACAGTGTGAAATTTCGTGATGCCAGCAAAACAGTGGCACTAACTAAATCTTATGCTTCAAAAACCATATTGCTCTGAAGAATAAATATAAAAGTTTGTTTTTTGGAGAACAGCAACGGTAGCTTTCAACGCAGGAAACCATGTATTGGGGGAAATACTACAGTCTTATAAAACCACTAAACACAAGTGATTGCGCTTTCTATTACGTAACTTCGGGTAAAGGTATATGATTGTCTCTTGCTGTGCAAGTTTTTTGTCATCTATTTTCAAAAAAAAAATTATATATAAATATCCATACGCCTAAATTGGATAACTATCTTGGGGCTTTACGACTTATTTTTGAGATATTGTCATTTTTTATATTTTTCAACTATGTCACTTTAATATATTTTTTTTGATAAATAAAATATTATTACTTCTTTTTCTGGAATTGGACGCAAATCTTGGGATTGGAAAGGCTGGTATATGGGATAAATTCTTCTAAAAAATTAGCATTTAACTTCATTCACGAGCGTTGGGTAAAATAGAGTGACACAAGATTTTATTTTTTTCTTATTTTTGCAAAAAATCATTACTTTGAATACTAAACGGACACTTTACGCCATTATTGACATCGAAACTACGGGAGGAAAAGCCAACTCCGAAAAAATTACCGAAATAGCTATCGTAATTCACGACGGAGAAAAAATAGTGGACTCCTACGAAACATTGTTGAATCCAGAGCGAAATATTCCATACAATATCACGAACCTGACAGGAATAAACAACGAAATGGTGGCAAATGCACCAAAATTCTATGAAGTTGCCAAAAAAATCGTTGAAATAACGGAAAATACTGTTTTCGTAGCCCACAATGTGCGATTCGACTACGGATTTGTGCGGGAAGAATTTGCCCGGCTCGGCTTCGCTTTCACTCGAAAATGTCTTTGCACCGTCCGTCTGAGTCGCCAATATTTTCCGGGTATTCGGTCGTACAGTTTAGGCAATCTAATCAAACACTTCAACATAAAAGTGTCCGACCGTCACCGCGCTATGGCGGACGTGCAGGCTACAGTGGTGCTTTTTGAAAAAATATTGGCACTCCAAAACTCCGAAGACGATAGAAAAAAATGGCTGCATACAGGCATCAAAGAGTCAAATTTACCCGCTAATATCAGTCTTGAAAAGTTACAATCGCTGCCCGAGGAGTGCGGAGTTTATTACCTGTACGACAGTGACGGAGATGTGATTTATGTCGGAAAAAGTATAGATATTCGTCGCCGTGTGACAGAGCATTTTACTGACCAAACCGAAAAAGCCGCTACGCTGCAACGCAAAGTTCACGATTTTTCTTACGAAATAACTGGCAGCGAATTGGTCGCTTTATTGCTCGAAGATTACGAAATAAAACGGCTCAAACCGTCGGTCAATAAGGCACAACGAAAACAATTTTTTCCTTACGGGATTTTTTCTTACACCAATTTGGAAGGCTTTTTGTGTTTTTTTGCAGTAAAAAATACGGCGCAACACCGAAAAAAAATGCAGTTAGCCGCAGAGTTTCCTACACTCAACGACGCGCGGGCGCAGCTAAAAAAACAGTCGCAAGTGCAGGAACTTTGTCAAAAACTTTGTCACTTTGAGAGCGGCGAAGAAAATGCTTCCTGCTTTTTATTCAAAGTAAAACAGTGCGCAGGCGCGTGTTGTGGGCAAGAAGCTCCCGAAACCTACAATCTTCGGGCAGTGAAAGCGTTGGATAAAATAAATGCTGCTTTGGGCAAAGAGAATTTTATTTTGCTTCAGCGAGGTAGGACTCCGTCGGAGTTCGCTGCGGTGCTGATAGAAAATGGCAAATATTGTGGTTTTGGGTTTGTAGAAAAAGAAGAACAGAACTCGCTGGAAGATTTGAAAAATTCTATCAAAAAGTTTCCTAACCACCCCGATATTCAGAGGTTGATACGGCGATATTTGAGCCAGCACAGCGACGTGCGACAAATAAAATTTTAGACTAAATTTTGATAAAAAAAAGCGTCGAGCATTTGTATTTTGCTCGACACTTTTTTACATAATCTATATTTTTGTGACTTTTAGAGTTTTTGATATTTTGCCATCGGTTGTTATTTTTACAAAATAATTTCCGCCTCTCCAATCCGAAGTAGAAAGCTCGAATCTGTTGGTTCCAGCTTTCGCAATGCCTTCAAAAACAGTCTGAATCGGTCGTCCCAACACGTCAAAAACCAACACTGACATTGAAGCCTCCGAGTCCAAGCGAACCGTAAGCACTGCTGGCAAATCGCCAACTGGGTTTGGAGATAACTGAAAGTCGTCTGATTTTAAGTTTTTGATAGCATAGCTCAGATCAACGCTGCGTGTTTCATTTTTATCGTTGTAAAGTTCAGATTTTATCCGATTTTGCGAAAGCGACAGCACTTGGCTCAAAGAGCAATTTTGCTTTGCACGCCCTGTCACAGTTATCAACGATTTTTCTTTTTCTATCGCCGTCGGAATTGCTTCACTCCACGAAATGTAAATATTATTTTGGCGTTGGTTCCAAGAGTTTTGGTTGAAATTTTTCAAAGACTCGGAATTAATTTGCTTGACTTCTGCCAAGTCGGTATTTATCTCAAAATTAAGTTGCAAGCCTTCTAAAGTTTCATTTTCGGTAGCTGCAAGCGAAACCGTAAATTCTTCACCCGCTTTCAAAGCTCGGTCTTCTGTGGCTACACCAAATGCCGCACTGTGTTCTTCTGTGTTTCCACCCGTCAAACAATTATAAGAGCCACTCAAATTCACGTCCCCAATTTTGACCCCAACAAAATCTATGGTATCAATATTATTAGTGAGCGGAAGATTAATCGGTGGGAATGTTTCAGGAAATACCATAGTCCACGGATTATTTGGGTCTGGAAAGGCATAACGAGAATCAATAAAACGCCAAGATTTATTATTTGGGAAAGTGTCGGTAATGTAAAGTATTATTTTTCGCAACTCAATGATGTCAAAACCACTCACAGTTCCAGAACTATTGATATCAGCAGCAATCAATTTGTAAGGCGAATCTAATGGCCTAATACCCAATATGTGTTTTTGGATTTGAATAATATCTATCGTCGAAATACCATCGCGAATATTGTCATTTTTAGAAACTCTCAACGTCAAAACACCGCTCGTCAAGGTCGAATCGGGCTTAAATTTATATCTTCCAGTCAAAGAATCCAGTCCAACCGAACCCGAAGAATTTGGATTTATTTGCCAATTTGTGATAGCTGTTTTGCAGTTATTTCCGTTGAGTGCGCTCACTCTACCACTGACGTAAAATGAGGAAGGTTTTACTTTTCCTGTCGCCACGATAGCTGCATCTACGGCGGCGATAGTTTCGGCTTGCGTGTTGCCATGCGGATAAAACTGCACTGATTTGTTGGGCGCAATAACAATAAAAGTCGGTGTGCCTTCAAACGCGCCAAACTGTCCCGACGTGTAAGGCTGTGACGCAGCGATACTGCCACCGTCGTGACCGAAGCCCAAAAAAGCCTGATTGTACTGCACGTCATAGTTGTGAACTGCCACGTTGGTATTGCCAGAATTGGCGTAAATGGCGAGGCTAATAAACTCCACACCAGCTCCGCCAGAACCCCACTGTTGGTATAAAGTCTGGACTTGTGGCGCAATTTGCTGACAAGGCGGACACTGCGTAAAGAACAATTTGATGACCACCGTTTTATTTTGGTTGAGATAGTCGGTGTAAAGGTTTTTAGACACGCCTGCGTAATTCGTCACCGTAAAATTGGGCGCGTTCAACGCAAAAAGCGACTGGACGGCGATTGTGGCGGCGAACAGTAAAAGTAATTTAATTTTTTTCATGAGATATTATAATTTTAAATTTGTTTACAACTTTGTGACTTTCAATGTTTTGAGAATTTTTCCATCCGAACTCACTTTCATAAAATAATTTCCACGCATCAAGCCATCGGAATTGAAAGAAAATTTGTTGGCTCCGACTTTTCCGACACCATCATATACCTTGCGCACTTGTCGTCCCAATACGTCCAAAAGTGTAATAGAAAGCGATGCGTCGGACGCTAAATTGACGCTAATTTCTGCGGGCGCGTCGCCGACGGGATTGGGCGAAATACTGACATCTCCATTGCCCAAATTTTTAGCTACGCAATTCAAGACAGTAGGACGGATTTTATTTTTCGTGTTATAAATTTCTGATTTGAGGTCTTTTTGTGACAATTTTATGGCGTTGCTCAAAAAACAATTTTGCTTGGCTTTGCCCGTCACATTTATGACAGCTTTCTCTTTTTCTATCTCGGTTGCTTTCTCCCCTACCCACGATACATAAAGATTTTGATTGGATTGATTCCAAGAATCTTTATCAAAATTTTCGAGTGTCGGCGCATTTATATTTTCTATTTCCACCAAATCCGTATTGATTTCAAAATTTATTTGCACGCCTTCAAGAGTTTCATGTTCGGTAGGATACAAAGAAAAGGTGAATATCTCGCCTGCCGACACGAATTGCTCTTCGGATTCATAGACAAACTGCGCGCCGCCGTGTTCTTCAGTAGCCATAAAGTCGGAATTGCTTGCCGAACCATCGATATCACCTAATTTTATAGCCACATAATCTAAACTATCTATGTCACGAGTGAGAGGTAAATTAAATTTTCTATCAATCCACGGGCTTGCCGTCGGCTGCGTAGAGTCAGGAAACTGGAAATAAGCAGGCACATACACCCAACTTTCGCCATTCGGAAAGTCATTTACTACTCGAAGAATTAATCTTTTAATTAGGCGATAATCCAAAGAATTGATAGTACCAGACCTATTTACATCTGCTGCAATGAGTTTGTACGGATTTGTAATACGCGATATTCCCAAAATATGCCTTTGTAAAGAAGTCAAATCATAGGTAGTTACTCCATTTACCATATTACTATAGT
>JAYUHK010000020.1:0-18944 GCA_043767025.1 Saprospiraceae bacterium | reverse complement strand
TATGTGGTTCTTAATTTCGATATTCATAATTCCTTGTTCATTATTCGATATTTTGTATTTCCTTGTTCTTTATTCGATATTCCTTGTTCTTTATTCGATATTTTGTATTTCCTTGTTCATTATTCGATATTTAAAAACGTTCATTATTCGATATTTTTTCACTTCTTTTTGAATGCTCAAAAAAACAGCCATTCTTTTCTACCTCTCACTGACACTGCTGCCGCTTTGTGTCGGGCTAATCTACGCCTTTTTTTACTCAATCGGTGCGATTGGCGCGTTGAGCAACGGCATTGCGGCAACGCATTGGGCAAAAGTATTCAGCGAAGGCGATTTCGTAAAATCATTGTTGTTTAGCATGGTGGTTGCAGGAGTTTCATTGACAGTTGCGGTGGCTATAGCATTGTTTATCTGTATAATTTGGCAACCCAAAACCAAAGAAAATGCGCTTGTTTTCTACTTGCCATTGAGTATTCCACCAATTATTGCGGCATTTTTGACCTTTCAATTTTTGAGCAATTCGGGCATCGTTAGCCGCGTTTTATACCAATTTGGTTGGCTGACAGACACGGCGCAGTTTACGCCACTCATCAATGACAGCTATAATATTGGCGTGATTTTTACACAAGTTTTACTAACTTTTCCTTACTTTACGCTTGTTTTTTTTAATATTTATCAAAATGAAAAAATAGCCCTTTTGTCGGATATCGCATCAACTTTGGGTGCTGAAAAACGACAACTTCAACGCCAAATAATCGTGCCTATTTTGCTGCAAAAAGCTAAAAATAACCTATTGCTTTGCTTCATTTTTTTGATGAGTGCCTACGAAATTCCGTTGCTTTTAGGCTCGCAATCGCCGCCGATGCTTTCGATTTTGGTAGCACAAAAATTTAAAAAATACAACCTCAACGACATTCCACAGGCTTACGCAATGACCGTTATTTATGCCTTGGTCATAGTAATTTTAGTTAGTTTTTTTATGAAAATAAAGAATGAAAAAAACACTCTATAACACACTCTTTGCCCTATTTTTATTGCCGTTTTTACTGCTCATAGTTTGGTCTTTTGCAGAAAATTGGCGGTATCCGCAGCTCGTTCCGCAACAGTTCACAACGGCGCATTGGGCAATGTTTTTTCACAACAATCAAGGAAGCATCAGCCTTTCGTTTTTACTTTCCACTTCGATTGCGTTGAGTGTTACGACGCTTGGCTTTTTTATTTCAAAAACAATCAAAAAGCACGAAAAAAGCAATTATTTGCTGCAATTAGCGTATTTTCCGTACAGTTTTTCGCCCGTCGTATATGCTTTTTGCACCTACTTTTTATTCTTAAAATCAGGACTTTGCGGTACATTTTTAGGCGTTTGGATAGCGCAATTTATGCTGGCTTTTCCTTTCGTAATTCTATTATTTTCAAGTCATTGGACGACCGACTTGTACGACATGGAAGCCTTGGTGCGTACCTTGGGAGGCAGCACTTGGCAGGCGATGATAAAAGTCATTTTGCCAATGTCAAAAAATGTTTTACTCTTGGCTTTTTTTCAAACATTCTTAATTTCGTGGTTCGATTACGGTATCGTTCTGGTCATCGGCATGGGAAAAATCAACACGCTCATTATCAGTAATTATCAATACATCAACGAAGCAAATGTTTATCTTGCAGCGATTGCGAGCTTGATTACGCTCTTGCCGCCTTTGTTTTTTTTGTGGCTGAATAAACGCCTGCTTTTATATTAATCTCAATTTAAGTTTAACTTTGCCTCAAAATCCACAATGTCGTATTTAGTTATTCAACATTTACATAAAAAATTTGAAGAAAATAGCGTTCTCAACGACCTGTCTTTTCAGTTAGAACAACACCAAATATTGGCGATTTTGGGTAAAAGCGGCTGCGGTAAAACCTCGCTTTTGAAAATTATTGCAGGGCTTTTGGAAGCCGATAGTGGCGATATTTTTTTAGCAAAAAAAAACATCGGCGCACTCGTTCCGCAGTTGCGAAGTACCGTATATTTGTACCAAGAGCCTTTACTTTTTCCGCATCTCAATGTATTTGAAAATATCGCTTTTGGTCTGAAAATCAGACAGTTAGACAAAAAAATAATCGAAAAAGAAGTCAAAGAAATGCTTGCGGCATTGGAATTGGAAGGCTTTGAAAAACGAATGTCCGACCAGCTTTCAGGCGGACAAAAACAACGCATCGCCTTTGCTCGCGCCTTGATTGTTAAGCCAAAATTGCTGCTTTTGGACGAACCTTTTGGTGCATTAGACAGCGAAACACGCGTCGTAATGCAAACTTTTTTTAAGAAAATATCGTCGGAACATAAAATTACGAGCATTTTTGTCACGCACGACCTCAAAGAAGCACTTCAAGTCGGCAACACTTTTGCACTCATGGACAAAGGCAACCTTCACTGCTACGATGATAAAAATGATTTTATCAAAGATGAAAAAACAGGCGTGCAGAACGAAATTGAGTTTTGGAAAAGCTATATGAATATCGAATAATGAATGTCGAAAGGCAAAATACAAATATCGAATAATGAAAAGCCAAAATACAAATATCGAATACTGAATATCGAACAAGGAATGTCGAAGGACAAAATACAAATATTGAGCGTCGAAATGTACTTGAAGCGACTTCGATATTCATAATTCCTTGTTAATTATTCGATATTTTGTATTTCCTTGTTCATTATTCGATATTCCTTGTTCATTATTCGATATTTTGTATTTCCTTGTTTGATATTTTAAAAAGTTCATTCTTCAATCGGCGCGTAAAACTAACTACTTCTGCCGATAAAAAACATAAAATGTATAAATATTTTGACGCATGGAGGGTTGAGAGCTTCGGCGAATGAAAGGTGGATTAAATTCTTTAGCAATATTTTAATTGCGTTCAGAGAGGTAGCTCAAAAAAAGGTTGAGGGCTTTTTGCTTTTCGACGGTCAGGTGGTAGCTGATATTTTTTGTAAAATACTCCTCCAAATTAAAATTGGATAGTGGTGCGTCCAAAGTGGGCAAAAGCTGTGGAATATGTCGGATTCCCCACGCAAAGGCAGCGTTGAATTGTGCGGCGAGTTCGTCGGGCAGCGGTCTGTTGCTGACCCAAGCGGCGAACACAAAAGGCAGTCCAGTAAAGGATTTCCATGCTTCGGCGAGGTCGTAGATGTAAGGAAATTGGTGTTCCAACTGCATAGTTCGGTCGCCGATGATGAGAGCCGCCGTATCGCCGATGATTTTTTCTTCAAAGCCTTTAGAGGCGGGAAGTAGTTGCGGAGCGCATTTCCAGTGTTTATCCAACAAAATTTTTACTAACTCTATGGAAGTTTTTGACTGATAATCCAAATAAAGTTTGCTTATTTTTTCCAACGGAACGTTTGAATAGATGCAAACGGTGCGCACTTTGCCCTCCGCACCAATGCAGTAGTCCGAAAAAAGATGGGGCGTAGCGAGCTGCGGGATAATCGCAACGGGTACTAAACCGATTTCAACTTCTCCCGAAAGCAATTTTTCGGCGCACACGGAGGGCATTTCTAATTGCAAATCAATGTGTTGCCAAAGGTCGGAATTTTGCAACCCAAACAGTAACGGTTTGGTATTGAGATAGCTGACTGCAACAATTTTTATTTTTGACATTTAGTGACATTATTTTTTTCGCACTCCATTTATGTAAGTGGCTACAAACGCATCTTTGAACCCCAAGCTCCGAATCCTATTTTGCTCCAAAACTGCTTCTTTGAGCGAACTCAAAGCGGGAGTCACATACTTCAGTATATTATCTTCTTTGCGGACTTCTATTGCGTTCAGTTGCTTCCAAAGACCTTTTTTGGTGTCAATTTCGGTCGGCGAAGATGCCATTTGGATTCTGTATTCTACGCCGTTGAGTTCGGTTTTTTCTATTTTATTTTTTGGATTAAAAGTATTTTTTTTATCAACAGTTGAGTTTTCTGTGACATTTTTTTTATTTGTCACAGTTTCTACTATTTCAAAATTTTCTACCGTCGAATTATCGCTTACACTGATTTTTTCTGTTTGGTTTTTGTAAACTTTGAAGGCTTCAAATATTGAATTGGCGGTCGTATTTTGTCCGTCTTTGCTTCCCAAAAATTCGGCTTCTTTGAAGTTGCTCAAATAGCCAGTTTCTATCAAAACACTCGGCATAGCGGTTTCTCGAATCACCAAAAAGCCAGCTTGCTTCACGCCACGACTGCGGCGGTCGGCAAAAGTACTGAATTTTTTTTCTACCAAACTCGCAAATTCAAGACTTTGTTTCACATATCCGTCCTGTGCTTGCGAACTCATAATATGTCCGATGGGCGAATTTGGGTCGTAGCCGTCGTAATTTTCGGCATAATTTTTTTCTAACAAAATAGAAGAATTTTCTCTTTTTTCGACCTCCAAATTGTGTGCCATGACGTGATTTCCCATCACATAAGTTTCTGTGCCGTAGGTTTTGTGTTCGTTTTCGGGCATCGAATTGCAATGAATCGAAATAAATAAGTCCGCTTTTGACTGATTGGCGATTTCGGCGCGCCGAAAAAGCTCCACAAACACGTCTTTTTTGCGAGTATAAACGACTTCGATTTCTGGAAAATTGTCTTCTACCAGCGCACCCAATTTTTTGGCTATCGCAAGCGTCACGTCTTTTTCATTATCGTCCTTGCTGTGGCAGCCGCCGTCGTGACCGCCATGCCCAGCGTCAATCACAATTTTTTTTATCCGATATTGTGCTTCTTGCTTTGGATTTTGTTTGTTACTTTTGCTACTGCGCTTCGGCGGATTGCTTTGGGCGCACCAAGAAATGCCTTTTGCAAAAAAAACATTTGCAAAAGTGTTAAAGTTTGAGAACATAGATAGCAAAAAGACAAAAATAAACGTTCTTCTAATCATTGGTTTCCGATTGGTTGGCGTATTTGGAGTATCCACTCAAAAAGTGTCTGCAAAAATAACAGTTTTATTCTGAAAAAATTAATACATATCACTTTTATTTTATTGTGTTTGGGACTTGCGACCAATACACAGTCACAAACTCCTATAAAAAAATTAGAAAATAAGGATACTATTGCGCTCAACAATGTGCCGCCGTCGGACTCGGTGAGCAAAAAATCCGTACAGACAGTACCGATTGCCAAAGACGGATTGAGCGAACCCGTTGATTATCAGGCATCTGACTCTATTATTGTGGACAATCCGAACAATTTGATGTTTTTGTATGACAAGGCGGTCATCAAGTATCAAAAGCTGGAACTCAAAGCGGATTCGGTCGTCATCGATATGAAAAATAGCGTCGCTTTCGCAGGCGGTATGAGGGACAGCACGGGCAAAGTGGCGGGCAAACCGGAGTTCAAGGAGTCCTCGCAGGAGTTCAAAGCCAATGCGCTGCGCTATAATTTTAAGACCAAAAAAGGAATTATTTACGAGGCGCGCTCCAAGCAAGGCGATATGTATGTGCTTGGGGAAAAATCTAAAATAGTGGCGCAGGGAACGGACTCGGCAGGTGTCACAAAAAACGTAGTTTATAGCAAAAATGCCTTCCTCACGACGTGCAGCGCGGAGCATCCGCATTTTGGAATTTTGAGTTCCAAACAAAAAATTATTCCCGACGAACTCGCCGTTATCGGTCCGTCGTCGCTCGTCTTGGGCGGCGTGCCGATTCCGATTATTCCGTTTGGTTTTTTTCCGTTGTCCAAAAATAAACGTGCGGGACTTATCATTCCGCGCGATTATGAGTTTTCGCAGGCTTGGGGTTTTGGCATCAGAAATATCGGATATTATACGCCAATCTCTGACAATCAAGACCTTACGCTGACGGGCGATGTTTTTTTTAATCTTACTTACGGCATTCACGCAGTGCATAATTACAAAAAAAGATACCGCTTCAACAGCCGTTTGGGTTTGGATTTTGCGAGCAATCGGAATGAAAACGCAAAGGACGGGACGTATGCCAGAACCAACGCCATAGGGATTCGGTTCAGTCTGAACCAAGAAAGCGGCGCCCACCCCAGCGAAACGTGGAGTGGAAGTGTGAACATCACGACCAACAGTTTCGACCGAGTCAATTCTAATAATTTCAATAGCGTCACCAATAATTCGCTCAATTCTAATTTGAGTTTTAGCAAAAGATTTCCGAACAAGCCGTATTATATGGCGGTTTCGCTGACGCATACCCAAAATATTTCCAATCGAAAAATGACGATTAGTTTTCCGAATGTCAATTTTAATACAGAAACGCTTTTTCCGTTCAAAAACAGCAGTCGCGGCGGCGCAGAACGTTGGTACGACAAGATAAATTTTCAATATACGGGAGTGGCGAAAAATACTTTTGAGACGACGGATACGACGCTTTTTACGAAAAAAACGCTGGACGATGCGCGTTTTGGAGCCAGTCACACTATTTCGACGGGTGCGTCTTTTAATGTATTCAAATATTTTCAAATATCTCCGAGCATCAATTACATCGAAAGCTGGAATTTTAAAACCGCTCGAAAGGTTTTTGACCCAACTTTGAATGTGAAAACGGATACTACTTTCAACAGGGACAGCACCGACTACACGCTGCGGCGCGACACGACTTTCGGGAAACAAAATTCGTTTATGAAGAGCGAATTTCGGGCTTTGAGGCAAGTGAGTGCGGGCGTGAGTATGCAGACAAAAATCTACGGAATGTTGTGGCAGTCGTCGCGTGGCTGGCTGCGCGGCGTGCGCCATGTGATGACACCGAGTGTTTCGATGGGATTTTCGCCCGACTACAACGGTAGGACGTGGAATTATTTTGATACAGTAAGTACAGACGCTCGAGCGGCGAAAAATCAAATACAAAAGTATTCGTACTTTGACAATGGATTATTTGGTACTCCATCGCAAGGCGGCAAACAAATGGCGTTAAGTTACGCTATCACCAATAATTTTGAAGCGAAATATCGTGGCAGGCGCGACACCGCAGACACGAAAGTAAAACTGTTGGAAAACGTTTCTATCAACGGCAACTACAACTTTGCGGCGGATTCTTTTCGGTGGAGTCGGGTGCAAATGTCCACCAATACCAATCTTTTCAAAGGATTTACGAATGTTAGTCTGACGGCTGTTTTCAGCCCTTATGCGGCGGCGGAAACTGGCGATAAGTCCAGAGATACGAAGCAACTTTTGTGGGACAAAAACAAGCAAGTCATTCGTTTTGCGGGTGCGCAAATAGGCGTGACCACTCGTTTTTCGCTCAAACAAATTCGAGAAATTTTTACCAAAAAAATCGTACCAGATACGTCCAAACAAGCAACACAACTGCCGCGCAACAATCAGGTTACGAAAAATAAAGGTTCTTTTCTTGAGTTATTTGACAACTTCAGTATTGACCATTATATGACTTTTGTAGCCTCCAAAAACACAAATGGAAGAGATACTTTTAGGACTACCACGAACTCTCTCCGGACGGCAGGCAGCATAAAAATTACGAATAAATGGTCAATAGACATACGAAATATTGGATATGACTTCATCAACAAAACACTTACATATCCCGACTTGGGCTTTACGCGCGACCTGCATTGCTGGGAAATGGGTGCGTCTTGGCAGCCAGATCGTGGAACTTACACTTTTTTTATTCGAGTAAAACCTTCTACTTTGGGCTTCATTGATTTGCCATACAACAGAACCGTTACGTCCGATGGATTCAAAGGTTTCTGAAATCAGACATCTAACTTTTGTAAATATTTGTTCGGATTGTGTTACAAGTCGTTGATTTTCAAGTATATATAAAAACTCAAAACTCAAAACTCAAAACTATTTTACGGGTCACATTTTTGCCATTTCCTGCCCCGCTATCCAGCCGCCAGTCCAAGCTGCCTGAAAATTGAATCCGCCCGTGACAGCGTCGATGTCTAAAATTTCGCCTGCGAAAAATAAATTTGGGTGTATTTTACTTCCAAAAGTGCGAAAGTCTATTTCTTTCAAGTCCACGCCGCCGGCAGTCACAAATTCTTCTTTGAACACACTTTTTCCAGTCGCTTTGAACTCGCTTTGGGTCAGCTGTTGGTACAGATTTTGGGATAATTGCTTATTCAAATCCACCCAGCGAAGGGTCGGCGAGATGTTTGCAGCGGCAACTAATTTTTCCCAAAGTCGGGACGGCAGGGCGAATTGAGGGTTGGAAAAAACGAGTTTTTTGGGTGATTTTTCTTTTATTTGGGCTAATTTTTCGGTAACATCGTCTTCGTTGAGCCAGTCCACGATGATGGTAAATTGGTATTTTTTTTCTGCCAAAATCCGCGCCCCCCAAGCCGAAAGTCGGAGGATAGCGGGTCCGCTCAAGCCCCAGTGAGTGATGAGCAGCGGACCTTCGGAGGATAAATTCTTGACTCCTGCGACCTTGATTTTTGCTTTTGGGACGGACAAGCCCAATAAGTTTTCGAGCCGAGCGTCTTTGATGTTGAAGGTAAAAAGCGACGGGACGGGTTCTATAATCCGATGTCCGAGCGTTTTTAGGGAATCCCAAACGGCGGTGCTGCTGCCTGCTGCGACCATGATTTTTTTGGCAAAAAAAATTGCCGTGATGCGTGGTTTGCAGCTGCCAATGCTCTCCGACGAGCTGCATCTTATCCACCCGAATCCCAATTTGGACGTTGATACCTAATTTTTGGGTCGAATGTTCCAAACAATTTATGATACTTTGCGACATATTTGAGATAGGAAACATTCGTCCATCGTCTTCGATTTTTAGCTTTACGCCGCGACTTTCAAACCATTTTACGGTGTCGGAGCAAGCAAAACGGTGGAAAGCGCCGAGCAATTCTCGCCCTCCGCGCGGATAATTTTTTGCAAGTTCGGAGGGTTCAAAGCAGGCGTGCGTGACGTTGCAGCGACCGCCGCCAGAGATGCGCACTTTGTTTAGGACTTCTTTCCCGCGTTCTAAAATACCGATTTTTAAATTGGGGTTTGCTTCCGCGCAGGCGATGGCGGCAAAAAATCCTGCCGCGCCGCCGCCGATAATCAGCACATCAAAATTTGTTGTTTGCATAGAGTTCTTTGCGCTTTGGATTTTGGCAACAGATCTTTGTGGAGGTAGGAACATAATTTTGTCTGCCCATAATCACCGTGATTGAAAACAAATATAAAAGTTTATTGTCAATATTCAGCGGTACTCGTCGAGCCGAAACTTATGCCGAATAGGGTAGAATGCTTAATGTCATTCCGTATATTTAACTTGTACAAAATTTTAGATTTTATGCGCTACTATTCGTTTCTAATTACAACTGTTTTTACTGACGGTATATTATTAGGATATGAAAAATCTGTTTCCCATTTTTTGTCATCTAAATCAACTTTTTGGTTGACGAGAATACCAATAATAAGCGTTCTGATATTTGGATGTTGAACATAAAAAGATTTTAAGCCTTCAAGCGTTTTAACTGTTTCCCTTTTATCTCCGTTATCTTTTATATATTTCAATTCAATAACTAATTGGTTATTAAATAAACTAAAGTCGGAACGTTTTTCTTGCCCATCGTACTTTATAGTAACTTGCTCCCTACTTAAATTTGGCAACCACGGTTTAACTGTAATCCAAAATAAATTTTGGAAATCATATTCACTACCTAAATTTTTAGTCCAACCATCTATAGCTTGTCCTTGGTTTGTAACTGTTCTATTCGCACTTGCCAGACCTCTAATAATTTCAATTATAAAATCACTTGCTTCTTCTGTTGAAACGCCGATGTAAGGTTTCGCAGAAAGTCCGTTTTGTTTTGCTGCTTTGAAATATTTTTTTAGCGCACTAATTTCAAAATATTCTGATGTGCTGTTTGGTAAAGAAGTTAGCGCGTGGTTTGTTCTTTTGTCGATTTCAATTCGTTTTCTTTTAATTAATTCTGCACTTGAACCATTGCGTTTGTCATACAGCAAAACGCCATCAACTTTAGTGATTAGCTCATTATTATCTTTTGCCTCAATATAACTTTCATTAGCTACGCTCGTTGCTTTACCATTTTCAAGAATAAAAAAATCAAGTGCTGTGCTATGCTCTAATGTAAAGTCCCTTATTTTAGCGGGTTGTATTCTTTTCGTAGTTGTTATTAGTATATCAATATCAGAACGAGTACTCCCTGTTTCATAACGTCTTGAACCAAATATATAAATGCTGTCAATTTCAGTAAATTTACCTGCAAGTATTTTAAGGATTGCTTCTAAATCAAAAATGTCTTCTTCTCTCATAAGTTTACCTATTAGGATACCTCTCCAAATATAGCACCTAACTTATTAATCAGGCGTATTAGCGGAGCGTTTTAAAACTATTTTAATAAAATATTATTTTTCTTTAAACATTATATTCAGCGTTTTATAATTGACTTTGCCGTGATTGCTGCGCAGATGTTCTGTGATTGCCAAGGCTCTATGAATCCGAATATCGGAGCTTTTGACGCTGCCGATGATGTGTAAAAGCGTCCTTTGTTTGCCCGCCGTGAGTGCGTGAAAAAGCGCGCTTGCTTCGTCGTCCAGCTCGAAAAGTGCGGCGAGTTCTTCGGGCATCGGCAGTCCGTACTCGCTTTTATCTGCCCACATTTGGACTTGGATTGCCGCGCCAAGTTCCAAGCGGAGCGTGTCGCGATTTTTTTTGTTGAGGTTGATGAAATAGCCGCCGCCGTTGCCCTGTGGCATCAGTGCGCATTGAAATTCTATTTTTTCTTGCAGCTTACAGACCACGCGCCGCCCTGTGGAGGACGCAAAATGGTCGGATATTTCCAACGGCACGGCGAAGTGAAAAGTCCAAAGATTAGAGTTGAACTTCTCTAATTTTGTGACAAAACTGAACACGGTATCGCTTTCGAGAGTGTCGGCGACTGTTTTTGCTTTATCTTGCTTGGGCATTTCCGATTCGTTCTAAATTTATTTTTCGTCTTCGACCAAAATCTATCGGGACGCGCTCGATTTCGACATTCGTAGTGTCCAGCCCAAAATCCTCGATAGGAGAGAGGCTGACATTTTTGATAACTCGGTACGCACGGATAATAAATTGGTTGAAAGTACTCACTTCTTCATCTACCGACACCCGCGAGTTGAGCAAAATAAATTTGAAATCGGCTGGAATATTGTATTTTTGGAGCGACGGATAGTTGCTTATTGCGCTGACTTCGTTGTTTTTTATCATTTCTTCTACCACTTTTCTAAACATCAAATTGACGCGATGCTCTACTTTGAAGCCAAAAGTAAGATGCACAAAAAAGCATTTGCCGGGGATAATCGTGTCCACTGCGTATTTTTTCTCGAAAGGGTCATCGGAGATTTCGACGTGCAAAAACCAATAAACATCGGCTCGCTTCGGTCGCTTGCGGGTGATGGAGTAGATTACGTTTTGGTCAATCATGCGCTTGTCGTTGCTGGTGCAAAGATAGACGAGATTCGTGGCTTCTTTGGGAATGGTCGTGTCGTTGGAAATGTCGCGAATAATTTCGTCGTAGTCGTCGAGCGGAACGAACTCCGTGTATCGCTCCCGAATGCCACGGGCTTTGTAAAGCACATACATCACACAGAAAAAGGCGGAAGCAATCAAAATGGTGAACCAACCGCCGTGAAAAACTTTAACGAAACTCGCAAGGAAAAAACAACCTTCTATTAGGAGGAAACTGACTAAAATAAGCGTCACATACCATGCTGATTTTCTTTTTATTACCAAATATCGAGTGAGTAAAGAAGTCGTCATAAGCATATTTATCGTAATCGCAAGTCCGTAGGCGGCTTCCATGTTGCTGGATTCTCTAAAAATAAGCACGACCGCAATGCAGCCAGACATCAAAATCCAGTTCATCATCGGGATATAAATTTGCCCTTTGAGTTGGGTTGGGAAGCTGACTTTTAGGCTGGGCCAAAATTTTAGCTTCATCGCTTCGTTGGCAAGTGTAAAACTTCCCGTGATGAGTGCTTGGCTCGCAATAATGGTCGCCAATGTAGCTATTACGACTCCGTAAGGCAAAAACCATGCAGGCATCATACCGTAGAACGGACTAACATCTATCGTCTGCCCTTGGTGCGAAACGAGCCATGCAGACTGACCTAAATAGTTGATTATCAGGGCTATTTTTACCAAAATCCAACTCGCCCGAATGTTGCCTTTGCCGCAATGCCCCAAGTCGGAGTAAAGAGCCTCGGCACCCGTAGTGCAGAGAAAAACTCCGCCGAGCAGCCAAAAACCGCCTGGGTGATTTATCAATAAATTGATGCCGTAGTACGGATTTAGTGCCGCAATCACTTCGGGGTGTGAAAAAATTTCGCTCAATCCAAGCACCGCCATCATCGAAAACCACACCAACATAATTGGTCCAAAAAATTTACCGATGACAACCGTACCAAACTGCTGGACGACGAAAAGCAGCACCAAAATAGTCAGTACGATAGGCAAAATAAGTTCGTGAATATTGGATTTGAGCTGTGGGATTAGTTCCAAACCCTCTACGGCGGACGAAATCGAAATCGGCGGCGTAATAAACCCATCGGCGAGCAAAGATGCAGAACCGATGATGGCAGGAAAAGCTACCCAACCTAATTTGTAGCGTCTGACGAGTGCGTAAAGTGAAAAAATACCGCCTTCGCCTTTGTTATCGGCATTGAGGGAGAGATAAACGTATTTGAAGGAAGTGATGAGCGTGAGCGTCCAAAAAACCAACGACATTCCGCCATAGATAAGGTCTTTATCTACCGCACTGTTGCCGATGATGGCTTTGAAAACGTAGAGCGGCGACGTACCGATGTCACCAAAAATAATGCCCAGTGCTATCATCGAGCCACCTACCGAAAGTTTGTGGAGATGAGAATGACCGTTGGAGTTTCCGTTGGTCAGATTGGCGGAATGTGTATGTGTCATAAAAAATAGCTGAAACAGCGAGTCTAATAAGTTTTATTTTTTTAGAGTAGGGACGATAATTTCCTGATAGTCAAGGATAGCTTGTCGGATAACGTCGTGCGCCGCCGCCCGTCCGAGCGGTTGCTCAATGTGAATCGTCTTTTTTTCTAATAATTTATAAATTTCAAAAAAATTCAGGATTTCTTGCCTAAAACTTTCCGGAAGTTCCGAAATATCGCGGATATGCGCCACGCTCATGTCGCGCACCGCTACGGCGATAATCTTGTCGTCTGCTCCGTCGTCTATCATTTTCATCACACCAATCGGGCGAGCATCTACCAAACTTCGTGGCTCGAGGCTCATTTGAGAGATTACCAAAATATCCAACGGGTCGCGGTCGCCGCAATAAGTTCTGGGGATAAAGCCGTAATTGGTAGGGTAGTACATAGCGGAGTACAACACTCGGTCAAGTTTGAGCAAACCACTTACTTTGTCAATTTCGTATTTTGCTCTCGAGCCTTTCGAGATTTCGATAAGCGCAGTGACAATTTCGGGCAATGAATCGCCCGCAGAAAGGTCGTGCCAAGGGTGCATAAAAAACTATTTTGTTTTAAACGCTGCAAAAGTATGCCAAAAACTGAATGGAAAGCAAATTTTTCATTTTTTTATGAAAAAATATATTTCTACTGCCGTCGGACGGGCTGTTTAGGAATGAGGAAAAAATAAGGTACTCTTAATTTTTTCCAATAAATTTAATCGATAACAAGGCATCTTTGAGGCGCAACGCAGAGCGTTGTAACGAAAAAATAACGCAGTGATTGATTGTAATTTAGCAGAAAAAAAGAGTAGTTTATTTTAGATACATTCTTTAGTCGTATATTTGCAAAAATAATTTTTACTGATGAGATTTGTAGATGTAAAAAATGACGTAGCGTTTCACAAAATATTCGGCGATTCGGAGAAAACAATTTCGCTGATTTCGTTTCTGAATGCAGTACTCGAGCTGGAGGGTACGCATCGGATATCGTCCGTCACTATCGAAAATCCGCTTCAATTTCCAGTCGTGCTGAACGGAAAAACATGCGTTCTTGATATTGGGGCGACCGACCAACAGGGTCGAAAATTTATCGTCGAGATGCAGGTTGCCGACAAAGTTGGTTTTATCAAGCGAGCGCAGTACTACACTGCGCGAGATTTTTCGATGCAAATTAACAGAGGGGAGCAATATCCACGTCTTCGCCCAACTCACTTTGTAGGTATTTTGGATTTTAATCTCACTGAAAATGGATATTATTTTTCGCGCCATAAAACGCTCAACGACGAGACAGGCGAGCATCTGTTGAAAGATATGCAATATTTTTTTATTGAGTTAAAAAAATTCAACAAGAAAATACACGAATTGCAAAATTTAATTGACCAATGGACTTTTTTCATAAAGAATGCTGAAAATCTAACCCTAATTCCAGAAAATTTATCCGATGAAGGATTGAAAGCCGCTTACGTTACCGCCGAACAATTTGGCTGGACTGCTGCGGAGTTAAGAGCGTATGACGGAGCAGGAGTTCGCATCACAGATGGCATCCAAGAGCTGGCTTTTGCTACTCAAAAGGGTATTAGTGAAGGACTCAAAGCGGGTGTCGAACAAGGTATCGAGCAAGGTATGGAGCAGGGTTTAAAACAAGGAATCGAACAAGGTATCAAACAAGGCGAAGATAGAAAAGTGACTGAAGCAATAATCAGTTTTTATAGCGTAGGCGTGAGCCTCGAAAAAATTTCATTAGCACTTAACGTCCCGCTTGAGTACATTGAGGAAATCATTAAAAACCAAACTAAATAAAAAATATGCGTTCCACTATTAAGTTATTCGTCGTCGCCCTGCTTGCTGGGGTAGGGTATTCAGCGTGCCACAAACACGACACCGCAGATGTCACCAAACCAACCATCGAAATCACAGAGCCGTTGCTCAACGATACCGTTGTTATTTCGTTGGACAGTGTGCATATAGAGTTTTTGGCGAAAGACAATTCCAGCCTACTCAACGTCGCGGTAAGCATAAAAAACAATTCGTCGGGTGCGTTCCCTTTTTCGGACTCTCGAGGAATCCACCAAGCGAGCTTCGACTATCACTCGCATTTCGTTCCGCAAGGCATAACCGTCCCCACGTCTATGACGCTCAGCGTGACTGCGACCGACCATAACTCGAACTCAGCCACGAAAAGCGTGAATTTTGTGGTGAAGCCGTGATTTTTTTAGCTGCTTAATTTTTTGAGGCTTTCTTCCAATATTTTAACCCGTGCTTCGGCATCGGCTTTCTTTTTGCGCTCATTATCAAGCACTTGTGCGGGCGCGCCTGCCACAAAACGCTCATTGGAAAGTTTGGCATCTACCGATTTTAAGAATCCATATTGGCGAGCAAGCTCTTCGCTTGCCTTTTTTATTTCGGCTGCTGCATCAATTTCTTTTTCTAAAACGACGTAATATTTTTCTGCTCCCGCAATGATAGCAACGCTGTTTTCGGGTTCGTCGCCGAACTCAAAAGATTTTAAATTTGCTAATTTTGTGACCATTTCGGAAATACCTGACTGGGCAAAAATTGCCTTTGCTGATTCATCGGCTTGGATACTCACGGCGAGCGGCTGCGCCATTTTTATCCCGTTGGCATTGCGTGTTTCGCGGATTTTGCTGATGACTTCTTTCGCAGACTCTACTTTTTGCAAAAATAATGCATCGAAAGGCTTGGTTGCAGGAAATTTCGCTACGCAAACGTCTTCGCTGCGCTCTCGAAGTTGGTGCCAGATTTCTTCGGTAATGAATGGCATAAATGGGTGCAAAACAATCATTAATTCGCTGAACAGTGACAGGGTTTTTTCGTATGAAATTCGGTCTATCGGCTGTCCGTAGGCTGGTTTTATCATTTCGAGGTACCACGAACAAAAATCGTCCCAAATGAAACTATACACCGAAATCAGGGCTTCCGAGAGGCGGTAAGTTTTGAAGTCGCTCTCTATGTCGCGCAATAATTTTTGGAGTTTGTGGTGCAGCCATTCTGCTGCTAACTGATTGATTCTGAACGAATTATCATCAATAATTTCCTCCGAAACCTCCCAACCTTTTACCAATCGCTGGGCGTTCCAAAGTTTGTTACAAAAATTTCGCCCTTGCTCGCAAAGTTTGTCATCAAACAATAAATCTCCGCCTGCTGGCGAACACGACAACATTCCGAAGCGAACTCCGTCCGCCCCAAATTCTTCAATCAGTAGGAGTGCATCGGGCGAATTTCCGAGTGATTTTGACATTTTGCGTCGCTGTTTGTCGCGCACCATGCCCGTAAAATAAACGCTTTTGAACGGTTTTTCGCCTTTCCACTCGAAGCCCGCCATCGCCATACGCGCCACCCAAAGAAAAATAATATCCCAGCCCGTCACCAACACATTCGTAGGATAAAAGTATTTAAAATCTTGACTGTCAGGGTTGAAGCCGTCGAAAACCGTGATGGGCCAAAGCCACGACGAAAACCAAGTGTCGAGCGCGTCCTCGTCTTGTCGCAAGTCATTCAGAGTGACGTGTTTGCCGAGTTTTTCTTGCGCCTGCGCCAAGGCTTCGGCTTCGGTTTCGGCTACAAAAACAGCTCCATTTTCGTCGTACCACGCTGGCACTCGCTGTCCCCACCAAAGCTGGCGCGAAATGCACCAATCGCGGATATTTTCCATCCAATGGCTGTAAGTATTTTTCTGATTTTTGGGAAAAAACTCGATGTCGTCGTTCATCACAGCGTCCAAAGCGGGCTGCGCAATGGCTTTCATATTCACATACCATTGGAGCGAAAGGCGTGGCTCGACCACCGATTGAGTGCGCTCGGAGCGACCGATATTGGTCTTGTAATCTTCGATTTTGACCAAACTGCCGCTTTCTTCCAACGCTTTTTTCATCTTTTTGCGCGCCACGAAGCGGTCTTCGCCGACAAAAAATTGTGCTTTTTCGTTCAGCGTTCCGTCTTCGTTGAGCGTGTCAATGACTTCGAGTTGGTGTTTTTTGCCCAATTCGTAGTCGTTGGGGTCGTGGGCGGGTGTCACTTTTAGCGCGCCTGTCCCAAATTCTTTGTCCACATAGTCATCAAAAATAATCGGTACAACGCGATTGATCAACGGCACGACGACGGACTTTCCGCGCAGGTGTGCATAGCGAGGGTCGGTAGGGTGCACTGCGACTGCCGAGTCGCCCATGATAGTTTCTGGTCGCTGCGTGGCGATCGTAACATACTCACTGTCAGTCCCTTGCACCAAATATCGGACATGAAAAAGCTGTGCATTTTCTTCTCCATAGATGACTTCTTCGTTGCTCAAAACCGTTTTTGCCTCACAGTCCCAGTTCACCATTCGGAAGTCGCGGTAGAGTTTTCCTTTCCCAAATAAATCTACGAATACTTTTATCACGCCTGCGGAGCGAGTTTCGTCCATCGTAAAAGCTGTTCTTTCCCAGTCACAAGACGCGCCTATTTTTTGTAATTGTGAGAGGATAATGCCACCATATTTTTCTTTCCATTGCCACGCGTAGGTCATAAATTCGTCGCGAGTGAGGTCGGATTTTTTGATACCTTTTTCGTCGCGCAGCCACTTGACGACCTTCGCTTCGGTAGCTATCGAGGCGTGGTCGGTGCCGGGAATCCAGCAGGCATTTTTGCCGTCCAAGCGAGCTTTTCGGATTAAAATATCTTGGATTGTGTTGTTCAGCATGTGTCCCATGTGCAGCACGCCGGTCACGTTGGGCGGCGGAATAACGATGCTGAAAGCCTCCCGCTCGTCGGGTGTGGCGTGAAAATAATTTTTATCCAACCAGTGCTGGTACCATTTTGCCTCGATGTCTTGCGGGCTGTAGCGAGTAGAAATTGACATTAGAAACCTATATTTTTTGTAAGAAATGAATTAAGAATGAAGAAAAATAAGCTGCGCCAATTTTTCAATTCAGCGAAAAAAATGAGTAGTTTGTTGTAAATACGTCCATCAAAGTATATAATTTTGCTTTTAATTCATTTCCAAATGTTAAATTTTAGCAAAATGCAAAGATATATTTTTTTTTTCGCTCAAAAAAATGTAACTTTGTAGAGTTCTTGTAAAGTTACTTTTTGTCACAATTTTAAAGCTATTTGTAATGAAAAAATTTTTACTGTCCGCGCTGCTTTGCGCAGCATTTTTTACACAAATTTCCGCCCAAACTTATCAGCCTTTTCCGACTCAAAACGCAGTTTGGCAAGGGAGTGTTAGTGATTTTTTATTCTCCGAATTTGTCCAACATTTTATAGAAGGCGACACGGTAATAAATGGAAAAAGTTACCACAAAGTTTTGCGAGAAAGCACCATTGCGCACGAAGGAATTCCACCCGGCTCGGGCAATCCGACGACTTACGAACACGTCAAAAATTTTGTATGCGCCTATCGGGAGGAAAATAAGCGAATTTATTTTGTAAGACCCTTCTTGACTGCCGAAAATGTGGGTTATGATTTTAACCTGCAAGTCGGCGACACATTGCCTCGCAATCAGTTGCTTGGAACTGAAGTACGAATCGTAACCGCTATTGATTCTATTGAAAATTACAACGGCGGCGGCGTTTGGAAAAAAAGATTTACAACCTATTATTCGCCAAGCAGTACATCACTTAATTATCCAGTTCATTATATAGAAGGCGTTGGCGCAGACAAGTACACGGCTGGAGTTCTGCCTCCTCGCAATTCTCCGCCGAGCGACCCTGAATTTAAACAAATTTGTTTTCGGCAAGCCAATTTTTCTTGGTTTTTTGTGGACATAACAGGAAATCCTAACCCTCCAACCTGTCAATTAGTGCTAAACAGTACGGACCCGCGCCCCGAAATATTGTCTATCTCGCCCAATCCGATGTCGGACGTGTCCTCGATTCGGGTAGAAAATTGGGAGCAGCTTTTGGGCGGTCGCTTGGAAGTAAGCGACGTAGCGGGGCGACTTTTATTACAAAAAACAATCCAATCTAAAAGTGATTTTAGACTGCAACACAGCGACTTTCAGGCAGGAATGTTGCTCGTGTCCGTCAAGTCCCGTCAGGGCGTTTTGCGCTACGTCGGGAAGTTAATTGCCGAATAAAAAGTTATAAG
>JAYUHK010000019.1:0-5832 GCA_043767025.1 Saprospiraceae bacterium | reverse complement strand
CGACGCAGGCGTGTATATTTACGTCCTCAAAGGAGTGTGTGCCAACGGCAAACCATTCGTCACTTCGGGTGATGTAACGTTGGTGCGGTAGGGGGAAATATTGATTAAAAGAACTTTGTGGTCTGTGCTATTTATCCTGAAGAAAATTGGAAATAGTCGTTATTGATGTTTTGCCAAATTTGACAATATCTAATAAATCCTTATCACCAGTCAATAAAAAGTCGGCGTTTCCGTCGACTGACAATGAGAGTAAAAAATTATCTTTAGGGTCTCAACAAACTGCTACTTCCATCTGAACTTCCACAAAGTCTGCGTACTCTTCGATGGTTTCGAGTATTTCTTCAATGTCTGCAGTTGCAAAGAAGCGTTTGAATTTTGGTCGTTTTGCAACTTCCAAAAAATTCGTCGAGTAGTTCTTAACTAAAAATTAATATTCCTTGTTTTGAAAAAATAATTTCATCAAGTTTTGCAAAATCTTTTGTGATTAGAAAACTAATCCAAAGGTTAGTGTCAATAATAATTCTACAAATTTTATTTCGCATAGCGGGTGCTTCTTACCAGTTCCACTTCGCTGGTTATTTCGTCCGATGTAGGTGCTAACTTGGCTTTTTTACGCAATCTTTTCAAGACACTTGCAAAACCATTTTTGGATTCGTCTTGAATAGTAATTAGTTTCAGGTCTGCCAAGTTTTTTAAGAGCCTTACAGCTTTAGGATTTAATATGTCAATACGCATCGTATTCATGTTTTTTAATATAATGGAAAGTGGTCAAGTAAATAGTTTTTAGTGGTTAGTTTTTAGTTGCTTAAATAATTGCTAATCAATTAGTTACAACATTATATGCCCAAAAGTAATCCTTTGCGGACACTTATTTTTATTCGTTTTTTACATAACATTACAACATACAATAAAGTTAAATTTTTGTTTTTAAACAAAAAGCTGCTCAAACAAACAAGTGCCTTATCTCGGATCAACTTCGGGCGATGTGACGCTGATTCGATAGGATGGAGTGGCTATTTTACGACCATTCCATTGCTCGAAAAATCTGGCGGACTGACAAAATTTAATTTTCCGTCGGGTTCGGAAGACATTAAAATCATACCGTTGCTTTCGATACCTTTGAGCGTGCGTGGGGCAAGATTGGCGACGAGCAAAATTTTCTGTCCGATGATTTTGTCGGGTTCAAAATACTCTGCGATGCCCGAAACTACTTTTCTTTTTTCGATACCGATGTCTATGGTGAGATGCAGCAGTTTTTTCGCTCCTTTTATTTTTTCGGCAGCCACGATAGTGCCTGTCCGAATATCGGTTTTTGTAAAAATATCGAAATCAACGGTCGCTTTGAGCGGTTCGTAGTTGATATTTTGAGGTATTTCGGCGGCGGCGGCTTCCAATTTTTTCACTTGCGCCGCAATTAGTTCGTCGGGAATACGACTAAAAAGGTGGTCGGGTTCGCCAATTTTGTGTCCGTTGGGGATAAGTTCTTGCCCTTCGGCAAGTGTTTCGAGCAGCAGCTCCAATTCGCCTTTTTCTTGGAGGAGCGGAAGGTTCAGCAGCTTGCGCAATTTATCGGAGGTGAAAGGCAAAAAAGGACGACAAGCCACGCTCAACACTGTCACAATCTGTAAAGAAACGCCCAAAACTGTCTGGACTAATTCGGGGTCGGTTTTTTCTTTTTTCCATGGTTCGTTGCTTTGCAAAAGTTGGTTTCCGTAGGAAGAAATTTCCATCAAAACTTTCAATCCATTCCGAAATTCGTAGCCGTGCAGTGCAGCACAAAGCTCTTCTACTTTGTCGTGCAGCTCGGTCATCTCGAAGTCAAAGTAAGATTCTTCGCCGTCCAAAGCACTTAAAAAAGCTTGGTCGGCATCGAAGTCTGGCACGATACCGCCGTAATATTTATTGGTCAAAACGACGACTCGGTTCACGAAATTGGCGATATTATTGACCAGCTCATTGTTGTTCGTTTCCTGAAAATTTTTCCAAGTAAATTCGCTGTCGCGCTGTTCGGGCATATTTTTGATGAGGTTGTAACGCAACTCATCTTGTTGATTATCAAAGTCTTGCAAGTATTCGTGTACCCAAACCGCCCAGTTGCGAGAGGTAGAAATCTTTTTTCCTTCAAGATTCATAAACTGGTTGGCGGGGACATTGGTAGGCAAATTGTAGCCTCCGTGCGCCTTCAAAATAGCTGGAAAAGTGAGGCAATGAAATACGATATTATCTTTTCCGATAAAATTAATTAGCTCCGTTTCGTCGTTTTGCCAGTAGTCCGTCCAGTCTTTTTGGTGGTCGGCTGCCCACTGTTTGGTCGCCGAAATATAGCCAATCGGCGCGTCCATCCACACATAGAGCTTCTTTCCTTTTGAGCCTTCAATCTCTTGCGGCACATCTACGCCCCAGTCCAAATCACGGGTCATTGCACGGGGTTGAAGCCCGCCGTCGAGCCAAGATTTGCATTGTCCGACGACGTGAGTTTTCCAATCGCGTGGGTCGTGGTGGGGCTTGCCGTCCACTGTACCGAGTTCGATGTATTCTCGCAGCCATTGTTCATGTTCGTTGAGCGGCAAAAACCAGTGCGTAGTAGATTTCAAGACTGGTTTTTCGCCGCTCAACACAGAGCGAGGATTGAGCAAGTCAGTAGGATTGAGCGTAGAACCACACTTTTCACATTGATCGCCGTAAGCGTCTGGATTGGCGCACTTCGGACAAATGCCCATAATATATCGGTCTGCGAGAAATTGTTGAGCCGATTCGTCGAAATATTGTTCTGTTGTTTGCTTCGTAAATTTATTATTTTGAAATAATATTCTGAAAAAGTCTTGAGAAGTTTCGTGATGTAGGGGCGAGGAAGTGCGGTGAAAAATGTCACAACTAATGCCAATTTTTTGAAAAACATCTCTGAATTGAGCGTCGTATTTGTCAATTATTTCTTGGGGCGTGATGTTTTCTTTTTTTGCTCGCAAGGTAATTGCGGCACCGTGTTCGTCCGAGCCGCAGACGTAAACCACGTCTTTGCCCATCAAACGGAGATAGCGCGTGAAGATGTCAGCACTCAAATAAGCTCCCGATAAGTGACCAATGTGGAGCGGTCCGTTGGCATAAGGCAGGGCGGACATGACGAGGTAGCGTTTAGTTTCGTGCATAATTTTCTGTTGTTTTGTTTGCAAAGTTATGAAATGAAATTTGGAGTGCATACATTTAATGGTAGTTTTTTGGAAAAATAAAAAAGCCGCCCAACACGGTAGATGTTGAACGGCTCATTTTACATTAGGAACGCTTCTAAAATAAACTACTCATTTTTTCTGTCAAATTACAACCAATCACTGCGTTATTTTTTCGTTTCAACGCCCTGCGTTGCGCCTCAAAAATGCCTTGTTATTGTTTGAATTTATTGGAAAAAATTGAGTACTTTATTTTTTCTTCATTCCTTGACTTTAAACCATAAAGTTATCTTCTACTTCTCAATATTTTTCTTGCTTGCGCCGCCCATTCGTCGCTCTGAATGTGACCGGGAACTAACTCCAAAATATTATTGAGCTCTACTTCTTCGGAGGGGATAAATTTAGAGATTTGCTCTATGGTAACTATCCCGAGTGCGTATAATTTTTGCTCAATAAACAAACCGATACCACTGATTACCTGCAAATCTTCTAATTGAGATGCGTCTTTCCTACCAATTTTCTCCCAATTTACCAATTCTTGACGGCTTTTAATTCTGTTGAGTGTGTCTTCTGCCGATGATTTATTCAATCCGCCCGCTTTCGTTACCCAATCTTCTGTGGAGATTCGACCTTCCTCGATTTCGAGTATTTTGTTCAATAATTTGGCATCTGTTTTGTTCAGGTTGGCGATTTGGCTGAATTTAAAAATGCCCAAAGCGTTCAGTTTTGCCTCGTCGAATGCGGTGATGTAGTTGATTAGTTGCAGATTGTCTTTGTTGTCGGCAGTCGCAACGCCAAGACGGTCAAAATTTAATTCGGTGGTACGTCCAGCGATTCTGCCCAACAAAACGTCGGGACTTTCATCGCTAATCAGACCAATCAGACGCTTGGCTTGGAACGCCCATTCTTCTTTTTGGAATTTATTTTTGGACAGTTCTAAAACACGATTCAGTTGTGATTGCTCGTCCGAACTCAAATAAGCGACTTGTCGGAATGTGGAGATTCCAGCGGCGTTCATTTTCTTTTCGATGAACGGATTGATGCCTCTTATTTTTTTCAAGTTGTCTTTTTTGAGCGCGTCGGCTTTTCCAAAAGTCAAATTATCTTTTGTCACAGTAGCACGGATTTTTGCTAAAATTTCGGATTGGTCCCGCTCTATTTCTTCCGCCGAGCGTGCTTGTATTCCGCCGCTTGGTTTGCTTTCGAGGGCAATTTGCAAGCTCAAAATTTCATTTTCTAACTCCGAATTTTTGGTTTTGAGTTCTGTTTCGAGTTGATTTTTTTCGCCAGAAAGTGTCTGGATTTTAATGGATAGTTCGTTCAACTGCGTTTTATGTTCTTCTTTTTCGCCTAAAATCTTATTTCTTTCGGCATCTGAAGTTGCTGCTTTATTACGCATTTCAGCCAATTCCTGATTGAGTTGGTTGATTTTTTGCTCTTTTTCGGCAGATAAGTTGGTTTTTGTGCTTGCATCTGCACTCACATTCTGTAATTGAGCTTCGAGCGTTGCGTATCTATTCGACCATTCCTTCAATTTTGAGCTGTCATTGGATAGCGAATTTTGCAAATTATTTTTTTCAGTTTCAAGGTTGGCAAAGGCAGCTTTTAGATTACGATTTTCATTCGCCGCCGATTCTATTTGAACAGATTTTGCGTTGGATTCAGCCGTAGTTTTTCCAAAATTGGTTTCCAAACTCGCATATTTTGCTTCCCATTCGAGTGCTTTTCGGAGTCGCAACTCTGTATTTTCCGTACTTTTCTTGTACTCCTCAACCGTTTTTTCGGAGTTAGAAAGTCCCATTTTGTGGGTTTCGGATTCGCGGCGGAGCGATTCGTGTTTTGATTTCCAGTCGTTGGTTTCGCGCTGACTGGCATCTAATTTGGCGGCAAAATCTCTGTCTTCACGTTCTTTTGCGTCAAAACGAAGTTTTGCGGCTTGCAATTCTGCTTGGCTGCTCGATAGTTTTCCGCGCCAATCGCTTGCGGCGGATTCCAAACTTGCGATTTTGGCTTCGTATTCGTGCAAGATTTTTACCGCAGCGTCGTGGTCTGCTTTTGCTTTTTGTTCGTTGTTGCGGCTGCTGTCCAACTTTTTTTCTAAATCCGCGACTGTTTCCAATTTATTATTTGCTGTCGCAAGTTGTTGAGAAATAACTTTGTAGCTGCTTTCGTGCGTCGCAATTTTTGACTTGTAGTGAGTCAGATTGCTTTCAGACTCTTTGAGTTGAAAAGAATACTGATTGATAGCTGCGTCGTGGTTGCGTTGGAGGTTCAGATTTTTAGATTTCCAATTTTCCAATTCGGACTCTTGGTTAGAAATTTTTGCTTCAAAAGCTGCAACAGCACTTTTTTTTGTCCGATACATGAAGTGGCGAATGAGCCAGCCGAGTATCGCCGCGCCCAAAAGCCAAAGCAAAAAAGGCAGAAGGCAAACGAAATCGAATGAAAAAAGAAACACAGATAGTTTCATATTTGTTAAAATTTTAAAGTGGAATGAATTTATTTTGATTTATTTTTTAATTAGGAATGTATCTAAAATAAACTACTCATTTTTGCTGCCAAATTACAACCAATCACTGCGTTATTTTTTCGTTACAACGCCCTGCGTTGCGCCTCAAAAATGCCTTGTTATTGATTGAATTTATTGGAAAAAATTAAGTACCTTATT
>JAYUHK010000018.1:0-1871 GCA_043767025.1 Saprospiraceae bacterium | reverse complement strand
TATAAGTTTTTAGTTTTTAATTTTGAGTCGTCATAAACTATTGAAAATCAACAAATTATGTCGAATATTAGATGTCATCTATTTAAGTGTAAGAACTTAATTAGTTTTAATCGAATAGCTAAATTGCTAAATCTGTAAAAATACCCAACAAAAAAAAGTCCCTAATCATTTGAAAATCAAACAATTAGGGACTTTTTATTTTTCTTAACTCCTGTTAATTCTGATAGATTCCGCCTGTTTTCGTAGAAACCACAAAAGGGTGCTCCGTCACTACGTCAATCTTTTTATTCATCAACTTATTGATGTTGCGAAGCAAAGGCATTTCTTCGGACGCGCAAAATGAAAGCGCTATGCCGGACTCGCCCGCCCTACCCGTCCGTCCGATGCGGTGAACGTAGGTTTCGGGGACTTCGGGCAGCTCAAAATTGATAACGTGCGTCAATTTATCTACGTCAATGCCACGAGAAGCGATGTCGGTAGCTACCAAAATTCGGATTTTGCGGGTTTTGAAGCCGTGCAGCGCGCGTTCTCTGGCGTTTTGGGACTTGTTGCCGTGAATGGCTTCAGCTTTGATGCCGTTTTGCATCAACTCTTTGACCACTTTGTCGGCGCCGTGTTTGGTGCGTGTGAAAACCAAAGCGTGTTCGATGTCACCATTTTTCAAAACATGGCGAAGCAACATTTTTTTGTCCTCTTTCTTTACATAATAAACCGTCTGGTTGATCATTTCGGCTGGAGCTGATATGGGCGCAACGCTTATTTTTGCAGGGTTTTTGAGCAGTCCGTCCGACAATTTTCTAATTTCTACGGGCGCAGTGGCGGAGAAAAATAATGTCTGTCGTTGAGTGGGCAGCATAGCGATAATTTTTTTTATATCGTTGATGAAACCCATGTCTAACATTTGGTCGGCTTCGTCGAGTACCAAATATTGTACGTTTTTTAAGTCCACATAACCTTGTTTAGCGAGGTCGAGCAGGCGACCGGGAGTAGCAATCACTGTTTCTATGCCTCTGCGAAGCGTTTGGATTTGACTGTGAGGCGACACGCCGCCGAAAATCGTGGCGTGCTGCAAGCCCAAACGGCTGCCATAGACCATAAAATTTTCGCTGATTTGGAGTGCCAACTCACGGGTGGGTGCCAAAATAAGCGTCCGAATAATCGGGCGAATGTTGGGGCGAAAACTCGCGTCCATCATTTGTAGGAGTGGCAATGCGAAGGCGGCGGTTTTGCCGGTTCCTGTTTGAGCGTTGCCGAACAGGTCGCGACCGGCTAAAATTAGCGGAATGGCTTGTTCTTGGATAGGGGTTGGTTGTAAATAACCTTTCTGTTTCAGAACCGACAGTATCGGTTTGATTAGATTTAATTCTTCAAATGTCATTAAAAATTCTGATGCGACTTCCAGCGATACACGTCGAAGTATATGATTGAAAATCAATGTTTTAAATAGTAATAAAATAACAAGCGTATTTCATATCTGCTGTTATTACTTCGAGAAAACGGTTGGAAAACTGAAAGTAAGGCGGGCTGTTAAGCACAGATTGAGATACAATCTTCAAAAGATACTGCAAAGGTAAGTTTATTTTTTGAGAGTTGCAAATTTTATTTTCAGTTTTCCACATTTTGTTTTGTTGCGGTGCAAAACTTTATTTTTGGGGATAAAAAAAAAAGGTCGCAGCTTTCGCTGCGACCTTTTTTAGGTAAAAGTGTTTAGGAATGTATCTAAAATAAATTACTCATTTTTTCTGCTAAATTACAAACAATCACTGCGTTATTTTTTCGTTACAACGCCCTGCGTTGCGCCTCAAAAATGCCTTGTTATTGATTGAATTTATTGGAAAAAATTAAGTACCTTATTTTTTCCTCATTCCTTA
>JAYUHK010000017.1:0-7680 GCA_043767025.1 Saprospiraceae bacterium | reverse complement strand
AGTCTGGCGGGGTTCCGACGAGTATTTTTCGCGCGCCGACGGGATTTTTAAGCAAAAACTTTAGAATTTCTACAGAGCACTTGATTTTTTTGGTTACTTTTATCTCCTTCCCCTCTGGGGAAGGTCGGCTTGGGGATAAAAAGAGTGACAAAAGCGAAGTCAATAGCTATAAAGCTAAACTCAAATGAGTCAATTTAAAATCCTTGCGTAACATCAGTTATTTAAGTTTGAACACGCTAACCAAAGCGGCTTGCTCAATTTTTTTTTCAAAAAATTTGTTGGGAAAATCATAATTTTCTATGCGGTTGCGACAGCCATAAACAGCGTAATCTGCTGTTTTTTCGTCGTCCACCACTACGATGCGTTTGGCTTCTGCGGGCGGCAGAATCTGCAAATTAAGAATCTGAACGTAGGTGGTAAGAAAAATTTTATCGTATCCGAATGGTCATTTGCGACGACGTACTCGAGCGCGGAGCGGGACGACAAGCCCCAATAATCTAATTCGAATCTTTTTTGGACGGCGGAAAGATTTTCGCCAGCTAAAAAATTAAAATATACGTTTTCAAAAGGATGCAAGCGAATCATCGAAAAAGTGGTCGTTCCCGACGACAAAAAAAGCGCGCAAAAAAGTAAAATCTGGTATTTTTTATAATTTTCTACAAGAAATTGTATGCCCGACGTAGCAATCAAGACGATGAGAACGTTGAGAAAAAAAACGTGCCGCCAAGCGTCGTAGATGACGCTTTGGAGTAAAATAATTGCCAAAATTGGAGCAAAAAATAAAAACAAAAACGTGAGTTCTGTTTGGTGTGCAGTCAGAAAATGTAGCGGACGTTTGAAAAATTTGGAGAATACAGCTTCTGCGCCCACCACAAAAAGCACGAGATAAAGTGGCGGCGTAGTGACGGCTATCCACACCGGAATATAGTGCCAAGGAAGATGCAATGAACTTATGTGACTGCCCAAATATACCATGTCACAATCTAAATGATATTTACTCATTTCCGCCAACGCCATCTGAAAATGATGGAAGGGTTGATGCCACAAAACGGGCCAAAAAGCTTTTACAAAAACCAGTAAAGTAATCGTAAAAACTAAAAATTGTTTCCCAAAAACAGACTTCAACGAGCGGTTGTGCAGAGCGACAAACACACTAAAAATAAAATAAAACACAGGCAACGCAGGCAAAATGAGTCCCGTAAGGCGAGTATCAATCGCCAACGCCATCGTCAGACTGCTGCGGATAGCACAAGCGTATGAAGACGGTCGCTCCAAAAATCGAGTCAGGTAATAAAGTGCCACCACAAAAATGGACAGAAAAGGAAGGTCTTTGGTATTGTAGAAAGAATCGGCAAAAATGCGCGGACTCAACAGGAACATTGAGCAAGCCAACAGCGCATATTTCCAGTTCTTGAAGTGTGACAAGGCGAGTTTGTAGAAATAAATAGCGGAAATAAAGAATACAAAAAAAGTCACAAAATGCCGCATAAAATAAATATTTCGCAGTTCAGAAAGGTGCAAAATTTTCTCTATTGCGACCAATAATACTTCAAAAAATTGTCCGTGATATTTCTCATTGCTTTTAAAAAAAGCGTCGCGCTCGCCACCAAAAACGTAGTTGTAGGTGACCAAACCGTTATTTTTCCATTGCGACTCTTCGTCCCATCTCAATCCGTAGTCCCGAAAAATACACAACCCAACCAAAAGCAGGAGCAAGAAGAAAAATACCACAATTTTGTGTTTTTCTCGATCCGCCCATCGGAGTAAATTGTTCAGAAGTTGTTCCATTTCGCAAAGAAGCTGTTTAGACAAAAAAAGTATTAGCCGAAAAATATCGCTTTATGTAGTCAGACAAAAGAATATTGTGTTTGAAATTGATCTGTAAGTTAGCGGTATCGAACAGAGCTTGGCGAAGTTGGGGAAATAGAGTTCCGTCTGCCCGTAACCGCTGCCGATTGAAAAACAAAAGTACTGATTTGTTGGCAACATTCGGCGATATTCGTCAAGCTGGGACTAAAATTGATTGTATATTTTCGCTATGCTGCGCCAAACCGCGCGTTGGCGGAGGCACTTTTTTAGTCAAGTTGCAAAAGTAATTTGAGTTTTAAATTCAGTTCTGAAACTTCCGACTGTTGGAGTTCACCGATTTTCCCTATCGCCAATGATTTGTCGACGGTAGCGATTTTCGATACCCTGATCAACGATGTTTTCTTAATTCCATTTTCAGTTGATGGCAAAATTTCGATGTCTGTCGAGTCTTTCCATTTCAAATGAGTTGTTATAAAGCTAACCGTCAAATCAAAATCAGTCACAAACAAAACAATCGCAGGGCGAAGTTTGCTACCAGTCAAGTTTGTGAAAGGAAATGGTATCAAAACAATGTCACCCTTAACCATTGTATTTTTCTTTCAGGTCGGACAACGAGTAGAGGTCTTCCTCGTCGTTCAAAAAATCGAAAGCCTTGCTGTCTGAAATAATTTTTTGGATATTTTCAGTCATTCTTTGCTCTTCGTACTTCCTATTTACGAAGTCAGCGAAATTTGAAATTTCAGCCGCCTCTTCTTGCGGAAGAAGATTGATAACATGAATTGTATGGTCAATAATTGCTTGTCGTGTCATATATTTTAGTTTTTCAATTTAAAATTAGCAAAAAAAGTTAAGTTTTCAAATATCGGTTGAGTTTTGTGTGGTTGTTCGCAGCTCGCGAGCAGCGTCGGAGTATTGCCGATGGTGGGGAATTTGAAACTTCGCCGCCCGTAACCGCTGCCGATTGAAAAACAAAAGTACTAATTTGTTGGTAAAATTCGGCGATATTCGTCAAGTTGGAGCTGAAATTGATTGTATATTTTGTGTCTTTGGATAAAATTGAGTGTTAGATGACAGTTTTATTATTTTACTTTAATTCTAACCGAAGTATTCTTAAGTTCAGGTTGCGTCATTATACATTTTATAACTTTATTTTCTTCAATAATAAATTCATAAAAAACATCTGGACTAAATCCTAACATTTGAAATTTGTTTTTTTCAATTGGTTTAAATAATAATTTATATCCGTCCTCCATTAGTGTAAAAAGTTCACCCTTTTCGTAAATAATTTTTTTTATATCATTATCTTTTAGCTTATACTCTCCTGCAAATTTTTCTAATTCTTCATTTTTAAGTTCTATAAATTTAATGGGATTTATTTCATACAGAATTTGTTTAATTTCCTTTAAAGGCACATAAGTACTGTCATTTATGTAGTTCAATAGTACTATAATTGTTTTATCATTTTGTAAGTGCCTTTCGATTAGGGTTCTGTATCCTGGCCAACCGCCAGTATGTTTTACAAGATTGCCATAAACTCCGTTGTCTTCTATAAACCAACCAAAGCCATAACGTGTTTTTGTCCTGTCATTTAATACAGATGGTGTGAATATTTCTTTTTTACTATCTTTGGTAACTAATTTGTCGGTATATAAAGCCCTATCCCATTTTAGTAAGTCATTTACAGTAGAGTTTACGGTGCCGTCTCCAACAATTCCATCAAGCCAAACCACCATTTTGGTTTCAGTCAATTCGTCGGGCAAATAATATTTTTTCAGACTATCGGAATAAACATATCCAAAAGCGTAGTTAGCTACTTGTTTTGGAGCATACCTTCTGGTATAGACAAAGGTATTTTTCATTTCTAATGGTTTAAAAATTACTTTGTCCAAATATTCTCCAAAAGACATACTCGTAACTTTTTCGATTATTGAGGCTAAAAAAGCATATCCAGTATTACTGTATTCCCATTTTGTATTTGGTTCAAACAAAACTTTGGGGTTATGTTTAGCAAATAGCGCAATAATATCCTTATTAGTTGCAATTTTTCGTTTATCAAATAAACTATCAAGCAATTCCATATAATCGGGGAGACCACCTGTATGATTTAGCAAATTCCTAATTGTAATATTTTTATAATTGGATAATTCAGGGATATATTTCGACATTTTGTCATTGTAGTTTAATTTACCCTTTTCTTTCAGAATCACAATTGCCATTGCAGTAAATTGTTTTGAACAAGAAGCTAACTCGAAAATAGAATTTTCATTCAATTTTTGTTTAGTTTCTTCATTTGCGAAACCGAAACTTTTTTTATAAATTATTTTACCTTTTTCAGCAATTAATACATTACCGTTAATTTCTCCTTTGTTGAAAGAGGCTGTTAGTAAACTGTCAATTTTTTGAATACGGCTTTGTCCAAACGAGATTTGCCCAAATAGCAAAATACTTAAGGTGAGGAATGATTTCATTTTTTTATATTTTTTAATCTATGTTTTACTCTGCGGTCTACAAAATTATAGCTCAACTCATTAACTCACGCACACCCTGCGTTTCTTTGCAAAATTAAACTATTTTTTGTGTCCCACAAATATTCTCAAAAATATTTTTAAAGTGCAGAAAACAAAAATCTTGCAGCTTTTGATACCCCCAAAAACCAAAAAAATCCACTCCGTTACTCAAAACGAAGTGGATTCTTAATAATCTGCGGACCGGACGGGACTCGAACCCGCGACCTCCGCCGTGACAGGGCGGCATTCTAACCAACTGAACTACCGATCCATTCTTTTACTCAATTTATTCACATAAATTTTGCAAAATTGCTGTCCGAAACCTTCATTTCTTCAAAGCGAGTGCAAATATAGAGCAAGTTTTTTGTTCCTGCAAGTCTTTTTTTATTTATTTTTTTAAAATTAAAAAATTCTCCTCCGAATGTACTTTCTCCAACCGCTTGTGCTATCTTTGCAGTCTTTTATTTGACATCAAAATTAAAAAAATTTAATATATGACTACTTTTTTAGATTTTGAAAAACCTATTGAGTTGCTTTACGAGCAGATGGAAAAGGTAAAGCAAATCGGAGAGCAGGGCGACCTGGACGTTACCGATATGCTCAAAGAGTTGGAAAGCAAGCTCAAAACCAAGCGCAAAGAAATCTACGGCAACCTGACGGGTTGGCAAAAAGTCCAGCTTTCTCGACACCCAGAACGCCCCTACACCTTGTATTATATCAGCCAAATGTGCAAAAAATTTGTCGAACTGCACGGCGACCGATATTTTGCGGACGACAAAGCAATCGTAGGCGGATTGGCGCAGCTCGACGGGCAAACCGTCGTCATCATTGGGCATCAAAAAGGAGTCAATATGAAAATGCGCCAGTATCGGAACTTCGGAATGGCGAATCCAGAAGGCTACCGAAAGGCGTTGCGGCTGATGAAAATGGCGGAACGCTTCGGATTTCCTGTCATTACGCTCATCGATACGCCCGGCGCGTATCCGGGTTTGGAGGCAGAAGAGCGCGGGCAGGCGGAGGCGATTGCTCGCAATATGTTCGAGATGGCGCAGCTTCGGGTGCCGATAGTCTGCGTCGTGGTCGGCGAAGGCGCGTCGGGCGGAGCCATCGGTATCGGCTTGGGCGACCGTGTGTATATGATGGAAAATACTTGGTACACCGTTATTTCTCCCGAGTCTTGCTCGTCTATCCTTTGGCACAGTTGGGACTTCAAGGAAACGGCGGCAGACGCGCTCAAACTTACTCCCGAAAATATGTTGGACTTCAAACTCGTAGATGGGATTATCAAAGAACCCATCGGCGGCGCGCACACGCAACCCGAAGAAGCAGCAAAAAGCCTCAAAAAAACAATCAAAAAAGCACTCGCAGAGTTGCAGGAAATGACTCCCGAAGCGCGCATCGAAGCCCGCATCGAAAAATACAGCCAGATGGGACGCTACGAATCGGCGATTTGAGCCGCATCGGTCGAGTACAGTAAGTAGTTTTCAATTTTTAATTTTAAATCGCACAAGTATTTGATAATCATTTAGTTACAATAAGAATAAATACAAACAATGCTGTAAAAACACATTCTCACAATAAAAAAACACACAACACTATGAATTTTATACAAAGATTTTTACAAAAAATACGGCTGCGGGCGCAGCAAAAAAGCCTCGCCCTCCGCGCCAGCCAACAAAAAATAGAACGCCGCAGATTGGACACCGATGCAGCCAAAACAGTGGGAATTTTGTTTGACGCTACGCAAGCGGCTCACCAAGAACAGGTCTTACATTTTGCGGAGCAACTCATCAAAAAAGGAAAAAAAGTGCGTCTTTTGGGCTACATTCACGCTCCGACACCCAAAAAAGTGGAGGGCGCAAAACTCAATTTTCCACATTTTTATAAAAATGAAATGTCCTCTTCTGGCACGCTTAAAAGCACGGTAGCAGAAGATTTTATCCAGCAAAAGTTTGACGTTTTGTTTGGTTTGTACCCAAATTCGCAGTTCGCGCTCGACTACGTCGGGGCGGCATCTTTGGCGTATAGCAAGATTGGACCGCACTGCGAGCAATTTCCTGACGGCTACGATTTGATGATTGATGCGGGACAAAATGCTGATTTACAGCACTTTATCAAGCAACTAAATTTTTATACTCACCAACTGCAATCGCGCCGTGCGCAAAAATATGAAGCAACAATTTAGAGGGACAGGCGTTGCGCTCGTCACGCCATTTCTCGAAAATGGCGAGATTGATTTTGTTTCTTACGAAAAAATCATCGAACACGTCATCGGCGGTGGCGTAGATTTCGTGGTCGCGCTCGGCACTACGGGCGAGGCAAGCTCGTTGAGCGATGTCGAAAGCCACAAAATTCTTGATTTTACAAAAAAAATAGTCGCCTCCCGAGTGCCGATTGTGGTCGGTTTTTTTGGGGGCAACAATACCGCCGAGTTGGTAGAAAAGATAAAAAGATTCGATTTTGAGGGCTTTGCCGCTATCATGTCCAGCAGTCCCGCTTATGTGAAGCCGACCCAAGAGGGAATTTTTCGGCACTACATGGCGTTGGCGGAGGTCGCGCCTCGACCTATCATTATCTACAATGTGCCGAGCAGGACTTCTTCCAACATAGAAGCCTCGACGACGCTGCGGCTGGCGCACGCCAGCGAAAAATTCATCGCCGTAAAAGAAGCGTCCGCCAACATGATGCAAGTGATGAAGATTATCAAAAATCGTCCGCCGAATTTTTTGGTCATCAGTGGCGACGATACTTTGGCACTCCCGACGGTCGCTGCGGGCGGCGACGGCGTTATTTCGGTCATCGCCAACGCGTTGCCCAAAGAGTTTTCGGACCTTACGCGCGCCGCGCTTGCTGGCAATTTTGCAGAAGCTCGCCGCCTCAACGAACTTCTGCTCGACCTCCACCATTGGCTGTATATCGAGGGCAATCCCGCAGGCATCAAAGCGACATTGGAACTGCTCCGCCTTTGCCGACAAAACCTTCGTTTGCCGCTTTCGCCCGTTTCTGACGAAATATTTGCTGCCATACAAGCCGAATTAGAAAGAATAAAACAGTAATTATTGCCCTCACACAGCTTGCTTTTTTGGAAATACCAACCGCCTAAATTTTTTATTTTATCAACGAATGTTACGCAAAATATTTTTTTAGTAAAATTTCAGGCAGCATTTTATTCAATGTGAGTGTATTTTCAGACGTGCCTTGTAGAAATTCAAGTTTTTGCAAAAATATCGTCTGGCAAAGCGAAAACTGTTTGAAGTCTGGCGCAGCCGACGAGTATTTTTCGCGCGCCGACGGGATTTTTAAGCAAAAACTTTAGAATTTATACAGAGCACTTGATTTTTTTGGTTACTTTTTTTATCAAGAA
>JAYUHK010000016.1:0-8082 GCA_043767025.1 Saprospiraceae bacterium | reverse complement strand
ATAAGTTTTTAGTTTTTAATTTTGAGTCATCATAAACTATTGAAAATCAACGAATTATGTCGAATATTAAATGTCATCTATTTAAGTGTAAGAACTTATTAGGAATGAATAAGAAATATCGAACACACTATACAAAATCTTTTTGTTCGATGTTCCGTGTTCGATATTCGATATTTATTACTCGACTCTTATTCCTTATTTTTGGTATCTATCCAAATCGTTACTGGACCGTCGTTGAGCAGCTCTACTTTCATATCCGCTCCAAACTCGCCTGTGCGGACATTGAGCGAAGATAATTTTTGAAGTTCTGTAACAAATTGTTCGTACATCGGCACGGCAAATTCTGGTTTGGCGGCGCGAATGAAAGAAGGACGATTGCCTTTTTTGGTAGCCGCAAAAAGCGTGAATTGACTCACCACCAACAACTCTGCTTGTTTATCCACAGCCGAAAGATTCATCAGACCGTTACCGTCGTCAAAAATCCTCAAATTCAGTATCTTTGCTGCCAGCCACTCTACGTCTTCGGGAGTGTCGCTTGGCTCAACGCCCAACAAAACAAGGAGTCCAAAGCCTATCTTTGACTTTTCCACACTGTTTATTACCACACTGGCGCGGCTGACTCTTTGGATAATCGCTCTCATGTCTAAAAGTAGGTGTTTAGAAAAAGTTACTCACAACTATTATATTTTATATGTATAAGTAACTGATAATCAATAACTAATAAATAAAATTTACACACAGAGCTTGCTGAAAATAACGTGGATAAGTAGCTTTTTATGCACTTCTTTCCACAAAGCAAAACCGCTACAAACACCTTGAAGGGCAACGGAACAAAAATGGTGGAAAGTCCAGCAAGTTTTGAGCAGCTAACTCACAAAATTAAAACATCTTTTTCATTCCACATTTGTTTGTTAAGTTTTATTTCCACTTATTTACAAGATTGTGGATAAATGCTTTTGGATAAGAAACACTTATTGCGTAAGTAGCTAATATTGTTTATTTTAGTAAAAAAAATATCCGTTGGCTGAATATATTTTAAGATGATTTATTAAAAACTACTGTGGACAAATCTTGTTTAGAAAGTAGTAACTTTTGGACTTACAAAGGAACGAAAAAGATACCAACATACTAACATCTTTAATGGTAATGTATTTTTATTATGTATTTCTAATTATATATTATTAAGTGATTATTAGCGAACAAAATTTTCAAAAATAAAAAATCGCTTCGAGTGGCTTACTTTTGCAAAGTCGAAAAAAATAAGAATAGATGAAAAACTTAAATCGTTATCGCCGAATGGCTTTTGTGACTGTGGTGGCAGTTATTTTCTTAATCTGGGTAGGCGGTCTGGTGCGCAGCACGGGCGCAGGCATGGGCTGTCCCGATTGGCCCAAGTGTTTTGGGGTTTGGGTGCCGCCGACCGACGTGAGCCAACTGCCCGCCAACTATCAGGAAATTTATGCACAAAGCTATGCCAACACGGACTTCAATGTGTATAAAACTTGGACGGAATACCTCAATCGGCTTGTCGGAGTGTTGATTGGTTTTTTTATTTTGCTGACGTTTGCGTTTTCTATTCCATTGCGACGTGTGGATAAGCGAATTTTTTACTTGTCTGCTGCTGGTTTGATTTTGGTGTTGGTGCAAGGTTGGTTGGGCGGCAAAGTAGTAAAAAGTAATTTGCACACAGGAATGATTACCGTCCACATGGTGCTGGCGTTGCTGATATTGATAGTGTTGATAACTGCTACACTGTTGGCACACACACGAATACAAAACACGAATAGTCAAGCCAATAGAAGCGTTTTTACTTCTCAAAATGCTTGGATAAGTGTTTGTGTTACGGGATTAATTTTTGCTCAAATCGTGATGGGAAGTCAAGTTCGAGAGCAAGTGGATAGCATTTCTAAACAACTTGGGTACGAACAGCGAAGCGCGTGGGTGGCAGCCTTGACAGGTGCTTACAATGTGCATAAGTATTTTTACTACGTTTTGGCGGCGATGATGTTTTTTTGGACGTACCAACTTCGGGCTTATTTTTCTACACATTTGATGTTGAAAAACTATTCTTACGCACTTTTGATTTTGCTTTTTAGCGAAGTAGCTTTTGGTATTTCGATGCACCATTTTGGTATTCCGCCTGCGCTGCAACCTTTGCATTTACTGTTTGCGGTGTTGCTTTTTTCGGTTTCTTATGTGATGACAGTTTTAGTTTTTCAGAATCAAAAAAAATCCACATTGTAGTTTTCCACAAGTGTGCAAAATTGTTAAAAATAGTAAAAATTTGAGTTTTATGAATAGTTTTTTGCCATTTGACTTTGGTTTTTGTAGTTTTTGCAGTTACTTTGCATAAAAATTCCAATTTGGGAATGTTCATAACATCATATCAATAAAAAAATAATATGTCGCAAATAGAAAATTCAGGTAGAAAAGGATATTGTATGCTTTATTTTTTCCTTTTCTTTTTCTTATTTTTAGTGTTAGTAATTTCGCTGTACCAAAAAAATGGCGTGCTGGACTTTCATTAAGGAATGTATCTAAAATAAACTACTTATTTTTTCTGCCAAATTACAACCAATCACTGCGTTATTTTTTCGTTACAACGCCCCGCGTTGCGCCTCAAAAATGCCTTGTTATTGTTTGAATTGATTGGAAAAAATTAAGTACCTTATTTTTTCCTCATTCCTAATCGCTCCGCAATGTCCAAAAAATAAACGTCCGATGATAATAGCCAACCCAATATATGACGTAGTGTTCAAATATCTTTTGGAAGATATAGAAATAGCTCGTGAGTTGCTTTCGACTATTTTGGGCGAGGAAGTGCTAACTCTCGACTTGAAGCCTCAAGAAATAGCGAGTGAAAACGCTACGAGCAGCATCAGCATATTGAGGTTTGACTTCAAAGCTGTCATCATTACGAAGTCTGGCGAAGCGAAAAAAGTCTTGATAGAACTTCAAAAAGCCAAGCAAGTCTTTGATGTGATGCGGTTCAGGCGTTATTTGGGAGAAAATTATAAAAAAGAAGATACGGTTTTAGGCGATAATGGCGAAACAGAAATGCGCCCGTTGCCGATAGTGACGATTTATTTTCTTGGGTTTTCGTTGGATAACATCAAAAGTGCTGTTGTAAAAATTAATCGCGACTATCGAGATGTAGTCACGCAAGAAATCTTGCAAGTCAAAGAAGAATTTGCAGAATTGCTCACACACGATTCTTACTTGATTCAGATTCGGGAGTTGGTTGGCAAGTCGCGCACAAAGTTGGAGCAAGTGCTGCGAGTATTCAGTCCCGAATTTAAGACAGAAGACAAGCATCAATTAGATTTCAAAGGCGACTTGGGCGAGCCTTTGGTAAGAAAAATGATAGCGCGTCTGGGCAGAGCAATAGCCAGTGAAGAAATTCGAGAAATAATGGACGTTGAGGACGAAATTGACCGAATTTTTGAAAGAGAATTGGGAAAAAAAGACAAGATAATAGCTGCCAAAGAAGAAGAATTAGCCGCGAAAGACCAAGAGTTGGCTGCGAAAGACCAAAAGTTGGAAGTTCTTTTAGCAGAGTTGGCGGAGTTAAAGAAGCGTTCAGGCAAAGGTTAGCGTTCAATTTTCCAACCATACTTTATCCAGTCTTCTTCATAATCCACGTCGGGCAAAGAAGCAAGTTGGTATGTTGATAAGTTAAGTTCTTGTGCTTTTCGCAACGTTTTGGACAGCACATTTTCACTGCTCCAAACGATGTTTTGAAATAGCTTTTGGTGCAGTTCTTTCATTCCCAATAAATAATATCCGCCGTCGGTAGCTGGACCTATCACGAGGTCGTGGTGGTCTAATGCCGTAAATGCTTGCCGCAAAATCTCGCTCGTCAGAGTCGGACAATCGCTACCGATAATGACCGCTTTCTGAAATTTTTGCCCAAAAACACAGTCAAAAGCGTTGGACATTCGCTCGCCCAAGTCGCTTCCTTGCTGCACTGATTTTTGAAAAAAATTAGTGTCCCAATCGTCGTTTTTTTCTAAAAAATCGCTGTAAAAAAGATGCCGCACGACCGAAACCCCTTGCGTCGTCTGACGTGTGTAGCGCAACAATTCCTTATAGATTTTGAGAGCTTGCTCGTCGCCCACAGTGGCTGCCAAACGAGTTTTTACCTTGCCCAGTTCTGAATTTTTGATAAAAATAAGCAGCGCGTCGGTAGATTGGTGACTCATTGTGTGGTCTTTATTTTTTACTTTTATCTTCCTTATTTTTTGTAATTTTCATTCCTTTTTTCAATTTTCGTGACACGGCTGTGTAAGGTCCCGACACGATTTCGTCGCCCTCTTGCAAGCCTGTTTTTATCTGAATATAGGAGTCGTCTTGGATTCCCGTTGTCACTTCTACCAACTTTACGCTGTCTGCGGCACAGACGAATATCATTTCTTTTACTTTTTTGTTGGCATCGGCTTTGGGTTGTTCTGCTTTTTTTTCTTGCGAACTTTTTAGTTCTTCTTCGTCCTGCGGCTTTTTATCTTCCTTTTTTTCCTCATCTTCTCGTGTGGTGACGGCTTGGATAGGCACGCTCAATACGTCGGCGATGGTGTTGGTATTTATTTCGACCGAAGCCGACATTCCGGGACGGAAAGGGTACATTTTTTTTCCTTTTCCGCCTATTAAGTCGCTGTAAGAACTTTGCTCAATCCGTATTTTTACCACAAAATTCGTTACTTGGTCGGAGGTCAAAGTAGCGGTCGTCGCTGTGTTGGCGGCTGAGTTGGCGATTTGATACACTTTGCCTACAAATTTTCTGCCCGGATACGCATCTACTTCTACCGCCGCCGAATTGCCGATGATTACTCTCGGCACGTCGCTTTCACTCACCTCCACTTGTACTTCCATGCTGTTGAGATTGGCGATGCGGAGTATTTCGGTGCCAGCCATTTGGATAGTTCCCAGCACCCGCTCGCCTTTTTTGACGTTGAGTTTCGATACGATGCCGCTCATCGGAGCATAGACAGACGTTTTTTTCAGGCTCGTTTGCAACTCTTTCAAAGACGCTGACGCGCTTTGGACATTGAACTCCGAACCTTTCGCACTCTCTTGGGACGACTTCAAAGACGCATCGGACGCTCTCAAATTAGCCTCCAACTGCCGAAGTGTGGCTTGCGAGGCTTCAAAATCTGCATCTGAAACAACGCCCTCCTGATGTAATTTTTCGTTGCGTTTGAATATCAATCTTGCGTTGGTGAGCTGCGCTTCCAACTGCTCTCGCTGGGCTTTTGCGCCTTCGATGCTTGCCCGAGAGTTCGCTAACTGTGCTTTGGAGGTATTGACATTTGCCATGCCGCGCTCGACTTGCGACTGGTAAGCGTCGGGATTGATTCTCGCCAAAAGCTGCCCTTTTGTGACAGAATCTCCCTCTACTACCAGCAATTCTACGACTTCGCCAGACACGTCGGAGCTTATTTTTACTTCTGTTTCTGGAAAAACTTTTCCGCTTGCGGCTACCGTTTCTTTGATAGTTCGTTTTTGTACTTTTTCGGTCGTCACGGGTTCGCCTTTTTCTTTGCTGCCGCTTTTCCAGATGGCTACGCCGACCAATGCTGCGAACACTATGAGCAAGCCGATGATGAGTTTTTTGTTACTTTTTTTTATTTTGTTAGACATTTTATTTTTGGTTTAAAGTCAGTTTTCTTTTGTAAAATTTGCTAAAAGCGAGCGATTTTTTATTCCAATTTATTACATTTTCTTACCTTGATAAAAATCCAGAATTTTTAATTTGAATAAATAATCATATTTCGCAACCGTCAAATCGGTTTCGGAGGTGTCTAAATTATTTTTTGAATTTGTCAATTCAAAAGTATTAATAGCTCCGACCTTGAAGCGTTTTTCAGCATTTTCGTACGCATTTTGAGAGGCTTTGAATGTTTTTTCGGCGGCTTCTAATGTTTTTTTGGCAGCGCGCGCATCTGCAATCGCTTTCTGAATATCGGATTTGAGCAGTTGTTTGGATTGTTCGTTGGCGATTTGAGTGTTCAGAATATTCAACTGCGCGCGTTCTTTTCCGATGCTGGTCTGTCCGTTGTTGTAGAGCGGTACGTTGATATTGATATTCACGCCTGCGCCCAGATTTTCGCTCAACTGACTGATGTACGGGTCTTTTGCAGTCTTTACTCGCACGTCTGGCTGCACAAAAGTAACCACCGAAGGCGTGCCGTTGAAGATGACATTTTGGTCAATATTTTTTGTTCCTACCACTTCTGTCGAATATTTCAGACCGCGAGTGGAATAAAATGAACTCACATTTGCGCCCATAGAAACGGTCGGCAAGCCTGTTGCTTTTGCCAAAAGCACGTCTATCTCGGCACTTTTTTCTCTCAATTCGCCTGCTTTGATGTTGGGTTGGTTGTTCAGAGCCTGCATATAAATTTTGTCCATCTGGTATTTTTCGGGAGTCGCATCGGCTGGAATTGTGACATCTACTTTTGACACTTTCATCACTTGGCTTGGGTCGAGAATCAGCAGTTGTTTCAGATTGAGATAACTAATATCTACCAGATTTTGAGCGGATACCAAAGTTTGTTCGCCCCGCGCGATTTGTGCTTGCAAGTCCAAGCGGTCGCCTTGCGGACGACTTCCTGCTGCGATGAGTTTTTCGGTCAGCACTAATTGATTGCTGGCTTGAAGATTTCTTTTTCTCGTATTTTCAAGTTGTTCTTCCGCCAAAAGTACCTGCAAGTAAGTAGCGGCGACGTTGAGAGCCAAGTTGTTGGAAGCCTGCGCAGCGTCGGACTCGGAGGCGGCGACGTTGAGTTTGCTTTGCTCTATGAGGTGGTTGATGCGGTTGCCGTTGTAGAGCAGCACGCCCGAGTTGAGCGAAAGGCTGTTGAATCCCGACGTACTGGTTTCAAAAGTATTGGTGGCGGGATTGATGGCGCGTCCGACGTTGAGTCCCACACTTCCGCCAGCGTTGAGGTTGGGGTAGCGCGAAAGCGTGTTTTGTCGCTCTATTAGTTTTGTTTCGCGGACGCGATTTTTGGCTTGCCGAAGGCTCAAACTGTTCTGTTGTGCTTGCTGGACGCAGCGCTCCAGCGACCATGTTTCTTGTGTAAAACCTTTGACGCAGAAAAACAAGAGAACATAAATAATCGCCCAACTCTTTTTTTTGTGTCTAAAAAATATTGAAGTCATTTAAAAAAAAAATTATTTGTCGTTATGGATTGTGCTGTGGAACGTGTTTGAAAAGTGACAATCTTTTTCTCCACAATGATAAGCAGATTCGGAGTAGAAAAGCTCGCTTTTTCTATCAAAAGGCATTTTTTTTGGATAAAAATTGAAAAAAGTGGTTTTTTTTAATTTTTGGCGAATGGTTTTCAGTAAAAGTCTTTAAGAAAGTTACCTAATTTTTATCATTTGTGCAGCTTCAAAAAAAACTGCACTGCCAGCTCGTAGCCCGCCAAACCCAAACCTACGATGCTGCCTTCGCACACTGCCGACAAAAACGAATGGTGTCGAAAAGTTTCGCGGGCATGGACGTTGGAGATATGGACTTCTACGACGGGCGACGCAATGGCTGCCACCGCATCAGCCAGCGCGACCGACGTGTGCGTGTATGCGCCTGCGTTGAGTACGATTCCGTCCGCCGCAAAGCCGATTTCATGGAGTTTATCAATCAACTCGCCTTCATGGTTGGACTGAAAATACTTCAATTCTGCTTCGCCGTCCAACTTTTTTTTCAATACTTCAAAATATTCTTCAAACGACTGCCGACCATAGATGTCGGGTTCTCGCCTGCCGAGCAAGTTCAGATTGGGTCCGTTGATGATGAATATTTTTTTCAATTTGTAGAGCAGAATTTAGTAAAATTTAACAACTCACTTTATGCAATTTTTTTTTGACAGGCTCATTTGAGTTTAGTTTTTGCAGCTATTTACTTGGTTTTTGTCACTTTTTTTTTTGATAAAAAAAGTAACCAAAAAAATCAAGTGCTCTGTAGAAATTCTAAAGTTTTTGCTTAAAAATCCCGTCGGCGCGCGAAAAATACTCGTCGGCTTCGCCAGACTTCAAACAGTTTTCGCTTCGCCAGACGATATTTTTGCAAAAACTTGAATT
>JAYUHK010000015.1:0-1655 GCA_043767025.1 Saprospiraceae bacterium | reverse complement strand
AACAAGGCATTTTTGAGGCGCAACGCAGGGCGTTGAAACGAAAAAATAACGCAGTGATTGGTTGTAATTTAGCAGAAAAAATGAGTAGTTTATTTTAGATACATTCCTTAACAAAAAAATGACTACTTTTGCAAAATATTTAAAAAAATCTCAATCCACAATAAATTGACTTTCAACGACTTTAATTTTACCGAAAAATTGACCGAAGCTCTTTCTTTTATGAATTACAAAGAGCCAACGCCGATTCAGCAGCAAGCAATCCCATTTATTTTAGACAATAAAGATTTAATCGCTTGCGCACAGACGGGAACCGGCAAAACAGCCGCTTTTTTACTCCCTATCCTCCACAAAATTGCTACCGAAAACCGCGACATGGGCAACAGCGTCAATACGTTAGTCCTTGTGCCGACGCGTGAGTTGGCACTTCAAATTGACCAGCAAGTCGAAGGGTTTGCTTATTTTTTGAGCGTTTCGTCGCTTCCTGTCTATGGCGGCGGCGATAGCGGCGGTTGGGACCAACAAAAACGCGCCCTTACAAAAGGTGCCGACCTCATCATTGCTACTCCCGGACGCTTGCTTTCTCACATCGGCTTGGGCTATGTGAACCTCAAAAATGTCCAGCACTTGATACTCGACGAGGCAGACCGTATGTTGGATATGGGTTTTCACGAAGATATTATGCAAATCGTGAAACAAATCCCTGCCAAGCGACAAACGCTGATGTTTTCGGCTACCATGCCAGACAAAATACGCTCTTTGGCAAAAACGCTTCTTCAGAATCCGGAGCAGATTACGCTCGCACTTTCCAAGCCTGCCGAAGGGGTTTTGCAAACCGCTTATCTCGTGTATGAGCAACAAAAATTGGATTTACTCGTGCATCTGCTGGACGGAAAGAAAAATTATCAGAGCATTATTATTTTTTCTTCTACCAAAAAAATGGTAAAAGTCATAGAAACCGAACTCAAACGGAAACGTTTTAAAGTCCAAATGGTGTCATCTGACTTGGAGCAAAGCGAGCGAGAGCTGGCGTTGCAGGATTTCAGAAGCCGCAAAACGCAGATTTTGGTAGCTACCGACGTACTTTCGCGCGGCATTGACATCAAGGATATCGACTTGGTCATCAACTACGATGTGCCGGGCGATGCCGAAGATTATGTTCACCGCGTTGGACGGACAGCGCGCGCAGCTACTACGGGCGTAGCGATTACGCTGATTTCGGAGCGCGACATTCCGAAATTTATGCAAATCGAGGCATTGATAGAGCAAGTAATTACCAAAGCTCCGTTGCCAGAAGGTATGGGCAGCGGACCAAAATATACTTTAGAGAAGTCGAGTGTGCGCCCTCGATTCGACGCGCCAAGAGGTGGCAATAACAATAACAATCGTCCCAACAACAGGTCGTTTGGGGGCAATCGTCCGTCCAACAATCCCAACAGCAGTTCGCCGAGAAATCCACACAGCAACAATCGAAGAGGTTAGGATAAAATTACTAACTCATGTTACGCAGAATATTTTTTTCTAAAATTTCAAGTAGCATTTTATACAATGTGAATGCCTTTTCAGACGTGCCTTGTAGAAATTCAAGTTTTTGCAAAAATATCGTCTGGCGAAGCGAAAACTGTTTGAGTCTGGCGGAGTTCCGACGAGTATTTTTC
>JAYUHK010000014.1:0-23815 GCA_043767025.1 Saprospiraceae bacterium | reverse complement strand
TTGTGCATGAGTTTTAGTCTTTCGTACATCATGGAGAGGTAGGAGGAGATGCCTTTGCCCCAGGTGTCGCGGTAAGCGATTTCTTCTATGATGGATTGTTTTTTTTCGGCGGTTTCGCCGCCTATTTCTATGTTGAATCCAAAATCGGCACCGACGGCAAAAGGTGGGTCTATGTAGATGAGCTTCAAGCCGCCCTGTGCTTCTATCTCTTGTCGGATACTGCCATTCGCAAGGCTACTGAGTATCAGTTTGTTGTCGCCCCAGATGAGTTTGTTGGTCCAGCCTTTGAGTTGTCTGCCTCTGAAGTCGGTTTCGAACATATCGAGAGCTGTGCCTTGTTTTTGAGTTTCTTTGCGCGGCTCGTCTATGTGCTCTATGGAGTGAAAGGGCAGGGCGAGGTTGGTGACTTCTTCTTTTCGCCCGTTCCAAAAGAGGAAAACATCTTCTTCGTCGGCGAAGAGTTGGTAGATGAGTTCTTTGGGTAGTTTTTGCCCATTTTTGATGAGTTCTATGATGGCGTTTTTATCTTTATCGGTCATAATTATTGGATTTTGATTAATTTTTCCAAAAAAATTGGATTTATTTCACAGGTTTTGGTTTAATATAAATAACTGATAATCAGTTACTTATACTTTTTTTTGTAGAATACTTTAAATTTTGACTAAAAAAAAGGTATTTATTTCACAGGTTTTTGCTTCAAAGAATAGTTAGCATTTCTGGTAATGCCATTCATTTCTAAAATACCATTTTCTACCATTGCTTTTAATATTCTTTTTACTTTATAAATATTTATTTCAGAGCCAATACGTTCCGAAATTTGAGCAAATCGGCTGTTTGGAAAATCAGTAATATCTTTTCTTAATAATTCTTCTAAACGATGGTCAGTAATGCTTTTCAAAGTGGTTTGAGTTTTAAAATTGGTATTTTTAATAAATTCAGGATTTACGGCATAAAGCGTACCTTTTGTTTTACCTTTTGAAACGACCAATCCTATGTCTATCAATCTGCCTAACCAATGCCTTACGGCAGTATTTAGCTTTGTGGGCAGATTGAGTTTTAGAGAAAACTCCAACGCGGAAAGGGAATTGTATTGAGCGATAAGCCCAAGGCAAATCATCTCTTTTTGAGTAAGCTGAAACTCATCGGAAGCTCTTTGAAGTAAGGCGACGACATTTGGTTTGGAGATATTTTTAAAAATAGTAAACTGTACAAAATCATCGCCTTGGATAGGTTGCGGAATAGGCTTGCCATTAGAAAGCAATATTTCATACATTTTATCAATACCAGAGCCTTCTTTGTCCATGAGTTGTAAATCAAAAAAAACTTGTGCTAATTTTTCATTGCGTCGGGAATTCTTATGCAGCACATTTTGAGGTGTGATGCCAATAGGAAAAAGACCGGGATTAGCTACCTCTAACCTATCGGGAAAGATATTGATGTAAATATCGCCTCTCATGGTGTAGGGGCGATGAACAAGAGCGTTGGCTATCAACTCGCGTAAGACATCTTCGTGGTAATTTGGAATAAATTTGCGAAACATTCCATCGGCGACATCAATACCTTCTTTCCAATCGGGAATTTGGGACCAAACGACTTCTATAAGTTCTTTTGGATTTCGCTCATGGTCGTCCCAAAGCAGACGATTGACTTTTTGCCCGCGTTCATCATATTTGAAAAACTGAATGGTTGGGCAATAAAGAATTTTTGCGCGGTCGTTTCTTTTAGCTAACCAAAGTACACCGAGGTTGGTCAAATAATCGCCATCAGAAAAATAGTAATGTTCTAAAAGTTCGTCAAGTGATTTTTGTTTTACATGAGCAGAAACTCTTGTAGATTTATTAATATCTTTGAAAAATTGATTTTTTTTGAGCGGGTCAATATTGGTTTTTAAGATATTGGTACGCTTGGTTTCCCAAACAAAAGAAGGTTTATCGGTAAAAAGCCTTGATAACTCATCGGGCAAAAGCGGTACACAAGTGTCGTCGCTCCGATAATAGTATTTGCCATCGCTCGTACTTGCAATAGTAGATGCGCTCTGTAAAATCTCTAATTTAATAAATTGTCCGCCATTTTCAGCAGTAATAATAGTTGTATTTACTCCAACGTTTACGGTATTTTCAGTAATATTTTTTTTGATTTTGAAGGGTAAATCGGCGTCAATATTTTGCGATGCTGGCGGAAACTCCTCTTTATTCTCTATCCCAACATAAATAATTCCGCCTCTTGAATTGGCAAAACAAACACAATCTTTTGCCAATTCTTTCCAATTAGCGGTTTTACCTAACACAATGTCAAGCTTCTTTTTTTCTATAAATTGATTTTCTCTCATTTAAATTCAAAAAGTTGAATAATTTGTCTAAAATTTTTGATGTCTGTGTATTTTTCGTCCCAATCTTCTTGTCGTATGTAGATGGCGGTATAAGTGTAATCAGTTTGCAAGGCGTTCACGTCGGCGCACCAAGCGGCGAGGCGTTTTATTTTGCGCACATCGTTGAGGTCTTCGCGCCCTTTGGTTTCTAAAATAAAAAAAGTAGTTGGCGATGTTTTAATTAAAAAATCGGGATAATAAAGTGCAATATTGCCATTTTCTTTTTGATATTCTACAAAAAAATTGGCGGAGCCTTCACCAACCGCATTTTTGGCAAAAGCAACTACATCGGCGCAGCCATTGATTACCTTCGCCACGCCCAACTCAAAATTATTATCGCCAATCACTTTGTTGAAAATACACTTTTCGGAGAGAAGGTAACGCTGATTGCCGACCACTTTTGGTTTCACATTTTTGAGCGAAGTATAGCCTTTGATGCTCACATTGTCGTCTTCTTTGACCGTTATTGCGTTGATAGCCGCCCTAAAAAGTTTTAAAATAAGGTCTTTTGCCAAGACATCGGAGAGGTTTTTGATGGTCTGCGAGTCTTCAAAACCAATTTCATTTCCAAACAGTTGGTACTTCACAAAATGCTCTACTTTGGGATACAAAATATTGAAGCCGCTGAACAAACGGCTGTCTTTGAGGATAGCCGTAGTAAAAAAAGCAATCACGCTGCGATAGCCCGCCGAAGTTTCGCTAAACGTAGTTTTGTGAGAAAATTCATCGTCAATATGTTTGAACACAATTTCAATCAGGTCTTGCGGCGGATAAGTTTTAAAATCAATTTTTGTGAACTCAAACAGCTGTGTATCAATGTTTTCCAAATTTTTAAATTCCCTGTATATTTTTTGAGAAAGCTGCGGCAGCGGAATATCCAGCTTGTCGAGGTCTTTGCCGCTTTCTTTATCCACCTCTATGATGATTGGACTTTTGCCGCCCGTACCTTTTCCCATAGGACTGTACTGAAACTCCACGCCTTCGGATTTTAGGCTTTCTACAAAGTCCAAAAAAGGAGGCGTACCGACGACGACCAACTTTTCAGGCACTTCGAGGTCAAACATTTTTCTCAAACCTCGTCCGATGGTTTGCTCGGGCAAAATCTTGGAATCCGCTCCGAATGGACGCAAGCCAACGATGGTAGTGACGTTTCGCACGTCCCAACCTTCACGCAACATGAGGACGGACACGACGGCTTTGTAAGGCGAAAAATCTTTGTCAATATCGTCAGCCGCTTTGCGAAGTCTGTCGAGTTCTTCCTTGTCTTTTTTGCTGGTGCCTTCTTTTACATTGCCAGAGTTGTTGGTGTGGATAGTAAGCACAGCGTCTTTCATAATCGGATAGCTGCGCTCCAAAAACGCGGCGGCTTCGTCTGCTTCTTTCGTATTCATGGTCATAATGAATAAAATCGGTGTTTTTTTGTCCTTCAACTCCTCATATTGCCCCCGCCATTCTAAATAACCGAGATGAATAAAATCTTGATATTTTTCAATAAAATCGTCAGACTCTTTGACTTTTATCTTATTTCGCGACTCCTCGTCGGGCAAGACAGGCGATTTGACGACGTTTTGCCTGATGGCTTCTACCAACGGAAAATCACAAATGGTTTGGACAAAAATATGCCCATTGTTGTGTTTGGGAGTCGCCGAAAAATCGGCTTGTAGGCTCAACCCCTTGCCACCTTTGAGCTTTAATTTATTTGCGATGTCTTCAATATTTTGAAACCACACCAAAGATTTATCGTGGACGTGGTGTGCCTCGTCGTTCAAAATAACGAGGTCTTTTATTTTTTCGCTTCGCAAAACCTTACCCAAATCCGCGCCTTTTGAGGTATCTGCATCAACTTTGGGTTTTATACCTAAAAATTCGGTTTCGGAAGACGGCACAGGGTCTTCATTCAGAGGAACACGGTGGATATTCGTGAGGAAGATATTACCATTTTCGGTGATAGGTTTCAGTTCGTCTTGGATATGCAAAGTTAGTTGGAAGTCATCTTTCCAATCTCTATTCTCCCAGCCATTTTCGGGCAAAAAAGGCTCTTCTAAAAACATTTTTAAGCCGTCAAAATCCTTCCGCAGCCGGTTCAAAACAATAATATTGGGCGCGATAAGCAGAAAATTTTTAGACAAATCGCTGTTTGCTTCATACAATTTGTGAAAATAAGACCACACTATGACCAAACCCATCACTTTGGTCTTGCCTGCACCCGTCGCCATTTTGACCATATAGCGAGTCCATTCTTCCTCAAACATACCCGTACTAATCCTCCCAGAAGCATCAAAACGCATCATATTGTATTTATCCCTTACCTTTGCGACTTCGTAAAGATAAATGACAGACTCAATCGCCTCTCTCTGCGAAAAGAAAAAACGAAACTGGAATTGATTGACGAAATGCTCTTCTTCAAACCAAAAACGCAGCAAAGCCTTTGACGTTTCGGACGCGCCAGCGTATTCGCTATCCCTCCATTTGGTGACCGCTGAACGAATTTTATGCACCAACGGCGGCAGCAATTTTTCATACACATTCTGAAACGCGTCTATTTGCGACTGCGACGGTGCCCAACGCTCGTCGGGCGATAAAATTTGAAAAGGATTTTGATTTTTTGCCATTTTTCTTATTTACGAAGTCACCGATACATACATTTGAGGTATCGGTCGCTCTACCATTTTTTGTATAATTTTATCAAAGATACTATTTTTTTGCACAATTTGTGACATACTATCGCTCTGACTTCTCACAAAAAATATAAATCGGGCACGAAATCAGACGTTAAGAAAGTAAATAGCTTATTCGTTTTTGTAAGTTACCGACACTTCCGAAGTGTCGGTAACTTACAAAATAAACCCTACTGCACCGTCACACGAAAGGTCACTTCTGCGTCCGTGCTGCCGGATGCGCAGTCGCCATTTTTAGCGTTGGGTTGGTGGCGCAGCGTGGCGGTCAGCCGTCCAGTGCCGAGCGTGCTGCCTACGGTGATTTTGGTCGTCAGTCCCAGTGGCAGCGCGGGAGTTCGGGTATCAAAATCTGTTCTGCTGACATCTAACGTAACCGCTGCGGGCTGCGGCTGCGCAAAATTATAGCAAAGCAAATGTTCGTTTGCCAGCTCTTTTATTTCTACCGTAGCGTTTAGGACGGGCGTTTTTGTTTTGTCAAAAAACGAAATTTCACCTGTATAAACTTTTCCTTTTTGAAGATTCAGAAAGGCGCGCGACGTGTCGGGCGGCGTGGTGCTTTGGGGGTCGAGTTTTTCCCAAGTGGCGGTTGGCGTGTCAGTGGAGTCGCCCAAGCGAGTAAGTTTCAGCACAACCGTAGTTATTTCCTCGTTGGGAAGTGCTGGCGTTGGCGTTGGGTCGGGCTTGCAACTCAAAATAAAAGAAAGGCAAAAAATCAAAAAAACAAATATAATATTTTTCATAATAAAATAAATTTGTGACAGATTAAAAAATAAATTAAGAAGTAATAAATATTGTTCAGGAATGAATATTTCCGAATTTACAAATTAGTTTTAAAGTAACGTCGGTGCCGACTTCGTCGCTAAAATATCGAAATCGGTTCAGGTATTCGCGGTAGGTTTTGTTCAGTAAGTTGCTTGCGCCCAAGCTCACATCGAACGACTGATGTTTCCAAAAAAAAGAGCAGCCAGCATTTGCGCCAAGCAAAAAATAAGCGGACGGCGGGGACGTGTAGTCGCTGTTTTGTGGCACTCGACGCTGCCGCGCGACGTATCTACCAGAACAACTAACGTAGGCTTTTGGCTGCTTCCAGTCGTATTTTGTCCCCAATTCCAATCGGTCGGACGGCATAAGCGGCAGGTACTCGCCTGCGGTCGAGTTCCATGCGCGGAGCAAAGTTGCCTTGCCAGATGCCGTCCAGTTTTCAGTCAGATGATAGCTTCCAGAAGCGTCCAGTCCCGAGATTTGAGCGTTGGTTTGCGTATAGACGAACAGCGGATACGTCCCACTCAACAGCGAAACGGTGCCGAGCGTAGGGCGAGAATAAATAAAATTTTTGATGTTATTGTAGTACGCGCCTACTTCCAAATCCCAGTGACTGCACTCATATTTTGTTGAAAAATTGATATTTTGTGACATTTCGTTGCGCAGCGAATTGTCGCCCAATTCGTAAGACGCAGCACTCAAATGGATACCATTGATGTACAATTCGCTAACGGCGGGCGGTCGCCAAGCCGTTCCGACATTGGCGGACATCGAAAAATGGCTGTTGAATCGGTAATTTCCGCCAGCTAAAAGTGTCACATTATTGGATATTTTTGTCGGATTTTCGGGCAACAAAGTAATCGGATTGCTGCGAAATACTTGTAGCCAACGGTAGTCGTATCGGAGTCCGCCTTCGAGTGTGAATTTCTCGCGCGTGTAACGAATTACCTGAAAAACTCCTGCGCCAAAGTTCCAATAATTGGGTATCAAGTATCGAAAACCCTTGTAGTTGTTGGTTTGTGTGATGCCCGAAATACCCATTTCGCCCGAAAAAAAGCGTCCAAAAATCGGTTGTTTCCAAACACAATCCAAAGTATGCGTAAGAATATTAAAAGCCAACTCGGGTTTGCTGCGCAATGTTGGGTCGCGCGCAAGTGGCAAATCGAGGTCATATTCTTCCCTCCAATCGTTCTGCTGCGCAAAAGTAGTTTCAATTTTTCCACGCTGCTCCCAGTCGTATAAAAAGTTGATTTTCAACAAATTATGGTTGATTTTTTGAAAAGAACGATTGATTTTATAGCTAAATGTATCTGCGGTAATTGGTTTTTGTCGCCCAAAAGCTGCGTACAAATCCGCGATATTTCCGACGTGCGAGCCTTTGAAAATTCCAATTTTGGTATTGAAGCTGCTAAAATAAGTCGAAAGGCTATACTTTTTGTGGACGTATTGCGCCGCCAAAGAAAAATTTTGTTCCTCAAAACCAGTATTTTCTAAATAATAATTGGGCGACCGAGCGTTGCCCGCTCGTTTTAGCGTTCCTTGTAGCCGCCAAGCGAACCCAGTCCATTTGCCTTCTGCCGCATTTTCGATACTTCCAGAAATAAATCCCATTCGACTGTTTGAGCCCGCGCCAGCCAGCAACACTCCGCTCAACCCTGTCACTTTTGGGAGTAATTTTGGCTCTAATAAAATAACGCCGCCCATCGCCTCTGCGCCGTAGCGAATACTCGCCGCTCCGCGCAAGACGGATATATTTTCGGCAGTAAAAGGGTCAATTTCGGGAGCGTGATCGCTGCCCCATTGCTGCCCTTCTTGCCGAATACCGTTGTTTAGGATTAAGATTCGGTTGCTGTGAAGCCCGTGAATAACAGGTTTGGAGATAGAAGAACCTGTTTCGATGGTGTTCATTCCAGCGATATTTTTCAGACTTTCGCCCAATGTTTTTCCGTAGGATTCGAGTTTCTCTATCGGCGTAAGCGATGTGTGCTGGAGCGTGGCGACGGCAGCATTTTTCGTACTCATTACCACTATTTCGGTCAAAGTAGCTGCGTCTATTTCCAACTGTATGTGCAAGTGAACGGGTGAAGTAAAAAATATTTCTTCAGAAAGTAACTTGTACCCCAAATATCTGCACTTTAAAATATATTTTTTACCACAAATATTTTGTAGTAAAAATTCTCCACGCTCGTTGCTGGTCGTGCCTTGCTCCGTATTTTCGAGCCAGACTTCTGCGCCCACGAGCGGAGTTCGTTGTTCGTCTTCCACTATCCCGTCTATCGAAAAGTGACAGGTATCAGACGTATTCGCAGCGGCAGCCGTGTGGATAAAAACCCAACACAAGCACGCTGCGCAAAGTAATTTTTGCATAGATTTATTTGTTTTCGGACGTTGCCGATGCCTCACAGGTCATCAGACGTTGCTGACACCTCACGGGTGTCGGTAACGTATAAAGGCATCGTTAGCGTCTAATTTTTTAGATATATTTCCAAAAAATTATGCCGTCGGCGGACCGCGACTTGGGCAATAAAAACAATAAAATACGTAATTTGTGACAAAATACTTGACCTCGGAGGAGGTCAAAGCTGGCGTGAGAGGTCGCAAGTACAGCCCATCATTATTAGCGAAAGATATTTTATAAAAAATAAAATCGCAGATGGCGCAGGCGTGCGTGTCGTATTCGGGGCTGTGAATGTGTTTCGCTCCGTCTTCGGCAGCGCAGTGCAAAACAGCTTCGTGTGGCGTAAAAGCATGGTGGATTTCGCGGAGCAAAAGCGTCTGCGTAAATAGCACCAATAGGAGCAAGGCTCGAATTTTTGTGCGACTGATGTATGTGACAGTATTCGCCAAAAAAATTATTTTTTTAATTCAATAACTCATATTACGCAGAATATTTTTTACTAAAATTTCAGGCAGCATTTTATTAGCTATTACTGTATTTTCAGACGTGCCTTGTAGAAATTCAAGTTTTTGCAAAAATATCGTCTGGCGAAGCGAAAACTGTTTGAAGTCTGGCGGAGTTCCGACGAGTATTTTTCGCGCGCCGACGGGATTTTTAGGCAAAAACTTTAGAATTTATACAGAGCACTTGATTTTTTTGGTTACTTTCTTCTCCTTTCCCTCTGGGGAAGGTCGGGTTGGGGATAAAAAAAGTGACAAAGGACAAGAAAATACCACAAAATCAAGCTCAAATGAATCAATTTAAAATCCTTGCGTAACATCTTTATTTAAAAAATATTTGGCTCAAAATGCCTTGATTGCGAGCCACCAACAGTGATTTTTTGCCGTCTTTGTGACGAATTTCTTTCAAATCTCGCACCGCACCGTCTAATAAAAAATGATTTTTTTCGGCAGCTGTGGCAACAAAATTTCCTTTTTTATCGCCTTTCAGCAAGCAACCTGCGGACGCGTCCATGCGACCAATGGAAGGCTGCATTTCATAAAAATTGCCTCCGAGCAACACGTCCAAGATGCCGTCGCCATCAAAATCATCGCAAACAATACTTTGCGCCGTCGAAAATTGCGCTTCGGCAGGCAATACGTGAACTGAAAACTGACGATTGGAGTCGTTCTGCACATACACGGAAGCCAACTGCGAGGCAGTTAGTATCGCTGCATCTTTCAATATTTCTTTCGTAAAAACATCTGAAAACGAACTTTTAGCAAACTTACCATAGCCCAAAAATCGTTTTTTGAGCGACGGAATTTGGGCAACCAACTCATCTTTTGACACAAAAATACGCTCTGTATTCTGCCGAAAATAAGTCAAAATTGGGTCTGTCGCTCCGTTTCCGTCAAAATCCTTAACGTACAAATTGAGTGGCTGCTCCGCAGAAGCGCGCAAATTGCTGTTCAGCCCCAGATTGCCGACCAACATATCCATATCGCCGTCGCCGTCCATATCTTTTAGCGCAACACAATTCCACCAGCCGCTTGTGTTAGCGAGCGAAGTGCTTACTTTTTTGACTAATTTTTTGTTAAAATTTTCAAAAATAGTGACAGGCATAAAATGACCAACTACGACTAAATCAACTTCTTTGTCTTGGTTCAGATTTCCCCATTGAGCGTCCGTCACCATACCAATATATTTTAGTTCGCTCGGTGTAATGTCTAAAAATTTTCCCTGTCCGTTGTTTTCGAGCAGATAACTTCTGGGTGGGACTCCGAAACTCCCTGCCACTACTCTACCGCCTACAAAAATATCTAAATCCCCGTCGCCATCAAAATCGCAAGGGCGCACGCAAGAAAAATTGCCCAACATATCGGCAGGAAAAGCATCAAGACTGCGAGTAAAATTTCCTTTTTTATCGTTGATATACAGCCGATTAGGAAAAATAAATTCGTTTCCACCACTTGTCACAAGTAAATCAAGATAGCCATCTTTATTGGCATCAAAGAATGTTGCATCGGTATCTTCTATTGTTTTGTCGTTCTCAAAAGCAATTTGTAGAGAACGTTTAAAGCCTGTGTTGGTCTGTAAAAAAAGTTCTCCTGCCATTCCGCTTGCTCCGCAAAAGTAAAAATCTTCCAATCCGTCGCCATTTACGTCGCCTACCGCCAATTTCGGTCCTTGCGTAGAAATCAAATAAGGGATTAATTTTTCTCTGTTGTTATCGTAATATTTATTTTCAAAATGATTAGATATTGTGACATTATTATTTTTTGTCACAATAGTTCTCTTTTTTTCGATTTTTTGATTAGACGGATTGATGTTTATTTTTTGGTTGGCGGCTACTTTGAGCATTATTTTTTGCGTTCCGTCGGGAAAAACAGCTTTTAAAGAGTCTATATTTTGTGATTTGCCAAGCCCAAAATGAAGGGTATAATCCGAAGAAGACTGCCAGCCGCGCGTGGGCGAAAGTTCTTGGGTTTGTTGTTGTTGGTCGGCGTACAAAGTAACTTTCGCACCTATCTGACTAAACGGTACTTTAACCTCTAACCAGTTGTTTTTCAACAAGTTAGATTCATTATTTTGCAAAATAAAAGCTGTTTGGTTGATATTATTGACTACCAAATCGAGGTCGCCGTCGCCGTCCAAGTCGGCATAAGCTGCGCCGTTGGAGCAGCCTTTTTGGTCCAAACCCCACGCTTTGGAGGCATCTTTGAAAGTCAGATTGGCGGCATTTTGGTAAGCGTAATTCCCGGTCGCGCCAGAGGGCATTTTTTGGATTAGCTCTTTGTCCGATGACTTTTCTTGGGTTTTTTGATTGGAAATGTATTTCAAATAGTCCAAATCATTGGGGCGGCGGACGATTCCGTTGGTCACAAAAAGGTCTTTCCACCCGTCGTTGTCGAGGTCAGCAAAGAGGACAGACCAACTCCAATCGGTTGCCGAAATACCAGCATATTGGGCTATTTCAGAAAATTTTGCATTATTTTTTTCGTCGCAAACGCCACGATTGAGCTGGAGCATGTTGCGTGGATATTGGTGGTGGTAGCCCATTTCGCGCTTGTATTCATAAATATCGTAGGGGTCGGCACCGACCGAATTTTTAAGCACCGTTTCTTCTTCGGGCTTCATGTCAAGCGTCATTATGTCCTGCCAACCGTCATTATTGAAGTCAGCGGCATCTGTTCCCATCGAAAAATTACTCGTGTGACCCGTACTATTTGCAATATCTTCTCGAAATGTCCCGTCACAATTATTGTAATAAAGAAAATCATTTTCATGAAAATCGTTGCTCACATAAATATCTAACCAGCCATCGTTATTGACATCGCTCACGACTACACCCAACCCGTAGCCGCTTTTTCCGTCGGCAATTTTAGCTTTTTTCGTCACATTTGTAAAAATAGTCTTTTGTGACATAGTATTTTTGTCCGAATCATTCCGAAATAGCTGGTCGCTTGCCAATGGGTCTGCTTGGTTTCTTTGGGAAGTATCTCGAAAACTGCCCGCCGAATGGACGGAATGGCAGACGAGAAACATATCCAAATCGCCGTCGTGGTCGTAGTCAAAAAAAGCTGCTTGCTGCGAAAAGCCACAAAAATCCAAACCGTATTCAGATGATTTTTCCGAAAATGTCAGGTCTTTGTTGTTGATATACAGCCGATTATGTCCTTTGACGGTTTTGTAGTCGCCTACTTCGCACACATAAATATCAAGCCAGCCGTCGTTGTTTACGTCCGCCATTGTGACTCCAGTTTTCCAACTACCGCCTTCGCAGGTGCCAGATGCTGCTGAAATATTTTTAAATTTCAGATTTCCCTCGTTGAGATAGAGTTGATTTTGCTTGCGATTAGATGTAAAAAAAATGTCTGGAAGCCCGTCGTTGTTGAGGTCGCCGACTGCAACGCCGCCGCCGTTGTAGTAATAAAGGTACTGAATAATGTTGAAATTGGGGTCATCTTCTGGAAGCTGGTTTACGAAATCAACGCCAGTCTGGTCCGAAGAAAGTGAGGTAAAAAGCGTACTTTTACTTTCATTATGAATTGACTGACAGGCAGTTACGAATATAAAAAATAATAAAGCGTACTTCATAGTGGACGAGCGAAAATGTATCAGCGCAGAGTTTGAATGGCAATATCGGGATAGTCAGAAATCAAACCATCAACGCCCAAATTTTTTAGTTCCTTCATTTTAGACGCATCATTAACAGTCCAAGGAATTAATAAAATATCTTTTTTGTGACATTTTTTGACCAATTCTGGATTGACTAATTCAAAATAGGGGCTGTAAATATTAGGAGCGAAACCGAGTTTTTCTAAATTTTTTTCAAAAGATTCGGTATTCTCTACTAATAATACCAACTTCAGCTCTGGACGAATTTTGTGGACAATCTGTAAAGTACGCACGTCAAAGGATTGGATTGTAACGCGGTTTTGGATTTTTTTCTGGTCAATTACAGCCAATAATTGTTGGACAAAAACTTCTGGTGTAGGGTGGAAGATGCCATCGCTGGCAGGTGTTGTTTTGGTTTCAATATTATAAAAAACCGTAAACGGTAACGGATTTTTTGCTAAAAAAAGCTCCGCGCTGTCTATAACTTCGCTCAACAGAGGCTTACAAACTGTTATTTTTTGCTGCCGCAAAAATCGTGGGTGTGTCTTTTTTCCAACATCGTATCGAGCGATTTCCTCATAATTCATTTGATACAAATTATGATTTTTTTCGTTTTTTTCTTCGATTTCTTTGCCGAACGGCGTGAGTGAAATCTCGTGGTTGAAAAACGGTTCGTGCGACACTACTGCCTGCCCATCTTTGCTAATGACCACGTCCATTTCGAGTGTATTTACGCCCAGACGGAGGGCTTCCATAAACGCAGGCACTGTATTTTCGGGCATCAAACCGCGTGCGCCGCGATGCCCTTGAATATCAAAATTTTGTTGTGCCATCAGAAAATGCGTAAACATAAAAAGCTGGCAAAATAGTAAAAAACATTTTTTTATTGCCATAAAAATCAAAAAGAACGCGTTCCTAAAGTGTTCCCATCACATACATTTGGGTCAGCGTCGGCGACGCGCTGCCGCCTTTTGGCTCCAAAGTGATTGCGAAGGCTTGCGCATTGGCAATATTTTTCATTTCCTGTACATTGATGTCGAGGTTCGTATCGTATAGTCCAGCATCTATTGGCTTTCCGTCGAGCAATGCCCAAAGTTGATATTGTTTGTCAGACGGTGCTTTTGGCAAATTATGAACTGCCAAAAGTGTATTTTTAGATTCTTTATTCCAATAAACTGCTACTTTTGCGCTGGGTGCTACGGGCAGCCCTTTGAGGACAACCACGTGAGTAGCTGGACTCACGAGGTCTGTAAGGTGGCGTACATAAGAAGCATTTTTGACGTTGGTGCTTTCTACAAAACTTGATTTTTCGGCGATGAGGTTCTCGACGCTCGTTTTTGACTGCTGCCAGTTGGTATAAAATAAAAAATTGAGTGCTACACTTGCCACCAATCCGGTCGTGGCTGCGGCTACCGCCCATTTGGTAGCGTACCAAGGCGTTGAGTTGGTATCTTGTAAGCCTATGATTTTAGCCGTTTGTGGTGCTTCGGCGACAGACGACGCTGGATTTTCGAGCGAAATTGCGTCTAAAATTTTATTTTTTAATTTTTCGGACGGCGTGACATGGTGCGCCACCGCATAAGACTCGAGGGCGGCTCGTATGGCGGCAATCTCTTGCCCAATTTCGATATGTTTGGTTTGCAACTCCTCTATCTCCCGACATTCGGTCGGAGAAAGTAATTCTGTGACATAAAGGTCAAGAATCCCAGAGTTTATATATTCTTGAATATTCATTTTAATAATTGAAAAGTAAAACAAAAAATAGCTTGCCGAAAGAACTTTCGCTGCAATAAAGTGTCGCCACTGCTTACAGCTAAAATAATTTTCGGAGTTGAATCAAAGCGTTTCGCAATCGTGTTTTGACTGTGCCGAGCGGTATTTGCAACGCTTCGGCTGTTTCCATTTGAGTATATCCGTTAAAATAAATTAGGTCAATAATGCTCCGATGGTTGGGTTCGAGGGTGGCAGCGATTTTTTTCATATCCATACTATCCACCGACGGTATCAACTGGTTGTGTTCGTCTATTCTATGTACGACGTTATCAATATCTTGGTTTTTGTGTTGATTTTTTTTCACTCGAATAAAATCAATAGCGGCGTTGCGCGCGATGTTGAGCGTCCAAGTAAAAAGTCTTCCTTTGGAGGAATCATACTGGTCGCTGCGCTGCCAGATTTTGACAAAAACATCTTGTAAAATCTCTTCTGCCACTTCGTGGTCGTTCACGACTCTGTGTATTACGCCCAGAAGTGCGGCGGAATAGTGGTCGTAAAGAATAGAAATACCCTTCTTGTCGTGCTGTTTGAGAAGTGCAATGAGCGCATCTTCTCCGACGGTAATCGTTGTATTGTTCAAAACGAGCTGTATTTTAGTTTAAAAATGTAAAAGTAGATTTTTTTTGTAAGGAATGAAGAAAAAATAAGTAGTTTATTTTAGGCACATCCCTAACATTAATTGCGTTTTTTTTCGGTATCTTCCATTTGCAGCGCAACGCTTTTGATGCCATTGAGCGTATCGGTGCGCATAAATTGCTCTACCGTGAGCGTATATTTTCCTTTTCGGTTGAAGTAAGCACCTGTTTGGATAGCGATGGGAGTCTTGACCCAATCGCTGTGAGCGTTTCCCTGCCACTTTCCAGCCGCATCGGCGAGTTCCAAAGATACTTTTTCTTGCGTCCGCTCCCCTGTCGGAAACTGTGTATGGATTCGGACGTACAGGTTCTGAAACGAATAGCTTGGCGCGTGTTCGACTTCTAACACCAAGTCGTAAATTTTTAGAGTGTCTGCTATCGTAAAGTCATAATTGAGAGTGTCCGAGTGAACCCACTGCTGCTCGGCGAGATCATATTTTTTTTGGTAAACCAATTTTTTAGTTCCACAAGCGGCTAAAAAAAAAACTGTTGCGGAGCATAAAAAAAAAGACATTATTGTTTTGTTCATGGTCAAAAATACTTTTTTCAAACTACAAAAATAATACTTTTGTTTTGATTTTTGTCTAATTTTACCTTTTGTTTTCTTTTTTAGGCTTCTATGAACTATTTATTACAGCTTTTCGCCGCAAGATTGCGACGTTCTTTTTTCCGAAAATTACCGATGTCGCTTGCGGAGCGTCAAGAAATTTGGCTTTGGTCGCCCGCTTTGGAGCGTCACGTCAGCCTTACTATTTTGTTGCCGCCCAATACGGACGGCTCGACCCAGCTTTCTATCTTAATTCTCAACGACGGACAAGATTTTGACCGCCTCCAACTGCCGCAGACACTTCGTAATTTGTTTGAAAAAAATACCGCTCCGCAGCCTTTTTTGATAGCAGGTATCCACTGCAACGAGGACAGAATGAATGAGTACGGCACGGCTTCGCAAGCTGACTACGCAGGGCGAGGCAGCCGTGCCAAAAACCATACAAACTTCGTAATCAACGAATTATTGCCTTTTTTGCGCCAGCAATTTCGGTGCCGAACCGAACAGTCGGCTACCGCAATAGCTGGATTTTCGCTCGGCGGACTTTCTGCTATGGACATCGCTTGGGCAAACGGTAAGTTGTTTGGAAAAGTAGGCGTTTTTTCGGGGTCGCTTTGGTGGCGCAGCCAGCCATTTGTGGCGACTGACCCCGACGGGCATCGCATCATGCACGACCTCATACGGAACGCCGCAAGCAAAAATGAAGGTATGAAATTTTGGTTGGAGGCAGGAACGCGCGACGAAAATGACGACCGCAACGGCAATGGCATTATTGACGCTATTGACGACACGTTGGATTTGATACGGGAACTGAAACAAAAAGGCTACGAAGACCACGATATTCGATATGTCGAGGTGGCGGGCGGCGAACATAATCCCGATACTTGGGGAAAAGTAATGCCTGATTTTTTGCAGTGGGCGTTTGGAAAGTAAAAAAAGTCACTCGAATTGACCTTTTATTTACATTTCCAACAGCTTCAGAATAGCTATTTTTAGATTCAAATTTTTCTGTGTTTGAGTCACAAAATCTATTTTTTTAGAAAAAAAAGAAGCCAAATATTCTTGCTCCGTTTGTCCGGGCGTGGGGACGAGCAAGGCTTTTTTTTGCAGCACAGACAAGTCCATTATCGTGCTGTAACCCGCCCGAGCGATTATCATGCGGCTGGCAGCTATCGCCACATTGAGGTCTTCTGACGTGAGGTACGAAACAGTGTGTATGTTTTGCTGCGTCTGGCTTGTTGGGGGCATTTGCGCCAAGCCCTGCACGAGCAAAAAACGGTATTGCGGCAGCTCCAATGCTTGCGCCACGATTTTCGTTTCCAACAGGCTGCGCTGTGGTTCGGGTCCTGAAAGCACTACCGCTACGTCGTATTTTGTGTCTATATTTTCCAAAAAAATCATTCGCGTAAGCGGCTCGATGTAGCGTATTTTTTGCGTTGGCAGCGTTCCGCCGTGCGAAAGTTTGCCCGATAGATTGGGTTCGGTGGCGAAGTCGGGTATCCAAATTTCGTCGAAGGGACGGATAAAAAAACGTTGCGCAGCACTCAAAAAATCGCCTCCGAATGGTGCTTGCAGATTGAGCTGATGGGTCAAAAAAATATTGCGCGTGGCGGCAGAATAGCAGCCGTAGCGATTGTCGGAAATGACGGTTTCTATTTGGAACTGTGCGATTATTTTTTGTAAAAAAAGATGTTCGCGACGGACGGCACGGACCATCTTTGGGAGTTGCAAAGCCATGTTGAATGTCATGTTTGAGGTCGGATAACGAATGTCGTAGGGCGGCAGTTCGACCATCGTTAGCTGTGGCAACTCGGCGCGCAGCAATGCCAACGCCGCGCCGTCGGAGGCTACGACGACTGTTTTTTTTTCGTCTAATAATCTCTTTATCAACGGGATACAGCGCGTGGCGTGACCCAAGCCCCAACAAAGTGGAGCTACCAAAATCCTATCTCCCACCGCTTTCCAATAGGCGGCGGGCGGCGGGGATTCGTTGGGGGCAGTAGGAGCTGAATGGGACATGGCGCAACTATTTTTTTGGGAAAGATAGGTAAATATTTAGAAAAATAAAGTGGTCGGCGGCAACCAACGCCGCTTTTTGAACGTTTGGAGTGTCATGGCATTGATATTACACATTGAAACGGCGACGGAGGTTTGCTCTGCCGCATTAAGTCGCGACGGCGAGCTGATTGCGCTTTGCGAAACCAACGACGCTACGTCGCATTCTGCGGTGCTGACGCTGCACATTGAGCAGTGCTTGGAGCGAGCTGGCGTGGATTTGGCGGCGATTGATGCAGTGTCGGTGAGCAGCGGACCGGGTTCTTACACCAGTTTGCGCGTCGGTGCGTCGGTGGCGAAAGGGATTTGCTATGCGCTGCGGAAGCCGTTGGTGGTGGTGGATACTTTGCAAAGCCTCGCGTGGGCTTGCGGGCAACATAAAGCGGTAGAAAACGAAGTTTTTTGCCCGATGATAGACGCTCGGCGCATGGAGGTTTATGCGGCGTTGTTTGATGCGGAGGCGAATCGTCTGTGTGCCAACGAGGCGAAAATAATTTCGGCAGATTTTTGGGACGAATGGGGAGCCGATTTCGCTAAAATCGGGTTTTCGGGAAGTGGCGCGCCGAAGTGTGAGGAGGTGCTAAAAAACTCGAAAGCTGTATTTTATCAGGTTGTGTGTTCTGCGGCGCACCATGTTTTTTTGGCAAATAGAGCTTTTGTTGAAAAAAAATTTATAGATGCTGCGTACTTCGTTCCCGACTACGGAAAAGCACCAAACATAACGGTTTCAGCTAAAATATTATAAAAAAAATATATTGGTTTTTATTTTTTATTTAACTCAAAATAGCTATTTTTGCATCGGAATATTATGAATTGTAGTCTTGGCTGTGCCGTCATATATCAAATTGGTACAGTTTTGGTATAGTTCGAGTAGGAAGTATTACTTAATTATAAAATAGCAACGTATGAGAAAGCAAAAAAATGAAACCATTGTCCTCAAAAAGGGCAAGAAGGATATTGCGCTTGACTACGCTGAGCTGCGCAAAGCGGTATTGGTGTTGAGAGCGATTAATCACAAACTTCGTCAGCAGATAGTAGATTTGTTGGAGGAGGGAGAAAATTTGACCGTTACGGATATTTATGTCAAATTGCGTTTGGAGCAGTCGGTAGCTTCGCAGCATTTGGCAATCCTTCGCCGGTCGGGAGTGGTCGTCACAGACCGCCAAGGAAAATTTATTTATTATACTTTGGATAAAGAAAGATTATCCCAAATTTCTCGATTGGTAGAAGAATTAGCCATTCAGAATTAAAACCAAAAAAAATCGTTCAACAAATCAATCCTTTTTACACAAAAAATATTGTAAGTACTTGATACTTAATTGTTTGCATACATTTATTACATTGACATAAATTTATATATATACCCACCCAAATATGTCAATTCATTCCCATACCGTAAGCTAAAAAATGCCGTAGATAAAATTTACGGCATTTTTTTTTGTAAGTGTTTGTGAAAATCAAAATAATTAACATATTTTCGCACAAGATTTTTAGTGGACGGCGACTTATCCACACGGCAAGACACAACACAAACACAACACACTCTATGAAAAAAGGCAAAATTGACATCAACAACGACAAGTTGAGGGTGTCATCAGAAATCCTGCGCGCCCTTGCGCACCCCCTGCGAATGCAAATCCTCGAATTTATTGACAAAAACAAAAGTATCAACGTCAATAAAATCTACAATGCACTCCAAATCGAACAATCTATCACGTCACAACACCTCCGAATTTTGCGCACTTCGGGTGTCGTAATCACCAATCGCGAAGGCAAATACATTCACTATCACGTGGATTATCCGAAAGTGGCGGTCGCTGTGAAAGCCATCGGACATTTTTTGGAAGTGGCGGACATCGAGCTTACAGAAGCCGATATGATGGATTAAGTTTAGGAATGTAAGTAGTTATAAGTTTTTAGTTTTTAATTTTTAGTCGTCATAAACTGTTGAAAATCAACGAATTATGTCGAATAATAAATGTCATCTATTTAAGTGTAAGAACTTATCTAAAATAAGTTACTGTATTCTGACTTATCTTTTGAGCCAAAACTGCGTTAGATTTTCGTTACGATGCACGGCATCGCGTCTCAAATCTGCCTTGTTATTGATTGAATTGATTGGAAAAAATTCAGTACCTTATTTTTCTTCATTTCTCGTTTCTTACCAATTAGAAACAAAAAGAAGCCGACTTTCGCTCTCCTTTTGGAGGCGCGAAAGTCGGCTTTACCTGTTTGTAATAAGCTCAAAAAGCCGTCACAAAAGTTCTATTTTATTTTCAAATCCCCGTAACTCAAACGGGCTTTGATGACACTTTTTCCGCCTTTTCCGCCCACATAACCCTCCACAGTTTCGGAATTGTTGTTGTTGCGGCGGTTCGATACGTTCATGGCACTCGGGTACTTGATGTCGGCATAGTTTGTGCTGGCATCGAGCAGATAGTTAGCACCGTCCTCCACTCTGACCGAACAGTCCGTGTAGCTTCCCTTGATGTCCACGCCGACAAAATTTTTGGACAACAAAACAATGTCCAAGTTGCCGTACTGCATATCCATATTGGCGGCGTTGAGCAATCTACCTATTTTGATGTCCGTATATTTGGTGTCAAAAGTAGTGTTTTCGACGCTCGTGATGTCAAAATGGTCGTATTTGCCTTCGTTGGTTAGGTTTTTTACCGCGCCGATTTCGTAGGTGTCGTAGCGACTTTTGATAGCCAAATTGGTTGTTTTTTCGACGTTCATCTCCGAGTATTTGGTGTCCAAAGCCGTGTTGGTGGCTTCGCGGAGATTGAGCTTTCCGTAGCTGACGTTGCACGTCAGATTTTGAGTAGTGCCGATATTGGCGTTTCCGTAGCCGACGCTGGCGGTGATACTTTCTTTGGCACCCTCCATTTTTATATTGCCGTATTTCACATCTGCATTGAGCCAACGGTCGAGATAAGCGACGAAAGAGTCGCCGTATTTGTTGCTCAAATCAAGGTAATTTCCTTTCGGCATATAGACTTGGTAGTTGATCGTGTAGTCGCAGTTGTTGTTGCCGTTCCAGTTCCAATTCCAGCCGTTGCCGCCTTTGGATTCGATGTAGGTGCGGGCTTGCACATAGTCGGGTTTTTCGGAAAATTCGACACGGATTCGGTTGAAAGTTTCCTGTGCTTCCTTTTCGTTATTGGCTCGCACGATAATGGTCACATCTACCGAAACCTCGTCTTTGTCCCATGTTTTGATGTCAATTTTGCCGTATTGATTGTGGATACCTACGCCGCCCGAGCTGCTCACTTTGAAATCTTTTTTGATATTCCGTGAAAATTCTTGTCTGGCAGGCGTCGCCGCCGTTGCTGCTGTGGCAACGAACATAAAAAGCATCAGGAGGCTATTATAATTCCAATTTTTCATCTTTTTCATTTTTATTGTTTTTGATTTGATTAAGAATTTGCGAAGAAGAATCTTGATGTTTCACTTCTTCGAGTTTTGATAAAATACGTTTTAAAATATGTAGGCGCGCTTGATAATTTTCGACTAAATTTTTTACGATGTCCTCTCGGGAGCTTTTTGGCGCGGAGGCAAGTTCCTGTTTGAGGTCACTTGCTACGGCTTCCATTTGCCGAAAGTCGGTTTCCAGCGTAGTGTCTTGGTACTTGTAGTTCGCCAATTTCGCAAAACTTTGTTTCACTTCTGATTGGTAATATCGCTCCATATCGTTGTATTCGGGCGCAGTATTTTCCAACACCAACGCTGCTGCTGTGCTGTTTTGCTGTTTTTTTACCCAAAAAATCCCAGCCGCCGCGCCCACGCTTACGAGCAACAAAACGGCTGCGGCTGCCCGCAATGGAGTCCGCCAAGCAAAAGATTTTATGACCTTCATTGGGACAGCCGACGGCTGTGGCAACGACCGTTCTATACTCGCCCAAACTCGTGCGCGGGGCGCAGCGTCGTCAAATTCGCTCCGATGTTCGGCGATAAATTTTTCTAAATTTTCCATTGTATTTTTCTAAAAATTATATTTTTTTGAGCAAATGAAATGTATAAATAAAAATAATAAGTATCCGCAAAGAATTACTTATAGTCATATATTGTTGTAACTAATTGATTAGCAATTATTTAGGCAACTAAAAATTAAGCACTAAAAACTGCTTATCGTTCAATATTCAGCGTTCCTTGTTCGATATTCGATATTTGTTGTTTAGTTTCTTTTCGACCCAATCCCGTTGATTATTGCACCAAAATCGTCCTCAACTTTTGTTTCGCTCGGCTGTACTGCGACTTGGACGTAGATTCCGAAATACCCAAAATCTCGCCAATCTCCTCGTGGTCGTAGCCTTCCAATGCGTACAAAGAAAAAACAACCCGATAGCCGTCTGGAAGCTGCGACATTGCTTTTTTGACGGTTTCTACGGTCATTTTGACTTCATCTCTGTCATCTGTCACATTTTCGCTAAAATCCATTTTATTTCCGTCCAATTCTTCCCACTGCATTCGCTTACTTTTCAAAAAATTAATGCAGTTGTTGATGACGATTCGCTTCATCCACGCCCCTATGGACGACTGGTATCCGTAGGTGTGCATTTTCATAAAAACGTCCGTAAACGAGTGTTGCAGCACGTCTTCTGCGTCCGTTTCGTGGCGCAACATTCGTAGGCAAATGTTATACATTGCTTTCGAGTAGAGGTGGTAAAGCTCAAATTGCGCAGCGCGATTGTCCGCCTTACACTTTTCTACGAGGTCAAGATGTGGGTGCGTATTTTCCAAAGTTATTTTTCGATTCGTTTGATGAAAGGAATGACATTGGACGAAATGAAAGGTTGCATGAAGGGAGTGTGCGAAGAAAAAAATACTTGTTTTTTCTCCATTACAAAGGTATTTTTTTTACAAAAAAATAAAAAAAACTTTTGGGTATTCAGCGTTTTTCTTCAAAAAAACGCTTCAGAATTTTGCTGCATGAGTCGGCTAAAACGCCCTTTCGGACGATTGTTTTGGGGTGTAAGAGGTTTTTTTCGTGGCGAGAAAAACCTTTTTTTTCGTCGTTTGCGCCATACACTACCGCGCCTACTTGCGCCCACGCCAACGCGCCAGCGCACATCACGCAGGGTTCGAGGGTGACGTAGAGCGTGCAGTCGGTCAGATATTTGGCATTGAAATAAGACGAAGCGGCGGTAATGGCGAGTATTTCGGCGTGCGCCGTCACGTCGAGCAGCTGCTCGACGGTGTTGTGTCCGCGCGCGATGATTTTGTGGTTGCTTACTAATACTGCTCCTACGGGTACTTCTCCGTCGGCGTAGGCTTTTTCAGCCTCTCGCAGAGCTTGTCGCATGAAATACTCATCGTCTAAAAGTAGAAGCATCTTTCGTTTATTTGTACCGCAAAAATAATAAATTTAAGTTTGCTGTTGTTTGGAAAGAAAATTAAAAACGATTTTTTTTAATTTTTTTCGTAAAAACGTGTTCTTGCGCTGTCGATACAAGTTAGCGACACCTCAAAGGTGTCGGTAACTTTGGCTCTATCAAGCAAATTTTCCTAATATATGCAAAATAAATATATGTTTTTATCGAAATTTACTTCAAACCGTATTTTTTGCGCCCGTAACTTTGCAGCGTCAAGAAACAAGTTAGTTTTAAAGGTGTAAAAACAGGCTGTGCAATAATGCAATTTACAAAAATTAAATAGACTTAAAATGCTCAACAAACTAAATTTTTTGAAAGTTACTCTTCTTCTTTTTTCTTTCATTTTTATTAATTCGTGTAAAAAAGAACCATTACCTCCAGTTGTACTTTCTTTCACAGGAAAAATTATAAATGGACGAACTATGCAACCAATTTCAAATTTTCCAGTGAGATTGGATTTTCGCCCAAATATCGGTTTTGGATTTAGTCTTTTTGATTATGATGATATTGCGAATTGTGTCACAAACGGGAATGGAGAATTTACTTTGACCACTTCGCAAAAATATTCAAAGGACAGCACAGATTGTTACAGAATAAGACCAGCTCGGATTGAAGAATATTTTGAAGTCGAAAAAGAAATCAACGCCCAAAAGTCTGAAATATTGAAAGATAATTCTGTGGGTGAAATTCAGGTTTACGAGAGAATTTTTGCAAAGTTTAATGTCGAACATATCGGGCAAGCAAACGCTGATGACCAAATACAAATCCTAATTGATGGATTAGCTGGTAAGTCGCTTAACTATGATATAAAGGGTGCAGAATCTCTTTATCAATTTAACTACGGGGTAGTACCAAATTCGCCTACCATTATCTCACGGCGAGGGATTAAGAACAATGTGCCTTTTGGTCCATTTTCCGATACTATCATTTTTACGAATGTAAATAATTCCTATTACACTTCTTACTGACTGATATTGCGCAAAATATTTTTTACTAAAATTTCAGGTAGCACTTTATTCAATATGACTGTATTTTCAGACGTGCCTTGTAGAAATTCAAGTTTTTGCAAAAATATCGTCTGGCGAAGCGAAAACTGTTTGAAGTCTGGCGGAGCCGACGAGTA
>JAYUHK010000013.1:0-5869 GCA_043767025.1 Saprospiraceae bacterium | reverse complement strand
GCCGACGGGATTTTTAGGCAAAAACTTTAGAATTTATACAGAGCACTTGATTTTTTTGGTTACTTTTTTCATCAAGGAAAAAAGTGACAAAAACCAAGTAAATAACTACAAAAACTAAACTCAAATGAGCCAATTTAAAATCCTTGCGTAACATGAGTAAGTAAGTTCTTACACTTGAATGTATGACATTTAATATTCGACACAATTCATTGATTTTCAATAGTTTATGATGACTCAAAACTCAAAACTTATAACTACTTAAAGGCGCCAACAGAGTAAAATCGGGTATGATTTTCACTTGTCCATTTCTTGCACCAAGTTGTTAATTTCGTCCGTCATGCGTCCGAAATCATTTTTCAAGGCATCTTTTTCTGCCGAATTACCGTTGTTTGTGGATTGTTTGCTGCGGTCAATTTTCTGTTGTATCTGGTTTTTTTGCTGCTCCAAATCGTTGATTTTTCCTATCCAGCCGCTGTTGCCTGTTGCTTCGCTGCGCAGTTTGCCGAGTATATTATCTACTTTGCCGATGGCGTTGTCGTATTTTCCTGCGTCGTATTTGCCGCGTTCAGACTGTACCAATTCTTTGACAGAGCCGAACAAAGTGCCAACTTCGCCAAATATTTTTTTGGAATTTGCTTTTTCGGCAGTGTCGCCCAAAAAATAATTATACCCCAAAATGGCGATTACGCCGACTACAAGAAGTTTTATCAAACTGCGAATCATATTTTTTATTTTTATAAATGAAAATCGTCAAAGGAAATGAATAAAATGAACCACTCATTACAAATATATCCACAAGCAAAGTAAGCGTTTTTTCTTCACCAAAACAAGAGAATTGACCAACAATCAAAATTTTTTTAGAAAATATGTGATTTATTACAAATAAGTACGTCTAAATAGTAGGTCGCCAAGCATAAATGCACTATTTTTGTCGCATTAGGAACGCGTCTAAAATAAACTACTTATTTTTTCTGCTAAATTATAACCAATCACTGCGTTATTTTTTTGTTACAACGCCCTGCGTTGCGCCTCAAAATTGCCTTGTTATTGTTTGAATTTATTTGAAAAAATTGAGTACTTTATTTTTTCTTCATTCCTTATAGTAAGTACCAATAAATTGAAAGTAATGAATTTTGATGTCGCCGCACAATTTCGTATGCTTTTGCAGTATTTTAGCCCGTTGGCTTTGCCAGATATTGGCTTTTTCGACGCGCAGCCGTGTGCAGCGTGGCGAGATGTGGCGCAGCAAAAACTACTTCCACCAACTACCAAACTTGTTTTTTTTCAGCAACCCTCGACCAACGACAGCCTTTTGTATAGAGCGGTAGCTTATTTTGACAAAACTAATTTTATAAAAGCGCACGAAACAGTAACTCAAACACTCGAAAATTGGAAATATAAATTGCTAAACAAAGAAACTATAGAACTTCCAAACACAGGAAAATTATATCAGGATTACGAAGGAAAAATTCGGTTTTTAGCCGACGATAAGAGCAATCACGCACTTACTTTTGGCTTGCCTGTGGTGCATTTGCAGCCGCTCGCGCTGCTGTCAAAACACAACTTTCAGGCTGCACAAATCTCCGAAAGTAATCTATCAGACACCGAATACCACGCTGTTTCAGCTTCACTACTAAAAAAAATAACCATGTCAGAATCGGAAATTACGGGCAAGCCAGAACCCGAAATCACAGAAAATTTTGAACCTCAAGCCGTCCGTGCCGCAGTCCCGCCGCCGCCTTTTGAAGCCGCCGCCGCCGCCTCTGCCGTCCGCCGTCGCTCTTCTTGGAAGCCGATGTTGATTGCTATTTCAGCCATCTTGTTGTTGGTCGGTGGAGCTTATTGGAGAGTACAAAAAAACAACGAAGTGCAGCGCGCGCACGCCGCCGCCGCCGCCGCCTCTACCGAAATGGCAGTGGCGGATTCTTCGACCTCTGCGACTTCGCCCGAAGCTCCTCTGCCCATGAAGGCTGACGAAGAGGGCGACCGCAGCCGCGCTGCGCCGAAAGAAGAACTTGCTCCTGCTTCTGCTCCGCCGCCGCCGCCTGTTGCTGCCGAAAACAGCGCGCAGCAGCAAGTTGCCGCCGCCGCTGCGCCGCCGCCAGCAGAAAAAAAATCAAGTAAAAAGCCGTCCACCGCTTCGCGCGCTAATAAAATCAAACCGTCGGCGACCGCCAACGCTGCCGAGTCGGGAGCTGTTACGACCGTCATCATCGGCGGGTTCAGAGATGCTGCGAATGCTCGCCGCATGATGAGCAAGGTAAAAGCGGCTGGTTTTAAGCCGTTCAAGGACGAAAATAACGGGATTATTCGGGTCGGCGCGCAATTCAAATCGAGTTCGGAGGCTGCCAAAACTACAAAAGTACGGAGCATCAAGCAGCGTTTTGGGCGCGGTGCGTGGGTGTTGAACTAAAAATAACGGAAAAATAACAGGCTCATAAAGCCCAATTTTAATGAAAAAAAGATATTTTTAAAATATTTTGCAAAAAACTTGCATACCAACTTTTAATAGTATAACTTGCGCTTGATTCAGCTCAAATAATTGTTTAACCATCAAACTATTGAATTGTATGAAAATAATTGCACCCGTACTTTCCGTATGCCTTCTTTTGGCAAGTAATCCCATTTTCGCTCAACACATAGAAAAAACAATCGTCCAATCCTTTGACCTTCAAGGACTTAAAGCAGTTATCTTGGATATTCCGAATGCTGACGTGGAGGTAAAAACGTGGAGTAATTCGGAGTTGAGCGTCCAGATGACGATTTCAGTACCCTCTAATCTGGAGGAAATGCAAAAATCGCTCATCGCAGCAGGTCGCTATACACTCAAAGCCACTCCGACTGCCAACACTATGAATTTGGTCGGACTCAACCTGAAGCGAAATATTATTTTTCGCGGTGCGCCGTGGAAAGATAAAGTAAAATGTGTTGTTTTTGCGCCACAAAGAGCAGCTGTTCAAGTAGTAGATTCGTCGCCGCCTGTCGAGGCTGCGCAGCAAGAAGTGGTAAAAAACTAAAAATATCCTTTTTTTATACTAACATCGAAGTTAGCCGTTCCGTTTCTTTTTGGTCACGGGGCGGCTTTTTTTTGTCACAAAATTATCAAAATTCCAAAAATAACAAGGCAGATAAGTGGCAATTATTTTGGGGTCGTAGATGCCACTTTTTAGTAAAATATCTTGTTGGGTGTGGAAAAGTTTGCTCGGCAAATCTTCGGTTGGGAGAGCCTTTAAGAGGTGGTCGAGAAACGCCAAACTCGTAGCAGCACCTGTGTAGAGCGACACCAAATTTTGAGTGAGCAAAATATCGGTACTCGCTCGCAAGTCGGCAGGAAGCAAATCACTTCTAAATTCGTCCAAATAAAATCTCGTATTGCAGGCGTTAAAAAACCAAATTCGGTATTTTATGTTTTCGCCCCAGCGATTTTCGACGGTTAATTTTTCTAATTTATTTTCTTGAACGCTTACTTTTGGGTAAGTTCGGTCGCCCGGAGCTTGTACTGTGCCTTTGGCGTGGAGAGAAGACTTCAAACTTATCAAAAAATTTCCGTCGGGAATATTGATAGCATCAAAGTCAGGACCCAAGCCACGCCTACCGTGACCCTCATAAATCAAGACTTCCGAACCCAAAATCGCCTCCGTAAAAGCCTCCAAACTTTCCTGACCGTTGGGCGAAATAACCGTAACTCGTATCAGAATATCTTTCTCTACGAGCTGCCCTTCGGTATTTAGGTATTTGACAGGTTGGTTTTTCTCAAATAATTGCTTTACATTTCCACTTTTACCCAAATCGGTATAGCCATTTTGTTGAAAATAATTTCTCAAATCGTCTAAATTATACTCGTGCAGTTGCTTCGCTTTTTCGTTTTCTCGTTGCTGGATTTCTTCGATATAGCCTTGCGCAATCGTCACGTCCAATCGCTGGTCGGCAAGCAATACATCATAGTTTAATTTGTGCGAAGAAACAAAGTTTATCGTATTTTGAGCCGTCACAAAATAAGTATTTATACAAAATAAAAAAATCTGTAAAAGAATTATTGATAAACGAAGATTAGAGAAAAATCGGAACATAATAACGAAAAATAAATGGTCAATTTGAAACGCAAATATAAAAATTATCCGAAGTGTTTGGACGGTAAAAACTCGCTCAAACCTAAATTTTCTATATTTTGCTCAAAAATATACTACACTTTTGCTTATTTTTAATAATTTTACTACTTTTGACAAAGTTTCATTCATAAATTAAAGTTGATTATCCGAAAAAATGGGTTTCAAATCCTTTCTTGTCAAGCCGTTTGCAAATAAAATTGCCCGCGACATTCAACGTTGGTCTTCGCAAGCTATCGAAGCGCAACACTCTGTCTTTCAGTCACTTATAGCGGTTGGGAAAAATACCGCTTTCGGCAAAGACCACCATTTTGATAATGTAAATTCTTACGAAGCCTTCAAAGCCAACGTGCCAATCAGAGATTATGAAGGCTTGAAACCCTACATTGAGCGGATAAAAAAAGGCGAATCGGACGTGCTTTGGCAAGGCAAACCGATGTATTTTGCGAAGACGAGTGGCACTACAAGTGGCATCAAATATATTCCGCTTACGAAGGATAGCCTTTCTAATCATTTTGGTACAGCTCGGAATGCGCTGTTCAATTATTTTGCTACAACAGGAAACGGAAGTTTTTTTGATGGAAAATTAATTTTTCTTTCTGGCAGTCCTGAGTTGGAAAAAATCGGCGATATATTAACTGGCAGACTTTCGGGCATCGTCAATCATCAAGTGCCGTCGTGGCTGCGCACCAACCAAATGCCGAGCTATCCCACGAATTGCATCGAAGAATGGGAAGAAAAATTAGACAGGATTGTGACAGAAACTTTGAGCCAAGATATGCGTTTGATAAGCGGAATACCGCCTTGGGTGCAGATGTATTACGAGCGACTTTTGGAGCGAAGTGGAAAACGTCACATAAAAGACATTTTTCCAAATTTATCGGTATTTGTTTACGGTGGCGTAAATTTTGAACCCTATCGCTCAAAACTCGAGTCGCTGGTCGGAAAACGCTTGGACAGCGTCGAAACTTATCCTGCGTCCGAAGGCTTTATTGCTTTTCAGGACAGCCAGACGGAGCGCGGATTGCTGTTAAATGTTGATTCTGGCATCTTTTTTGAGTTCATTCCTGCGGCAGAAATAGCCAATCCCGACCCAACTCGACTTTCGTTGAAAGACGTAGAGTTGGGGGTCAATTATGCTATCATCATCAACAACAATGCGGGGCTTTGGGGCTATAATATCGGCGACACGGTAGAGTTTGTGTCTAAAAACCCTTATAGAATCCTTGTCACAGGGAGAATAAAACATTTTATTTCTGCCTTCGGCGAACACGTCATCGGAAAGGAGGTAGATGCTGCGATGTTGGCGGCTTGCAACGCACTTGGGGTGCAGATGGTAGAGTTCACGGTCGCGCCGCAAATCAATCCTTTGGGAAGCGGACTTCCTTACCACGAGTGGCTTATAGAATTTGACGAAATACCGAATAATGTGACAGAATTTGGGCAGCGACTGAACGGCGAAATGGTGCGCCAAAATATTTATTACGAAGACTTAATCGCTGGAAATATTTTGAAGACGCTGAAAATCACGCCGCTTCGCCGCGATGCGTTTCGGGATTATATGAAGTCGGAGGGTAAACTGGGCGGTCAAAATAAAGTGCCACGATTGAGCAATGACCGAAAATTAGCGGATGCGTTGGAAAAATTTAAACTCTAATACATTGATAACTGATGTTACGCAGAAACATTTTGACTGGCTCATTTGAGCTTAATTTTTGTAGCTATTTACTTGGTCCTTGTCACTTTTTTTCTTGATAAAAAAA
>JAYUHK010000012.1:0-7081 GCA_043767025.1 Saprospiraceae bacterium | reverse complement strand
TCGTTACGATGCACGGCATCGCGCCTCAAATCTGCCTTGTTTTGACCCAAAATTCTGCGTCACAATATTCAGTACCTTATTTTCTCTTCATTCCTTATTGTAAAGATTACAATAAGCACAAAGATAAATATTTTTTGCTAAAAAACAATGCGACAAGCGAAATGGTTGAGAGGAAAAGGTGGGAAAGGCTATCTTTTTAAGCTCAAATAAAATTTGTAGGCGGACGTATGAAGCATAAGATTGATGATTTTCTTTTTTGCAAGCGTCACAGGAAACATAATTTTTTTAAGAAAGACGATATGGGTAGGAAAATGACGGTTAGCACTGTCCATACTTTCCCGAAATCCTTGTATGCGGCTCTTGAAACTTACGCCTTCTACTTGGAATCGAGATATAGTTTGGTTAAGATATTGGGTGCGGAAATCGGAATTGGAAAAACAGCGAATGAACCAATCTTGGTCGGCAAAGATGCGATAACGAAGATCGTAGGTACCGATTTGGTCAAAACAGCTTTTTTGGATAAACGACGACTGGTGACAAATGGGCGCGCTGGTGAAGTAAAAATCACGAATGGTAATTTTTTTACCAAAAATAAAATCTTTTCCGAGTGGATTTTCTTTGGTAATGGTATTGCCGTAGAGTAGATGTGCAGACAAATTTTGTTCGGTACTAAACACTTGGAGCAGCGTATTTTTATCAAATATTTCATCGCCGACGTTCAGAAAGTACAAAAATTTTCCTTTTGCGGCTGCGATGCCTTTGTTCATAGCATCGTAAAGTCCGCTGTCTTTTTCAGAAACTAAATAAGTGATTTGAGTCCGATATTGCTCTATAATCTTCAAAGTTGCGTCGGTCGAGCCGCCGTCAATGACGATGAGTTCGTAGTCGGTAAAAGTCTGGCAGCGCAAACTTTTCAGAGAATTTTCAATATCTCGCTCGCCATTAAAAACGACCGTGATGACAGAAAGAAGCGACATGGTGTGGAAGGATTGAGGTTATAAGTCAATTATTTTATTCCATAGACTAATATCTTCGTCCCAAGCATGGCACCCAAATGGAATATTTTTTGCAATATCTTTTTTAGTTGGATACTCTAAAGCAAAAAAATTCGCTTCTGTGGCGATTGGTATTTTGAGATTATAGTACTTTTTTGCCCAAAGCGACCAAAAAGCGTCTTCATTATATCTAAATTTTTTTAAGTAATCTGAATGTAACTTATTTTCGTTTATTTCTTGGAGGCATTTCACGAAACTATTCACTTTCCTCAACGAAAAGCCTCCGTTCCCAACACTACCTCGAACACCATAAACAATCAGATATTTATCAGAAAACTTGAAAAATTTGCTTAAAGTTTGAAATACTTTGGAATAAAAATACCAAGTGACAAATACTTTCAAATTGCTATGATTTTTAGGATAATTGACCCAAGGCGACCCAACATAATCGTAATCTTTGCTGCACCAAAAATCAAGCTCATCTTTGAATACAAAAGCATCTAATTGATAGATTAGTATGTAGTCAAAAGTCAAAAACTTTTCATAAAAATCTAAATCTAACATTAATCTGTTATAAGATTCTATATTTTTAAAAAATAAATTGTCAAACGAAACTGATTGAAAAGTAACTTTATTCTTTTCAAAGACTGCCCGATAACTAATATCATTCATATCGTTTGGAATGGCGAGTATAATTGGATAATTATGTAAAATCTTTAGACACTGCTCTAACGACACCAATTCAGTAGGGCTTAATTTTTCTTTGTAACAAGGTATAATAACAGCCGCACTCATAAATGTTTTATAAAAAAATGGTATAATTATTGTTCTCTTAAAACCCCTCTTAACGAAATCCGTACATATTTAGTTGCAGGTCAAATTCCATATTTAGCGGATTTTTGTCCACAAACGGGCGGCGCAAGGCGTGGCAGGCTTCGTGAATATGAATCCTGAATCCTGCGGCGTGCATCCAGTTTAAAATTTGGTGCAGCTGCTGCGGCTCGCCGCTTTTACTGTGGTATTCGACAAAAAGATTTTTGACCAAATGAAGCCTATCCCGAATGTCTTCCATGACTTCAAACTCCGCACCTTCGATGTCAATTTTTAAAAAGTCAATAGATTGGGTTAGATAATCGCGCAAACGAACCGCTTGCATCGTCACGACGGACGGCGACGGCGCAATTTTTTCGTTTTCCACGATTCTACTTATCTGCGTTCCCTCCGCCAAAAAACGCAGTTCTTTGGTTTCGTTCCAAACTGCTTTTTGATGCAGCTCGACGTTGGTAAGCTGGTAATTTTTGATGTTGCGCCCTGCGATTGTAAAGTTTTTTTCGTCTGGCTCGAAAGCGATGATTTTCGCATCGGGATAGATGGACTTGAAGTACAAAACGCTCAAACCAATGTTTGCTCCGCAGTCTATTATCAGAGGTTGGGGGTTATTGCTCGCATCGAATTTGTAGATTTCTTCCCTAAAAAGCTCTTTGTAGGTGTGCCAAAACGCCGCTCCATCGGTGAAGTGGAAGTCATTTCCTAATATTTTGCAGGTATTAGGCTCGTTGGCGGGTAAGTGTTTTAGCTTTTTTTCAGCCCACCAAGTCAGCGCATTGTCGGATTTGGCGGGAGTTTTTTTCAGCAATCCTTTAAATACGTTGGAGGCAAATATTAAAAAATTCATTTATTTATTAATTTAATTTTTTTTGGTGTAACGAAATACAGGAGTTTTAATCGTCGCAATACTGGACGAAATTTTAAAAAAAACGCAACAGTTTTCTCTGGTAGTGGCAAAAATTGGTAGTCTAATTTTGTACTAAAAAAAACAGTATTCGTCGTGGTCTGGATAAAGCAAAAGCGAAAACGGTGTCCCCACGCTTGCTGGCATTGCTGCCGGAGCGAGTAAAAGTCTTCTTCCATTGCGCCACGACCTAAATGCTCCAAATGGAAGTCGATAACGTAAGCATTAAGACTTTTTTCTATGGCGGAAAGGCACAATTCTGTTCCATAAAAATGAAATCCTCGCAGCTCACATTGATTGAACGTAAAAGTATTTTTTTGATTAAAAATAAGAAAATTTTCGTCCAAAGAATGTACTTTTTGAGGCAGTTTTACCTTATTAGCACCCGTTTTGTACCGGTCTGTAATCTTGGCAACCGTAGTAAATTTTCCATTCACGCCAGCGTTTCCAGCCACTGCCCACGAAGAATCCAATTCGTCTAACTCCTCAATCGCTTTCTTGAGCTGCCCGATGCCGTGTCCTTGATTGGCTAACAGGTCTTGGTGGCAAAAGATTAAATAAGGCTCGGCGGTTTCAGACATACAGCGACGTATGGACGAATAAGGCTCGTATTTATTATTTTCGCAGTTGTCGAGCATCGTGTAGCGCACATTTTTCTCATCAAAGCCCGCCGACTCAAAGGATTGAATCATTGCTTGGTATTGGGCTTGATTATTGACAATCGTACAAATATGAAATAAGCGCATTGCTACTTTTGAAAAATAGGTTTTGGAAATATACTTTTTTTCACGGCTGTCACCAAGTGCCTTGTAAAGTAGGCGGCTGATATAAAATAAACTACCATCGTCAAGAGGCAGGCGTAGCTCGTACCTATCAATCCGAATTTTTTTACAAAAAACAAATTGGAACCCAACAACGTCATCTGGTTAATGAGTAAAATAACGATATTTGCTTTCGTTATTTTGTGGGCAAACATCGGTGCCACCAACACATAAGTCAGCAAATAGCCAGCTACTTTGAACACGTCGCCGAGCAGATTGAGAGCGAACAAATCGCGCATCGGGACAAACTTGGGCGACAGCAACAAGCTGATAATCAAATCCCTACACAGCCAGATAGAAAATGACAGCACGATGACCAACGGTAGAATCCGCTTGAAACCCTTGCGCATCTCGATGACCAACTCGTTGGTGTCGTGGATTTCAGAGAATCGCGGCACATAGTAAACGGTCAATATGCTGACAATAAAATTGAGGTACGTATCCGAAATTTTCATCATTCCCTGCCAAAGTCCCGCTTGCTCAAGAGAGAGATTTTTGGTCAAAAAGTCCCGAATGATAATCAAAACGAAGGGCGAAACGAGAAAAACAACCGACATCAACGAAAATTCACTGTACTGGCGAGCAATCTTGAAATCTATACCGCCAAATAAAATTTTGCGCCGAAACCAGTCCATCTTGCGTATCAAAAGCAGCATAAAAAAAAATCCCGTACAGCTCACCGCTACGCTGGCAAGCAAAGCTCCCCAAATCCCAAATTTTATGGCAAAGGTAATCGTGAGTACCAAATTAGCTACAGACGTGATGATGTTTACGGTAGTTAATTTTTTGATTTCCGAGAGTCCGTTCAGGATTTGTCCCAACAGCAAATTGGTGGTGTTCAGGACGAGTGAAACGCCGTAGAGCAAAAAAATCAAGTCAAATTCGTGGCTACTGAACGCCTTTACGCCCAACCATTTGTGAAAACAGACCACAAAAATAGTAATAATTCCCGAACAAAAAAAAGTAATCCCAAAAGCGGTGGCGATGTATTTTTCAAATTCGACTTTGTTGTTTTTGTTTTCAGAAATATACTTCACTACGCCAGTTCCGATGGCTGCCGATGCCAAGATAGTCAGAGCGGCGACTGCGTTGGAAAATTGCCCCATCATAGCAGTTCCCTCTGGACCTAAAAGTTTGGCAGTTACTTTGGTTATCAACAAACTTGCCAACATATTGATGGCGGTGTAGATGCTCGTATAACCGATTGTTTTGTAAAAATTCACTTCAAGTTTTAGAAAAAATTATCGAATAAGTGTGACATCGCCCGAAATAGTTGATTTTTTTTCGTCTGTACTATTGGGACAGATTTTGATATAAGTCGCCTTATATATGTAAACATCGGCTGGCGCGGGCTTGCCACCCACAGTGCCGTCCCAATTTTGCTTGGACGAATTGCCTTGAAACACAAGTTCTCCCCAACGGTTGTAAATACTAATATCGGTAAATGTAGGCAATAATTTTCCAGTCGGACTAAAAATATCATTGACTCCGTCCCCGTCGGGAGTAAATGCAGTCGGAAATTTGAATTCAGAAAAGCTCGTGAATGAAACTTTTACAGAATCTACAATCTGGCAACCCAACTGCGGCAGATAAGTTAGCGAATAAACACCATCTTTTTTCACCACTAATGTAGAATCGCTCGACCCGTCTGACCATTTGAATACATCTCCAGTTTGGAACATAATATTGGGACGAATAGTATAGCTTTCGACTTCGCAGACTTCTACGTTTTGCCCCAAAATATCCTTGTTAGAAATTTCGCTACAAAAGCAAGCAATTTCGGATTTATTCAGCACTCTGTTGTAAAGACGAAGTTCGTCAATAACGCCCTTAAATGGATACGGATACTGCGTATTGAATGGACGATTACTACCAATTAGCAACGGTTGAGAATTTGCACCAATCGGGGAAGAAATATCTAATTCGTAAGTTTGTTCGCCATTCACATACATCGCAGCTTTGTTGGCATCTAACGTATAAACCACACAATACCATGTATTTTTTTGAATAAAATAAGGAGAATTAGTGCTGAAAGGAGTGGGATTCTGGTCTGTGCCTTTGACACCATAAAAAGTTTCGTGCAGACTATCCAAATAATTACAATCGCTATCGAATAGTGCATCTGAAAAAAGTATTCCGTAATTACCAACACTGTATTCTCTCCCTTTCCAAGCTATCACGTTACCGCCGCAAGCTCCTTGATAAAATCCCTCGGGCTTCACCAAAGCACACATAGTCAAAGCTTGCGGTTGAAGGGTTGGACTGTTCGGCACCTGAATATAGTCGGTTGTTCCGTTGAAACGATACGCGCCATTGGGATTACCACTTTTGTCGGACGTAAGAGTAGCACCGAACACCAAACCGTTATTCGCATTCCCACTTTGGTCGTTCGCATTTCCACTGAACGGATAGTGAGCGACGAGTCCCGAATCCAAATTTACACTTTGCCCATACGCACTCACATTGAGCGCAAGCGCGAGCGCAACGAGAAAAGTTTGACGTAGTTTCATATTTTAAGTTTTATAAGGAATGAAGAAAAAATAAGTTACTCGATAGCAATTATTTAAAGATGTAATGTTCTGTCAATTTTTCCAAACTTGGATATTTTGGAGGGCTTGCGCTCGAAAAGCCTCCGACACTGTACCAAAATCCACCAAATCAACTTTGTAGGGGACGATACTTTCTTCGAGTGCGTCCTCCATATCGGACTTCAGGAGTGTCGGAAGTTCGCCCTCGCCGATGAACCCAATATCAATATCGCTAAATTTTTTGTGTGTTGCTGCTGCCCGACTACCAAATAAAAATACTTTAAATGGTTGATTTTGCATTATTTTTAGTACAATTTCCTGTGCTATCAAAACATATTTATCCATTTATTTCGGATTCTAATAGTTCAAAAATCTGCCGTAAATTTTTAATATGAAAAGCCATAACCTCCAATATTTTACTATACGCCTCGGGCTGATAGATGTGGCTCATTTCGTTGCGGTCGTTGATGGCTTTTGTAAGCCCAAGATACAGTGTTTCGTCAATATATTCATTCAAATAGAGTGACTTTGTGACAGACTTTGGCGTTTTTTCTACGATGCCGTCTTTATGCTCCAAAAATATTTTTGAAGTTTTCCAAAAAAGCTCCACCGTAATTTCAAATTTTTGAATAATTCCGCTCTCCACTGCGTCAGCCACAGCAACATCAAGTGCTTGAAGTTTTATACTACGAGTAACTTCAAGGCTGCGCAACGTTTTTCCAAACTGTAAGACGGCTTCCTGCAATCGCTCTTTGGTTTGCATAATTAATTATTTATAAATATTTTTCAGCATTATTTATGGTCAAATAATTTTATAATTTACTGCTTATCAAGTATTTATGCAACTAAAAATTAAAAACTACTCATATTTGATTATCAACTCACGTTACGCAAAAAATCTTTTTTCTAAAATTTCAGACAGCATTTTATTCAAAGTCACTGTATTTTCAGACGTGCCTTGTAGAAATTCAAGTTTTTGCAAAAATATCGTCTGGCGAAGCGAAA
>JAYUHK010000011.1:0-4146 GCA_043767025.1 Saprospiraceae bacterium | reverse complement strand
GCATTTTTGAGGCGCAACGCAGAGCGTTGTAACGAAAAAATAACGCAGTGATTGGTTGTAATTTAGCAGAAAAAATGAGTAGTTTATTTTAGATACATTTCTAATGAATGAGGAAAAAATAAGATACTCTGGGGTTTTCGTATTCCTTACCGAACTTTTTCCTACTTTTGTGGGTTCACCTGCTACAATTTCATTCAAATTCGAGTACTTTTGGAACTTCTAACTCAACACATCGAAAGCCTTATTTTTGCCGCTAAACAACCTATTAGCCTCGCAGATATTCACGCGTGCCTCGAAGCGGTGGCAGAAACCAACTTCGCCGTCGCTGAACTCCAAACCGCCATTGCGCAGCTTCGACAACGCTACGCCGACGACTCTTTTTCTTTCGAAATTGTCGAAATCGGCGGTGGCTACCAGTTTTTGAGCAAACCCGCTTTCCACCACTCGATTGGTATTCATTTGAAACAAAATACCAAAAAAAGGCTGTCACAAGCTGCTCTCGAAACGCTTTCTATCGTCGCCTACCGCCAGCCTGTAAGCAAGACCGAACTCGAAAGTATTCGCGGCGTAAGTTGTGATTATGCGATTCAAAAACTGCTCGAGCGGGAGTTGGTAGTCATTGCGGGACGCGCCGAAACTGCAGGGCGACCACTGCTTTACAGTACAGGCGAAAAATTTATGGATTATTTTGGCATCAGCACTTTGCGAGATTTGCCGCAGCCAAAGGACTTCAAGATGCCCGAAGATGTGATTGGAACGCCCGCCGAAATAAACGAAACGGCTGCTATTTCTCCAGAAAAAAATAATTTTTTAGACAACTAACGATATGGAAAATACGACTGAAAATACCACAACATTGGTCAATCGGGTCGCTTCGAGCGGCTTGACGACCATCAACCTGGAGGACTTTTTTCCGCAGGAGGAACTGAAGATTTTTGACCTCAAAGACTATCTTTTTATGGAGTTGATTTTGAAAGAAAAGGACTTTCGCGAAGCCTTGCGCGCGCACGACTGGACGCAATACGAAGGAAAAAATCTCGCTGTTTTTTGCTCCGCCGATGCCATTATTCCCGTTTGGGCGTTCATGTTGGTAGCCACTTATGCGGAGCCTTTTGCGGCGGCGATTTTTCAGGGCGACCCCAAAGTTTTTTACCAAGTGGCGTTCCAGAAAGCACTTTCTGGGTTTGATGCGGCAGCTTACGAAGGCAAAAAAATAGTCGTCAAAGGCTGTAGCCAAAAGCCAGTGCCGCCGTCCGCTTATGTGGAACTTACTCGGCTCTTACGTCCTGTGGCTCAAAGCATTATGTATGGCGAGCCTTGCTCCACAGTGCCGATTTACAAACGAAAATTGGGCTAAAAATCCCTCCGCCTCAAAAACTTCTTCCTTCTGCCGCCATGTCGCGCAGCAGCTTCGGCACTCGAAATCGCTGACCGTATTGGGCTGCCAACTCGTCGCATCGGGCAATCAATTTCAGCGTGCCGTAGGAATTGACAAACTGCAACACGCCGCCGTGAAAAGACGGAAATCCCCAACCATAGACGCTGCCAATGTTCGCCTCTGGCACCGAATGCACTATGCCCTCCTGCAAGCACCACACCGCTTCCAAGACCTGCGAAAGTAGCAATCTGTCAGTGATTAATTTAATATCATAATTTTCTCGGGTAGTGACAGGGTATTTTTTAGCTAATTCGTCCCAAAGTTGCTCTCTGTTGCCGTCGCGGTCGTAGTTGTAGTAGCCCGCTTTGGCATTTTTGCCCATGCGCACAAATTCATTGACCATCGTTTGCAGGGTTTCGACAGCTGGGTGGCGGACGTATTTAGACCCGTAGTGAGTTGCCGCCTGCTGTTCGTAATCCAACACGAGCCGCAGGGAAAGGTCGTCGGCGGTCGCCAAAGCACCTTTGGGCATTCCGATTTGAAGACCTATATTCTCGATTAGTGCTGCTTCGTAGCCTTCGGCGAGCATTGAGATACCTTCCAAAATATAAATATTCTGAACGCGCCCGACATAAAAACCCGGATTGTCTAAAACTACTATCGGATTTTTTTTGATAATTTTTAAAAAATCAAAGGCGCGGGCAATCGTTTCTTCGGACGTATTTTTGCCGCGCACAATTTCTACCAACGGCATTTCGTCGGCAGGCGGAAAAAAGTGAATCCCAATAAAATTTTCTGGATGTCCGACTATTTGTGACAATTTTGTAATCGGAATAGACGACGTATTGCTGGCGATAAAGGTGTAGCTGTCCAAAAAGTCATCTACCTCTCTCAACGCTTTTGTTTTCGCTGCCTGACTTTCAAAAACCGCTTCAATCACCAAGTCACAACCCTCAAAATCTTTGGCTTGTTCGGTTGCAAAAATCCGTTTGAGCGTATTTTTTTTATCATTTTCCGAAATTTTATGCTGTTTCACTAACTTATCGAGTTGTTTTACCGCATATTGTTTGCCTAATTCTGCGACGGGTTTAGAAATATCCTTCAACACTACTTCTAATCCCTCTGCCGCGCACGCATAGGCGATGGACGAACCCATTTGACCAGCTCCGATGATACCGATTTTGCGGGGACGAAAACGCCCATATCCTTTCGGACGACCTGCACCTGCTTTGACTGTATTTTGGTCGTACCAAAATACTTTTATCATATTTTTTGCGGATTCACTTAATAATAATTTGGTAAAATATCGACTTTGTATTCTACACGCTGTATCGAAATCCACTTCCGAACCTTCCGCCAACGTGTTGAGAATAGCTTGCGGAGCGGCATAATTGCCGTGATACCGTCGCTCCAATTCTGCCGTATATCGCCGTATGACTTGCCTGATTGCGGGGTCATTCGCAGTACCAAATGGAATTTTTCCCGTTTCCGTGTCCCACACTCGTCGCCCCTCGCGGTGCTGCAAAAGCCAATGCCGAGCCTGCTCTATCATGTCGTCCTCGTCGGTCGCCAGCGCATCTACCATACCTACTTCGAAGGCTTCTTGTGGCGAATAACGATAGCCTTCGGTCAAAATCGGAAATGCGCGCTCCAAACCGAGCTGCCAAAGCAAGCGCACCACTCCGCCACTTCCGGGCATCAGCCCAAGCATCACTTCGGGATAGCCGAGTTGCGTTTTTGAGTTGTTGATAACCACTCGCCAGTGGCAAGCCATCGCCAACTCGAATCCGCTGCCCAGAGCCGAGCCGTTGATGGCAGCTACGACAGGCACGCCGGGGCTTTCGAGGTCGCGCAAAAAATGCGTCAGCGATTGCGAAAAGTCAAAAACTGCCTGCGCGTCATTGGATTGGTAGAGATAGTCTATGTCGCCGCCTGCAAGAAAAGATTTTTTGGCAGAAGTAATAATCACGCCGCGAAGCTCGCCTTTGGCTTTTTCTTGCAGCAAGTGTTTGATAACAGGCAAAAACGTCCGTCCGATTTCATAATTGATAATATTAACATTCTTATCGGACATATCCAACGTAAGAGTGGCAATAAGGTCGGTATCTTTTTTGTATCGAATCATAATTTTTGTCTTGCTGCGGTGAAATATAATTTAAGAGCGCGTCTAAAATAAATTACCCACTTTTTCTGCTAAATCCAACCAACCAATGCATTATTTTTCGTTACAATGCGCTGCGCTGCGCCTCAAGAATGCCTTGTTATTGTTTGAATTGATTGGAAAAATTTGAGCACTTTATTTTTTTTCATTCCTTCAAAAACAAAAATAGAAAAAAAACGGCGGTCGGCGACTTTTGAAGTGCAAAAAATAATTGTAAAAAGACAAATGTTTGTATATTTGTCTTTGGAATACACAAAAAACAGCAAGTAATGAAGTCGCCAAGTACCAATCCGCACGATGAATTTTTTAAAGTCGCCTTTTCTCGACAAGACGTGGTAGAAGAGTATATTCAGCAGTTTTTGGCGCAGGGATTGGTGCAAAATATTGATTTTCAATCACTTGCGATTTCTAACAATTCTTATATTTCTGACCAACTCGAAGAATATTTCGCTGATGTAGTTTGGGAATGTAATTACGGCGCAGCCCGCGAACCTATCAAAATAGCTTTTTTGTTCGAGCATAAAAGTTATGTGCCGAAGTTTCCGCACCTCCAACTGCTCCGATATATGTTGGAAATTTGGGAAGATTGTGACCGCAATAAATTGCC
>JAYUHK010000010.1:0-5006 GCA_043767025.1 Saprospiraceae bacterium | reverse complement strand
AAAAAATCAAGTGCTCTGTATAAATTCTAAAGTTTTTGCTTAAAAATCCCGTCGGCGCGCGAAAAATACTCGTCGGCTTCGCCAGACTCAAACAGTTTTCGCTTCGCCAGACGATATTTTTGCAAAAACTTGAATTTCTACAAGGCACGTCTGAAAATACACTAATACCGAATAAAATACTGCCTGAATTTTTAGCAAAAAATATTCTGCGTTACATGAGTAAATGTTTTAAAATCAAAAAATTAATCGTCGTCGCCCATTTCTTCGTCCTCTATGCTGGCAGCTGGAACTTTGACGATGTTGCTGGATATTTTTTCTTTGATTTTGAGTTCTATTTCATTCGCCATTTCGGGATTGTCACTCAAAAATTGTTTGGCGGCGTCGCGACCTTGTGCGATTTTGGCACCGTTGTAGCTGTACCAAGCACCGCTCTTGCCGATGATGTCCATCTCGGAACCCATATCTACGATTTCGCCGGTTTTGGAGATGCCCAAGCCGAACACAATGTCAAATTGCGCTTCGCGAAAAGGAGGTGCGAGCTTATTTTTGACGACTTTCACTTTGACGTGGTTGGCAAAAACGTTGCCTTCTTTGTCTTTCAGAGCCGAGCCAGACTTGCGAATATCCAAGCGGACGGACGCATAAAATTTGAGGGCGTTACCACCCGTCGTCGTTTCGGGATTACCGAACATGACTCCGATTTTTTCGCGGAGTTGGTTGATAAAGATACAGCAGCAACCTGTCCTGCCGATACTTCCTGTTAGTTTTCGCATTGCCTGACTCATCAAGCGAGCTTGAAGACCCATTTTGGAGTCTCCCATTTCGCCTTCGATTTCGCTTTTGGGTACCAAAGCGGCGACCGAATCCACGACCAAAATATCTACTGCGCCGGAGCGGATAAGATTTTCGGCTATTTCGAGTGCTTGCTCACCGTTATCGGGCTGTGAGATGAGAAGGTTTTCGACATCTACGCCCAACGCTTCGGCGTAAAAGCGGTCGAAAGCGTGTTCGGCATCAATAATGGCTGCGATACCGCCTTTTTTCTGACATTCGGCGATGGCGTGGATTGCCAAAGTCGTTTTTCCGGAGGATTCGGGTCCATAGATTTCTACGATACGTCCCTTCGGAAGCCCGTGAATACCGAGCGCAACGTCCAAACCAAGGGAGCCGGTCGAGATTACGTCTATCTCGACGACTTGCTTGTCGCCGAGCTTCATAATCGTTCCTTTGCCGTAGGTTTTGTCGAGCCTGTCAATGGTTAGTTGTAGGGATTTGAGCTTGTTTTCGCGCTCTTTGTTGTCTTTGCTATCTTTTACTACTGTGGACATGGTTTTCGTAATTTTTATTTTTTATAGAAGTTTTAAAATATTTTTTTTGCAAATAAGTGGCTGTCGCTGTGGCGGTTCAAATATCGAACTAATGAGCCATACTTTGTGTAGAAAAGTCAAAAAATAAATAAATAAATTTTTTGTTTTTAATTTAGTGCAAAGATAAACGATTTGTTTTTATTTACCAAATTTATTTTAAATTTTTTTAAAATAAATTTTTTAGGTGCTTTTTTTGGAAATGCGTCTGGAATAAAATGCCCATTTTTTTCCTTTTTTTACAAAAAAAATCCCTTTCTCTCGGCAGGAAAGAAAGGGATTTTTTTGGATATTTTTCCTTTTTTACGAAAAAGCGGAAACGGTCTTTTTGCTGTGATTGAGAATATTCTGAATCGTGCTGTGCTTCGGATAAAAAGTTGCCTTCGGAAGACGGCGATGACTTTCTATAAGGTCGGCGTGTTCTTCGCGAAGCCACCAGTCGCTGGCGATTTCGGCGTTGAGGGCTGCGGCTTCGGCTTTCGGCAATTCGTTGTAAAGATGTTGTAACAGTTGATTTTGTGTAGAGAGTTGCTGCATATAGGTTTTTTAAATGATGAAGAAAGTCTATGAATTTTTTAAAACTTTCTCCTTAAACCTTTATTCGTTTCAAATTATTGTATCCTCCGAAAAAAATAACAAAAGATTTTCAAACGACTTGCATTTGCAGAAAATCTTACAGCCTCAAACAACAAGAACGCTAAGTATTTGCAAGCATTTCTTGTGATTACACAATATTGTAACTAATTGGCGACCAATTAATTATGCAACTAAAAATTAACAACTAAAAACTACTTAATCACTTTTCACTTTGAGCCAAGTGCCGAGTTTTACAAATTCGCTGCGCCACGTTTCATTGACCCACCACCATTCGCCGTTGCGATGTGATTTGAGCATCGAAAAGTATTGGTTTTGGCTTTTCCAGTTGTTGAGCTTTACGCCGATTTGCGCCAGTCGCTCGGCGATAAAATTCAGCAGTTGGAGATGTTCGATGGAGCTTTCGCCCGTTTCTATTTTTTTTATTTCGTTAAAAATTCGCTCGCTTGCCGCCAATTTGAGCGACTGCTTGCTGTTAAATTCGATGTTCCATTTTTTAAACTCGTCCGAAAGGCGTTGAAGTTCTTCTTGGCTCATCAAATCCTGCTCGAAATAGCGGTGCAAATCTGTATTGACGATAAACTGCACTGCATTTTTGTAAGCGTCTGGCACCTGAATATCGCTTTGCTGCATCGTGGACATGAGCTGATAATTATCGTTGTAAAACTCACGCAGCGCGTTTTCGGCTTGTAGTAGGTTCTTTTCGGTCAGGTCGTGCAGCAATTTCCGCTTTTCATCATTGAACAGGTGCCAGAGTGTATAAGTGGTTTGCGAGCCAAAATACGTCTGCATGATACTGATGACTTCGCCCAAATTGTGGTCTCTAAATGCTACACTGATGCGTTGCTGCATCTCGTCGAAAGTCGCCAATGTCATGTCGGTCGAGATATTTCCGATGATATTTTGTTGTCCCAAGTACAGCACTGCGAAGCTAAAATGCTTGTCCGAATGTGTGATTTTTGATTTTACGACCGTCCTACCCATCGCCAATTTCTGGTTGCCCGCTTCGATGCGTTCAAAAAGTTCGCTCGTAGCGAGGTAATTGAATAGAGAAAGTTTTTGTGGAAATTTCTCAAAAAGCGATGTCACAGCGTAGTGCATTCCTACTCGCACCAAATCTACCCGCGACGGCAGCACGTTTTTTCGATAGCTGAACGCACCATCTGGATAAACATTGCTCGGCGCAGCCGCCAACTTATAGATAAACTGCTCGTGCAAATCTACATTCGACACTTGCGCCAAAAACTGAATCGCCCGCAGCGCGTACTGCAAAATCTGGTTGGTTTCGATGCCAGAGATTTCGTCAAAAAACCAGCCACAGGAAGTGAACATCAACATCGTATTGCGCTGCATTTCCATCATTCGCAGCACCTGTATTTTTTCGTCTGCCGAAAGCCGATGGCACGAGTGGCGAGCAAAAAACTGTTCTACCCTTTCATTGTTTCGGTCCAAAACTATCTGAATATACTCGTCCCGAGCCGCCCAAACATCGTCGAGCATCTTGCCGCCTTCTTGCTCATATATCGGCGCGATGGTATCTCGAAGCCAGTTGAGCGTTTCGCGAAGCGGTTTGCGCCATTTTTGGTTCCAATCGGAGCGACCGCCCGAGCAGCAGCCACAATCCGACCGCCAACGCTCGATGCCATGCACACAACTCCAAGAACTATTTTCGTGGATTTGCACCTCAAATTGTGGCGGAAAAAGCGACAAATATTCGCCATAGTTGGTTAGTTTTGCCAACTTATTTTCTTCGATATAGTTCAGGCAGTCCGCCAACGCCATCTCGCCGTAGCGATGATGATGCCCGTAGCTTTCGCCGTCGGTAGCCATATTGACCAACTGCGGAGCGTCCGAAGGATTGAATCCTTCCATGATTCGCTTCGCAAAAGCTTTGCCGTTGTTGAGCAAACCATTGAACGCCACAGACTGCGAAATGTCGCCGTCGTAAAAAAACAAGGCGATTGTTTTTCCAGACGGCAGTTTGCAAAGATAGGGCTGCCGAGTATCCACTGCGCCTTCTCGCCACGCCATTTCGCCCGTCCGTCGGACAGCGCGCGCCTGACGAGGTGCCAGAATCGTGAATAAAATGCCCTGCGCCGCCAGTTCCTCCAAGCTATCGGTATTGACGGCTGTTTCGGCGAGCCACATTCCTTCGGGCTGCCGTCCGAAGCGATGCCGAAAGTCGGCAATTCCCCAAGCGATTTGGGTTTTTGTGTCCCGTTCATTTGCCAACGGCAGTATCAGGTGGCTGTGAGCCTGCGCAATAGCGGAGCCGTGTCCGTTGTATTTGGCGAGGCTCAATCGGTCGGCTTCGAGGATAGCGGCGTAGGTGTCAGGGTCGCTAATTTCCATCCACGAGAGCAGCGTAGGACCAAAATTAAAGCTAATATTAGTGTAGTTATTGACGATATTGACGATGTTGCGCTCCTCGTCGAGGATTCGGGCGGCGGTGTTGGGCGCATAACATTCAAAGTTGATTCGGTCGTTCCAGTCGTGGAAAGGGGCGGCGGAGTCCTGCATTTCTACGCCTTCGAGCCAAGCGTTTTCGCGGGGCGGTTGGTAGAAATGCCCGTGAATACAAACATATTTTTTTATCATAAAAGAAAAACTGCGAAAAGATATTTTTTCTGCAAAGAAAGATAAAAAAACGCTTCGTGGCGAAAAAAGTTTTTGTTAAATGCCAACTTCGTGTAAAAAACACGCAAAGTAGTTGTATAAATGCTATTTGCAATTATTTTCACTTTTTTTTTAAATTATTTTTTGTCACAATTTTTAAGTATTAAAAAATTAATTTCAGTATTTTTGTTGAGTTGTAACGTCACAGAATAATAAATTATTGCTTTTATTATGTCACAAAATCGTATTTCGATGTATAAAAAAATTTGGATATTAAAAAAAATTACCATAGCTTTGTTTTTGAAAGAAGTTAATGACAGTTTTTTTGAATGGCTTGCGCGAGTTATCAAAATTACTCCCAACTTTGACTACTTACCTGCCCACCTCTGCCCTCGCGAAGCAGTCTTGTATGCAGCTGGCACTAATGACTCG
>JAYUHK010000009.1:0-2335 GCA_043767025.1 Saprospiraceae bacterium | reverse complement strand
AGATTTGAGGCGCGATGCTGTGCATCGTAACGAAAATCTAACGCAGTTTTGGCTCAAAAGACAAGTCAGAATACAGTAACTTATTTTGGACGCGTTCCTAAACTACTTTCCTTACACCATATAGTAACATTAGATTTTTTAGAAAAATATGACATTCAAAGATTATCCGCACACGGCAGCCGACCGGTTCATGCGCTACGTTCAGATTGACACGCAGTCCGACCCGAACTCGACCGCTTCGCCTTCTACCGAAAAACAAAAAGACCTCAGCCGATTGCTCGCAGCCGAACTGCTCGCAATGGGCATCGCCGACGCTGCTACCGACGAGTTCGGTTACGTCTATGCCACCATTCCGTCCAATACCGACAAAAAAGTACCGACCATTTGCTTTTGCTCCCACGTGGATACTGCGCCCGACTGTAGCGGGACGGACGTAAAGCCTATCCTGCACAAAAATTATTCGGGAGCAGATATTGTGCTGCCCGACGACCCGACTCAAATAATCCGAGCTGCCGAACACCCCGAACTAAAAAATAAAATTGGGCAAGACATCATCACCGCAAGCGGTCTGACTTTGCTCGGCGCGGACGATAAAGCGGGCGTAGCCGAGATTATGGACGCAGCTCACTTTCTGGTGATCCACCCCGAAGTGAAGCACGGCGATGTCAAAATACTTTTTACGCCCGACGAAGAAGTAGGACACGGCGTGGACAATATAGACCTGAAAAGGCTCGGCGCAGACTTTGGATACACGCTTGACGGCGGCACATTGGGCGACTACGAGGACGAAACGTTCAGTGCCAACGGCGTGACGATTACGATTCACGGCGTGAGCGCGCACCCGGGCTACGCAAAGGGAAAGATGGAAAATTCGCTCAAAATCGCTGGCGAATTGCTCGCAAAATTGCCTAAAAACCGCCTCTGTCCCGAAACAACGGAGAAAAAAGAAGGATTTATCCACCCAACTTACATCAACGGGACGCTCGAATCCACGGCTTTGGGTTTTATTATTCGCTCTTTCGAGGACGAAGAATTGGCTATTTTTGAAGCCGAGCTGAAGCAGCTGTTGGACGAAACGATGAAAAATTATCCAAACTCTACTGCCGAATTTGTGGTCAAAGAGCAATATCGCAATATGAAAAAAGTGATTGCGCAATATCCCCAAATTTCGGAAAACGCACTCGAAGCAATTCGCAGAGCGGGCATCGAGCCGAATTACGGGAGCATCAGGGGCGGCACGGACGGCTCGCGACTGTCGTTTATGGGCTTGCCTTGCCCGAATATTTTTGCTGGCGAACACGGTATTCACTCCCGCCAAGAGTGGGTGGCGGTGCAAGACATGAATCTCGCCGTAGCCACCATCGTTCATCTTTGCGCAGTCTGGGAAGAACGAAGTCCGCAAAACGCACTCGAAAACTTATAAAAAAACGTTTATTTCAAATACATTTTAACAAAAAAACTTTCAATAAAAATATGTTCAATATCAACATTCATTTACGTTTTGCTTTGATGGCAATATTTTTTCTGGGCGGTCTTTTGCTGGCTTTCACGGTTGGTTTTTGGTACGCGTTGCCGCTTTTTTTGGTGTCAATTATCTTGACGGCGGGTTATATTTTGCTCGGTACTGTGCAGTCTGCCGCCGAAATAATGCAAACCCAAGACTTTGACGCTGCCGCCAAACGCCTCAAAATGACATGGAAACCCGATTGGCTTTTTTCTTACAATCGCGCCTATTACCAGATGCTGACGGGAACTATCGCCATGCAGCGCAAAGATATGAACGCCGCCGAAACTGCGTTTTTGAAAGCAAACGAAATCGGAATGCCCGGCGGCGACAACGAAAAAGCAATGGTCTGGCTGCAACTTGCCAATATCCAAGCCGTGAAAGAAAAATGGAATATAGCGCAGAATTACCTCAAAAAAGCAAAAGAATACAGCATCACAGAGCCAATGCTGCGCGACCAAATGAAACAAATGGATATCGCAATCGCCCAGCGCGGACAGATGAAAGTGGCGCGCCAGATGCAGATGCAAAACGGAGGCATGATGCAGTTCAGTGGCAAACGCCGCCGTCCCAAAATGAGGTAAGAGTCAGTTTTAAGGGTTTTTGCTTGCGTTTAATGCGCTATCCATCGTATTATGATAGTCGCGATGATCCTTCAAACTCTGTGTATATTTGGGTTCTGACATTAGTATTTTTTTTAGATGCTCACGTTACGCAAAGGAATTTTTTTATTAACTGATGTTACGCAGAAACATTTTGACTGGCTCATTTGAGCTTAATTTTTGTAGCTATTTACTTGGTCTTTGTCACTTTTTTTCTTGATAAAAAAAG
>JAYUHK010000008.1:0-1815 GCA_043767025.1 Saprospiraceae bacterium | reverse complement strand
GTGCCTTGTAGAAATTCAAGTTTTTGCAAAAATATCGTCTGGCGAAGCGAAAACTGTTTGAGTCTGGCGGAGCCGACGAGTATTTTTCGCGCGCCGACGAGATTTTTAGGCAAAAGCTTTAGAATTTCTACAGAGCACTTGATTTTTTTGGTTACTTTTTTTATCAAGAAAAAAAGTGACAAGGACCAAGTAAATAGCTACAAAAATTAAGCTCAAATGAGCCAGTCAAAATGTTTCTGCGTAACATCAGTTAATCTAACAAATATACATTTTTATTTTTAGTTGCTCCATTTTTTTGCAATTAATTTTCAACAATATATACAAACGCAGTCTAAAATTTTTATTTATCAAAAATACATATTCGTAGGAATATTTCCTTTGCAAAACAGCGAAAAGAAAAATTGGGAGATTTTGCTCTCAATTTACTACATTTACCAAAAAAAAACGTCCGAAACAGAAAAACTATGTCCGAAAAGAAAGAAAACAGTCCGATTTTTTTTATTTTTATCACTTTGTTGATTGATGTGATGGGGATTGGGATTATTATTCCCGTGTTGCCCAAACTTATCCAAGAGCTGACGCACACCGATTTGAGCGAATCCGCTTTGTATTCGGGTTGGCTCATCGCTTCCTACGCCCTGATGCAGTTCATTTGTTCGCCGATTATGGGCGGATTGAGCGATAAATACGGTCGCCGCCCTGTACTTTTGCTGTCTTTGGCAGGCTTGGGGATAGATTATTTGTTTTTGGCACTGGCTCCGTCTATCGGCTGGCTTTTCGTGGGGCGACTCATTGCAGGCATCGCTGGCGCAAGTTTTACGACAGCGAGTGCTTACATCGCTGACATCAGCACGCCCGAAAAGCGCGCTCAAAACTTTGGCGTAGTAGGTGCAGCGTTTGGTTTGGGTTTCATTATCGGACCATTTTTGGGTGGTTTGCTCGGAGAGTTGGGTTTTCGAGTGCCGTTTTATGCTGCCGCTTGTATGAGTTTATTGAATTGTATCTACGGATTTTTTGTCCTTCCCGAATCCTTGGCGGTCGAGAATCGCCGTGCTTTCGAGTGGAAACGAGCCAATCCCGTCAGTTCGTTGCTCAATCTCAAAAAATATCCCGTTCTTTTCGGTTTGGTCGGCTGCTTGGTCTGCACCAACTTGGCGGGGCAAGTTCACCCCAGCACTTGGGCGTTGTTCACGATGAAAGAATTTGCTTGGTCGCCCGCGCAAGTTGGCTATTCGCTGGCATTTGTGGGCTTGATGATTGCCTTCGTACAGGGTTTTTTGATACGAAAAGCCGTACCTGCGTTGGGCGAAAACAGATCCATCAAAATCGGTTTATTTTTCTTTTTCGGAGGATTTTTTTTGTTTAGTTTCGCTTCGCAAGGTTGGATGATGTACGCCATTATGGTTCCGTTTGCGTTGAGTGGCTTTGCGGGACCGACGCTGCAAGGACTGATTTCTAAACAAGTTCCGCCTGATGCGCAAGGAGAACTGCAAGGCGCGCTCACCAGTTTGATAAGTATTTCTACCGTCGTGGCACCGCTCGCAGCTACTCACTTATTTTCGTACTTTACCTCTGCTGGCGCAATCGTACATTTTCCGGGAGCGGCTTTTTTTATGGGCGGCTTGTTGGGTTTGCTGGCTTGGTTGATTTTTTTGAAAGCGCAGCCTACCAGCTCCATTAAGGAACGCGTCTAAAATAAACTACTTATTTTTTCTGTTAAGTAGTTATAAGTTTTTAGTTTTTAATTTTGAGTCGTCATAAACTATTGAAAATCAATGAATTATGTCGAATATTAAATGTCATCTATTTAAGTGT
>JAYUHK010000007.1:0-27969 GCA_043767025.1 Saprospiraceae bacterium | reverse complement strand
CGCCAGACTTCAAACAGTTTTCGCTTCGCCAGACGATATTTTTGCAAAAACTTGAATTTCTACAAGGCACGTCTGAAAAGGCAGTCACATTGAATAAAACGCCACTTGAAATTTTAGTAAGAAAATATTTTGCGTAACATAAGTTTCTTAACATTCCGCTTTTCGCTACTAACGAATGCGACTAAAAACTAATCACTAAAAACTAAAAACTTCTTACGCATCTACCTTTGCGTACTTTGCGTTGGCTTCGATGAAAGCGCGGCGCGGCGGCACTTCGTCGCCCATCAACATCGAAAATGTGCGGTCACATTCGTTTGCATCTTCGATGGATACCAGACGCAAAATGCGTGTGGTAGGGTCCATCGTGGTTTCCCAGAGTTGCTCGGCGTTCATTTCTCCCAAACCCTTGTATCGTTGGGTTTTTACGGAGTCGTCGCCTTTGCCGCCCGAATAGTTGGCGATTGCTTCTTTGCGTTCCTCCTCGTTCCAGCAGTAGCGGAATTGCTTGCCTTTGCCGACTCTGTAAAGTGGCGGCGCAGCGATATAAATGTGTCCTTGCTCGACGAGCGGACGCATATAGCGAAAAAAGAAAGTCAGAATCAGCGTCACGATGTGGCTGCCGTCAATGTCGGCATCGCACATGACGACGATTTTGTGGTAGCGTAATTTTTCGATGCTCAACACTCTCACACCTTCGTTTTCGACGATGCTCACGCCGAGCGCGGTGAACATATTTTTGATTTCTTCGTTCTCATAAATCTTGTATTCCAACGCTTTTTCGACGTTCAAGATTTTTCCACGAAGTGGTAAAATAGCCTGAAACATTCGGTCGCGCCCTTGCTTGGCGGTGCCGCCTGCCGAATCTCCTTCCACCAAAAAAATCTCCGACTGGACTGGGTCGCGGGAGGAGCAGTCGGCAAGTTTGCCCGGCAAACCGCTTCCTGTGAGTACGTTTTTGCGCTGCACCATTTCGCGTGCTTTCTGGGCAGCTGCACGGGCGGTGGCTGCCAAAATAACTTTTTCTACGATGCGCTTGGATTGGTTCGGATTTTCTTCCAAATAATATTTCAGTGCGTCGCCAAACACGCGCGACACTACGCCCGTCACTTCCGAATTGCCCAACTCGCCTTTGGTTTGCCCCTTGAATTGCGGCTCTGGCACTTTGACGGACACGACCGCCGTAAGCCCTTCGCGGAAGTCTTCGGCTGAAATACTTTCTTTTAGTTTTTTGAAAAAACCGTTGTCGTCGCCATATTTTTTTAGCTCCCGAGTCACGGCACGACGAAAACCACTGACGTGAGTACCGCCCTCGCGCGTATTGATATTATTGACATAGGAAGAAATATTTTCGGAATAACCTGTGTTGTAAAGCATCGCTACCTCGACCTCAATGTTTTCGTCGCGGACTTTCACATGGATAGGTCGCTCCGTGAGTTTGGTTTTTCCCTCGTCGAGGTATTCTACAAACTCCATCAGTCCGCCCTCCGAAAGGAATGTTTCTTCCTTGAAAGAGCCGTCTTCGTTGGTTTCGCGCTCGTCGGTCAGCTTGAGTATCAGACCGCTGTTGAGATAAGCCAGCTCGCGCATACGGTGGGCGAGTGTTTCGTATTTATAGACCAACGACTCAAAAATCTTCGAGTCAGGGCGAAAGGTAATGTAAGTACCAGTTTTGTCCGAAACGCCGATTTGTTTTACGTCCGCCAGAGGTTTTCCTTCGGAATATTCTTGGACAAACATTTTGCCCTCCCGATGGATTTCTGCTTTCAAATAAATGGACAACGCATTGACGCAAGAAACGCCCACGCCGTGCAAACCGCCCGATACTTTGTAAGTATTTTTGTCAAATTTTCCGCCTGCGTGAAGCACCGTCATTACGACTTCGAGGGCGGATTTTTGCAACTTTTGGTGCATTCCAGTAGGGATTCCACGTCCGTTGTCGCACACCGTTATTGAGTTGTCGGGGTGGATAGTGGTTTCGATGTGGGTACAGTGTCCCGCCAAATGCTCGTCAATAGAGTTATCGACGACTTCATAGACAAGGTGGTGCAGACCTTTGGTGTCGGTGCTGCCGACATACATTCCCGGGCGGAGCCGGACGGCTTCCAAGCCTTCGAGTGCTTGGATATTTTCGGCATCGTAGGTGCCGGTCATAGGTGCGTCGAAATAGTTATCCTCCGCTATTTTGGCTTCTAATTCTTCTTCTGATTTCATAGTGCAAAGATAGTAAAAAATATGTATTTTTTGTTTGTAAGTACTTGTTTTTTTGTCGCCAAATTGGCATTTTAACTTCCGATTTTAGTTTCAATTTTTTTTATTGGAATATTACTTCGGTCGCTCCGAAGCCATAACGCGGGTGAAATTCATTTTTGAAAGTCACTACGTTTCTATTTTGAAGCAAGCTGCTGGCTATCAAATCGCGCAATTTTCCTTTTCCCAATCCATGAATGATGAATACGCGCGGCACGCCGAGCCGAATCGCTTTGTCCAAGAAACGTTCAAAATGTTGTATTTGCGTCTGCACGATTTCGCCGTTGCTCATCTTGGCGTGCTGCGAAGTCAGATTTTCTATGTGTAAATCAATTTCCGTACTAAAATTAGCTAATTCCTGCACAGCGTGACGGGCAACATATACTTTTTTTGACTCCATAAAGTAGGGCGTAGGCGAGCGATGCTCTCTGATTTTTTGCTGCGTATAGGTTTTCAAATCCGTTTCGGTGACTTGTGGGTTTTCCTTTTTTTCGGGTTGCACGAAATTATCGAACAATACCAACTGCTGCACAGGAACATGAAATTCGTCCAAATCTACTGTATTTTTGAAAAAAGTATTGGCTTTTATTTTAAGTGTTTTTTGAAGTGCTTTTTCTGACTTGCTGTCCCCAATAAGTTGGCAAGAAGCCTCTATTTCGGGCTGTTCGTTGAGTAAATCGTAAGACATTTCTCCCAAAAAACAACCAGAGGCAGCGTCTAAAAATTCTTCTTTCTCGAATAAAATTTGACTTCGATTAATGAACTTTATTTTACACAAAAAATCAAACGCTGTGCTGTTGAGGATAAAAATCTTGTAGTAAAGCACGGTGTCGCCGAGCGAATTGTGGATTGGCTCAAAGACGAAAGACAGCATTTTTTTCTCCGAATGTGCCTTGACCGTCCGAATCTCGGGAGCTGCAATAATTGGAGAAATAGTTGATTTTGTGACATTTTTTTTGTCCGTAAGATTCTCTGAAAGACTCACCAAGTCCTCTCTAAAAACTGGAATCTCCAAATTATCGTCCACCAACCGCACCGTCACCATGTCGTCGAAGGCAGAATGTGCCATCACAACGCCTTCCGCTCCCGTGTGGCGAAGGCGAACTCTATTGCCAATAGTAAATAAGGTCATAAATTTTTATTTATTTTTTGTATTTTTGCGCCGTTATGAGCTACAAAGTTAAGGAAATCTATTATACTTTGCAGGGCGAAGGTGCGCAAAGTGGTCGAGCGGCTGTTTTTTGTCGTTTTTCGGGCTGCAACCTGTGGAGTGGGCGCGAAGAAGACCGCTCGAAAGCAATTTGTCAATTTTGTGACACTGATTTTTGGGGTACTGACGGCTCAAACGGCGGTAAGTATTCCGCCATTGAGTTGGCAGAAAAAGTGGCTTCGCTCTGGGAAGGTAAGGGCGGAAAACCTTATGTAGTCTGCACAGGCGGCGAGCCGTTGCTGCAATTAGACGACGAAATGGTGGCAGCTTTTCACGCAAAAAAACTCGAAGTCGGCATCGAAACCAACGGTACTTTGCCGCTCCCCAAAGGCATAGATTGGGTGTGTGTGAGTCCAAAATCAGGCTCTGAACTGGTCTTGACGACAGGCAACGAACTCAAATTGGTCTTTCCACAAGCAGGCGCAGAACCCGAAAAATACCAAGATTGGAATTTTGACTTTTTTTATTTGCAACCTATGGACAACGCCCTGCGCGACCTCAACACAAAGCTCACTCTGGATTATTGCTTGGCAAATCCGCAGTGGCAGTTGAGCCTACAAACACACAAAATTCTTCAAATTCCTTAATAAATTTTTCAAAAAAAAATAAAAAATGTGACAAATTATTTTTGTCCCAAAAAATAAATAAAATAAAAATGGAACGCAGAAAAATAAAATCCGCACTCATTTCCGTCTATTACAAAGACCATTTAGAGCCGATTTTGCGCCAACTTCACGCACTCGGCACCACGATATACTCCACCGGCGGCACCCAACAGTTCATAGAGTCGCTCGGCATACCAGTCATCGCTGTCGAAAATTTGACCTCTTACCCATCTATTCTCGACGGGCGCGTAAAGACGTTGCACCCAAAAATCTTCGGCGGTATCCTCGCCAAGCGCGAGCCAGACCACGCGAAGCAGCTTTCGCAGCACGAAATTCCCGAGATTGACTTGGTCGTCGTAGATTTGTATCCATTCGAGGAAACAGTCGCCAACACAACCGACGAGGCGGAAATTATTGAAAAAATAGACATCGGCGGCATTTCGCTTATCCGCGCAGCAGCAAAAAACTTCCGCGACGTAGTCGTGATTCCTTCCAAAAATGAATATGAATTTTTATTGAATTTGCTAAAAAATAAATTGGGCGAAAGCCATTTGGAGGAACGCCAAGAACTGGCGCGGCGCGCTTTTAAAGTTTCGTCGCATTACGACACCGCAATTTACAATTATTTCAATCGTCAAAATGCCGAATTGGGCTTCAAACACAGCATTCACCAAACAGATTTGCTGCGGTACGGCGAAAATCCACACCAATCAGGTGCTTTTTTTGGTAATTTTGAAGCTATGTTTGAAAAACACGGCGGCAAAGAAATGTCTTATAACAACCTGCTCGACATTGACGCTGCCGTCACATTGATGAACGATTTTAAAGATTTAGACCCTACATTTGCTATCCTCAAACACAACAATTCGTCGGGCATCGCCACGCGCCCGACGCTGCTCGAAGCGTGGCAGGCGGCATTGGCTTGCGACCCTGTGTCGGCTTTCGGCGGTATTCTGATTGCCAATCGTCCGATTGATATTTCTACAGCGTCCGAAATCAATCAGTTGTTTTACGAAGTCGTCATCGCACCCGCTTATTCGCCCGAAGCGTTGGAGCTTTTGACCTCCAAAAAACAGCGCATCGTGCTGACTGTCAAGGACTTATTCGTACGAAAAAGAAGTTTCAAAAGTCTGCTCAACGGAGTAGTAGAGCAAGATACCGACCTCAAAACCGAGCGCGCCGAAGAACTCCAAGTGGCAACCAAAAACGCACCTTCGGCACTCGAAGTCGAGGATTTGCTCTTCGCGTCGCGCTGTGTGAAGCACCTAAAATCGAATGGAATCGCGTTGGTAAAAAATAAACAACTCATCGGAATGGGCTGCGGACAGACCTCCCGCGTAGATGCGTTGCGCCAAGCGATAGCCAAAGCCGAGCAATTTGGGTTCAGTCTGGCAGGAGCGGTGATGGCTTCCGACGCTTTTTTTCCGTTTCCGGACTGCGTAGAAATTGCGCACGGAGCGGGCATTACGGCAGTAGTGCAGCCCGGCGGCTCCGTCAAAGACCGAGAGAGTATTGATGTTTGCAACCAACTTCAAATGGCAATGGTAATGACTGGCACGCGGCATTTCAAACATTAGAGTAAGTAAAAAAATCAAAAAATTTGGTTATTATTTTTGACATAGGCAACACGCGGACGAAAACGGGCGTTTTCGAGGGCGACAAATTGTTGGAGTTCAGGCAGTGGCAGCCTTCGCAGTTTGGAGATATTGCACTATATTTGCGCTCTTTTTGTGTCCAAAAAGTTGCTTGGTTGGCGAGCGGTGCGGCTGAAAAGCAGTTGCTATTTTTTTTGAAAGAAAATTATTCTTGCACAGAACTAACAGCAGCCACGCCGTTGCCCTTCCGAAACCTGTACCGCACACCACACACGTTGGGACGCGACAGAATGGCAGCCGTAGCTGGAGCGAGCGTACTTTTTCCGAACAAAAATTGTTTGGTCATAGACGCTGGCACTTGTGTGACTTACGACTTTTTGGACGAAAAAAATAACTATCACGGCGGCAGCATCGCGCCCGGAATAAAGATGAGATTGCGTGCCATGCACGAACAAACGGCGGCATTACCACTCGTCGAACCCAAAGAATTAGACGGTTTGCTGGTCGGCTACGATACCGAAACAGCCTTGCGCACAGGCGCGCAGTTGGGCGTTTCGCTCGAAATAGAAGGTTTCGTAGCAGCTTATCGAGCAAAATTTGGACCAAATATTCAGGTCGTCCTCACAGGCGGCGATGCAGCATTGTTGGCTTCGCAAATCAAGTGCGAAACACTTTTTTTAGAACCTTATTTGGTGCTGAAAGGTCTGCGAGCAATATTGGTAGGAAACGAATAAAAAAATTAAATAAAAATAAAAAATAATGCTTTTGAAAAATTTAAAAATTATCATGTTTTGCATGGCAGCCAGCGCAGTCGCCAATGCCCAATCGGACAACAATCCGCCGAAGGATAATTCGCCGTATTCGAGGTACGGTTTGGGGGATTTGAGCGACCAAAACAACGCCGCCTCCGAAGCAATGGGCGGACTGTCCGCTACTTACCACGATATATTTCATCTCAACGTGCAGAATCCAGCATCGTTCAGTTTCCTCAAAAGTACCGCTTTCGAGGTAGGCTTGTACGGAAAATACGCCCAACTCAAAAAAGGCAACACGACGGGCGAAGTCTGGAGCGGCAACCTCCGCTACATGGCGTTGGGATTTCCACTCACCAACCCCATCAACGAAATCCTCAATCGCCGCCGCCCCTCCAACTATGCGTGGGGAATGGGATTCAGCCTGCTTCCTTTTTCTACCGTCGGCTACGACGTACAATCCACCAACTATCTGCCTGGCATAGGAAATTACACATACAGGTATTTCGGCAAAGGCGGCACCTACAAAGTGCAGTGGAGCAACAGCGTAAAATACAAAGACCTCGCTTTTGGAGCCAATTTGGGTTATTTTTTTGGAAAATCAACCAACGAGCGCGATGTCTATTTCAACGATTTCGACAATTCTTACCTCGATAATTTGGTGGACAACACCAGCGTCGGCGGCGTGACGTGGAACGCAGGAGTACTCTACGACCATAATTTTAAGAAAAAAAATGACGCTGGCGAAATAGTCAACAACGGCAAGCGAATCACCTTCGGCGTACACGGCAACTCCGCTACTTCGTTCCGAACCAATAGCGACAAACTCTACAAACGCGTCAATACCAAATATATAGCAAACAGCACAGGGTTGAGCATCACGGACACTATTTTGGTAGCCAACGAAGCGCGCGGCAATGGCAAACTGCCGTTTGAAATCAGTGCGGGCATCGGCTACGAAGTCGTCAATAAATTCCGCTTGGCAGCCAACTATTCCTTTGGTGCTTGGAGCGGCTACCGCAACGATGCAAAACCCGAAACACTCAAAAACGGCTGGCGCGCCTCCGTCGGGGGCGAATACACGCCCGACTACATCAGCTACAACAGCTACCTGAAACGTATCCATTATCGGTTTGGGGCTTTTTACACCCAAGACCCGCGCGTCTATGCCAACCAACAACTGACCAATTACGGCATCACGTTTGGCTTCGGATTACCGATTGTCCTCCCTCGCCAGCAGACCTCTTTCGTCAATCTGAGCTTCGAGATAGGCAAGCAAGGTATCCCCAACGAATTGCAAAGTACCTATGGAAAGATGACCGTCGGCTTCACACTCAACGACAACTCGTGGTTTTATAAGCAAAAATTTAAGTAAAGAAAACGTAAAAAACTTCTCTGCAATAGCCGAAGCGCGCCGTGCGTTTCGGCTATTGCATTTACCGACCGCCCTGCGAAGAAAAATACGATGAAGATAGCCGTCAATACTCGTTTTTTATTGAAAACCAATCTGGAGGGAATCGGCTGGTTCACTTACGAAACGCTGCGCCGAATGGTGGAGCGACACCCCGAAGACGAGTTTATTTTCTTCTTTGACCGCCCGTTTGAGCCAGAATATATTTTTGGAAAAAACGTCACGCCAGTCGTACTTTTTCCGCCTGCCCGACACCCGTTTTTGTTCGTAGCGTGGTTTGAGTTGGCGGTTGCGTGGGCATTGCGGAAGTACCGTCCCGACGTTTTTTACTCGCCCGACGGCTTTTTGTCGCTCCTTACTGCTGTGCCTACCTTGCTTGTCGTCCACGACATTGCGCACGTCCATTATCCGATGCAGGTTGGGTTTTTTCAGCGAAAATATTACGATTTTTTTATTCCAAAATTTTTAAAAAAATCTTCGCATATTGTGACCGTATCCGAATTTTCAAAGCAAGACATTATTCGAGAATATGGCATCGAAAACTCTAAAATAAGTGTAGTCGCCAACGGCTGTCGGACTGTGTTTGTGCCGCTTTCGGAAAGCAGTATTCAATCCGTCCGAAAGGAATATTCGGACGGGCAGCCATATTTTTTTTATGTAGGAGCGATTCACCCTCGCAAGAACGTGGCGCGGCTCATCGAGGCGTTTGATATTTTTAAGCAAAAAAATAATTCGTCCGTCAAGTTGCTGTTGGGCGGACGCATGGCGTGGCAGACAGGCGAAGTGAAATCCGCTTGGGAACTCGCTAAAAGCCGTGCAGATATTAAGTTTTTGGGTTATTTAGATGCTCAAAAGCTGGCGCAACTAACGGCGGCGGCAGTGGCGATTACTTACGTTTCGTTGCTCGAAGGCTTCGGAGTGCCGCTTTTGGAGGCGATGTATTGCGACGTGCCGCTCATCACTTCTCGCAGTTCGTCTATGCCCGAAGTGGCTGGCGATGCCGCTGTTTTGGTCAATCCAATGGACGCATCGGCAATCGCCGAAGCAATGGAACGCGTGACGACAGATGGTATTTTGCGGGCGCAGTTGGTAGAAAGAGGAAGGGCGCAGCGTCAAAAATTCGATTGGAACGACTCCGCAGAGAAAATTTACGAAGTATTAAAAAAAATAAAAAGGCACAAAGTGTGACAACTTTGTACCTTTCAATAATTCTGTTTTTGTAGCGAGAGGGAGGCTTGAACTCCCGACCTTGCGATTATGAATCGCACGCTCTAACCGACTGAGCTACCTCGCCTTTTTTAGCGGTCGCAAAATTACGACTATTTTTTGAGGCTGCCAAATATTTCTTTACTTTTTTATATTTTTATCTGCCCAACTTCGCATCTCATTTTTTTATCATACCTTTGATTGAGGAGTGAAAAAAATAATTAGTCAAGGACGCATCGAATGAATGGAGAAAAAATAAGGTACCCTAATTTTTCAAATAAATTCAATCAATAACAAGGCATTTTTGAGGCGCAACGCTGCGCGCTGTAACGAAAAAATAACGCAGTGATTGTCTGTAATTTAAGTTCTTACACTTAAATAGATGACATTTAATATTCGACATAATTCGTTGATTTTCAACAGTTTATGATGACTCAAAATTAAAAACTCAAAACTCAAAACTAAAAACTCAAAACTTCTTATTTTATTTTAAACACATTCCTAAAAGAATTGGAGTATTTTATTTTTTCTTCATTTTTTTTTCAACCAAAATAAAAAAATAAACGTATGATTAGTTACATAAAGGGATTAATAACTTTCAAAAGCCCAACTTATATCCTTGTGGAGGCAAGCGGCTTGGGCTACCATGTGAATATCAGCCTACAGACATACTCAAAAATCGAAGGACTTTCGGAGGTTAAAATTCTCACTTTTTTGCAAATAAAAGAAGATAGCCACACTTTATATGGCTTTGCGGAAGAAACGGAACGCAATTTGTTTCAGTTATTATTGTTGGTGACGGGTATTGGAGCAAATACGGCACGAGTGTTGCTATCTGGTATGTCAGTAGAGGAGCTGAAGTCCGCTATTATTTCGGAGGATTTGGCGACTTTCGGAAGAGTGAAAGGCATCGGACCAAAGACCGCAAAGCGCATCATCATCGAGCTGAAAGACAAAGTGATGAAAGAAAGCGGCGACGCTCCGACCACTTGGGCTGCCTCGGCGGGCGTAGCACCGAAAGCACTCCAAATACGCGAAGAAGCACTGTCCGCGCTGGTAGCCTTGGGCTTCAACAAGATAAATGTGCAAAAAATATTAAATACAATCCTGAAAGACAAACCAACTACGGCAACCGTAGAGGAGCTGATAAAAGCTGCGCTGCGCTTGCTTTCTTGACCCAAATAAATTAGTGAAAAATAAAAACGCCAATGTTCGAAGCAAACGCTTCGGACATTGGCGGACTAATATATGCAGTTTTTTTGTTAAAATTCACGCACTTCTCCAATACGAAACGCTGTTTATGCGTTTGGGTCAAGTCGTAAAATTATTTTACGAAAAATTTAATATCACTCGAAATTTCTTCCTGCGAGGAACGCAGGAAATCGAAAAAATAAGTATGAAAAATATATCCTTTAGCCTGTTTGTGGCGGCTCTCTGCGGCGTCGCAATGATGAGTTTTACTCTTGAAACCGCGCCCTCCAAAAGACTTGCAGACCCTTTCGCACCAGAGCGTGCGGCAACGGTCAATACTTACGCGGCTACTCGTCCCGCGCGCAGCGTCGCGCTCGATACCGTGCCTCTCAAAGACCGCCCGACGGACTTTACGAACAAAAATGGTAAAAATCCTTTTGACCTCAACGACCCGAGTTCGATAGACAAAAGCGTAGAGTTCGATGAAAAAACGGGACGGTACAACATCAACGAAAAAATCGGCAACGAATTTTATCGGATGCCTTCTTACATGACCTTCGAGGAGTATCTCAAATGGCGCGCGGCAGAGCAGCAGCGCAGCTATTTCAATCGTCTGGCAGGCATCAGCCGCTCGGAGGACAAAAACAGCGCGATAGACCCGTTGAGCAAGCTCGACCCGTTGAAAAAATTTAATATCAAAAATCAATTAATTGACCGCTTGTTTGGAGGCACGGCGGTGGATATTCGCCCGCAGGGAAATATTGACCTTATTTTTGGTGGTTTCTACCAAAATGTTGCCAATCCGATTTTGCCACTTCGCTCGCGTACGCAAAGCGGATTCGATTTTGATATGAATATTAGAATGAACGTGACGGGAAAAATCGGCGAAAAACTCAACCTTTCTACCAACTACAACACCCAAGCGACGTTTGATTTTGAAAACCAAATGAAACTCAAATACAACAGCTCTGAATTTAGCGAAGACGAAATTGTGAAAAAAATAGAGGCGGGAAACGTCAGTCTGCCCCTTCGTGGCAATCTGATTCAGGGCGCGCAAAGTCTTTTTGGAATAAAAACAGAACTCCAGTTTGGCTATTTGAGATTGACGGGTATTGCTGCGCAACAAAAATCACAGCGCAAAGACATCAAGCTACAAGGCGGTAGCCAACAGCAAAATTTTACGCTCACTTCTGACCAATACGACGAAAATCGGCACTTTTTTCTCTCTCACTACAACCGTGAAAATTTTGAAGGCGGACTCAAAAATCTGCCTCAAATCAACACCCAATTCAAAATTACTCGACTCGAAGTTTGGGTCACCAACGACCGTCGAGCAACAGAAGGCGGTATCCGCAACATCGTGGCACTCTCCGACATCGGCGAGCCAGACACTACTCACGCCACCCAAAAAATAAACCCACTCGGCAATCTAATCCCCAACACGCCTTTGATGCGCGACAAGCGCGGTTTTGGAGTGCCAGACAACAAAGCCAACAATCTCTATTCTACCCTTCTCGCCAAGCCCAACGCTCGCCGATTGGACGGAGTAGTGACCGCTTTGCAGACCGCGCCGTTCAACTATGAGCAAGGACGCGACTTCGTAAAAGTAGGCGCGCGCCGACTTTCACCCACCGAATACACCTACCACGAAGATTTGGGCTTCATCTCCGTCAATTTTAACCTACAACCCAATCAAGTGTTGGGCGTAGCATACGAATACATCTTTGACGGCTGCAAGACATTCCACGTAGGAGAATTGACGGACACTGGCAACAGCGCAACGTTCAATCCAGATACTTCGGGCGTGATTTTTGTAAAAATGCTCAAAACTTCTACGCAGGACGTGACTACGCCCGGCTGGGATTTGATGATGAAAAATATCTACTCTACGGGAGCTTACCAAGTCAATCCGCAGGATTTTAAACTTGATATTTACTACGAAGAGCCGGGGAAAGGCGAAAAGCGGTTTTTGCCCAACAGCAACATCGAAGGCTTGCCACTCCTTCAAGTGTTCAATCTCGACCGTCTAAATACACAAAATGACCCGGGCGCAGACGGCGTATTCGACTTCGTGCCGGGCGTGACCATTGCGCCGCGCACAGGGCGAGTCATGTTTCCAGTTTTAGAACCCTTCGGGGCGTTGCTGAAAACAGTCGTATCGGGTCCGTTGGGCGACGCACTGAACTACAAAGAACTCTACCGCGAAACTGTGACGCGAGCCAGAGAATTTACTGAAAAAAACCGTTTTACCATTCGCGGGACGTACAAATCTTCTGTTTCGTCCGAGATTTCTCTCGGAGCATTCAATATTCCGAAAGGTTCGGTGCGGGTGTCGGGTGGGGCGCAACAGCTCGTAGAAGGCATTGATTACGAAGTAGATTACAACATCGGGCGAGTGAAAATCCTCAACGATGGTTTGCTCAATTCGGGCTTGCCTATCAACGTTTCTTTTGAAGACAATACTTTATTCGGTTTTCAGACCAAAACTTTGGTCGGCATACGAGCCGACTACGCAGTAAATAAGGATTTCAACATAGGAGCAACCTATATGCACCTTTTTGAACGACCATTTACCCAAAAAGTAAACGTCGGCGAAGACCCTATCAACAACCGAGTTTACGGCGTAGATTTGCAATACAACGCAAAAGCCCCGTGGCTGACCAAAGCGTTGGATAGATTACCGTTTATACAAACCAAAGCTCCGTCTTCGATTGCGCTCACTGCCGAAGCTGCCCTCATACGACCCGGACACGCAAGCGCAGTCAATCAAGGCGCAGACAAAGGCGGCACGGTATATATTGATGATTTTGAAGGCAGCACCAGCGCTATTAGCCTCGATTTTCCTGCCAACAAGTGGGCTATCTCGAGCGTGCCGCACAAAGACCCTATCCTTTTCAAGGAGTCGGAACTTGCAGACTCCGTCGTGTCGGGTGCCAACAGAGCCAAGCTGAGCTGGTACCGTGCGGACGACGCAGTGCGCAGCACCGCCGATACCAAAGACCCTTACCTTCAAGCGGTCGGGCAGACGGATTTATTTCCCAATACTTTTATCCAACCCGGATTTAGTAATTTGCAGTCCACTTTTGACTTGGTCTATGAGCCAACCCAACGCGGACCTTACAACTACGATATTCCGGGCGGATATGCAGGCTATACGAAAGGATTGAATCCCGCTGGATTTTTGGAAGACCCCGAATCTCGCTGGGCGGGCATACAGCGCGCGCTGCCTATCAACGATTTTGAGCAATCCAATGTAGAATTTGTCGAATTTTGGGCTTTGAGTCCATTTGTCAAAAATACGGCTGGGTCGGGCAACAACACTGGAAGGTTGGTACTCAATTTGGGAAGTGTATCAGAAGATATTTTGCAAGACTCCCGCAATTTTTATGAAAATGGTTTGCCGAGCCTCAACAGCAGCTCCAAGACGGACACTACCCGTTGGGGGCGTGTGCCGCGCGTAGAACCCATCACGCAAGCCTTCGACAATGATGTTAATATTCGCAACGCGCAAGACGTTGGATTCGACGGACTTGATGACGAAGGAGAAAGAAAGGTATTTTCTTCTTGGTTGAGTAAAGTAAAAACTACGTTGAGTCCTGCTGCTTATGCAAAAATAGACGCAGACCCGTCCAACGATAATTTTGTGTACTACAACGACCCGCAATTTACCGCCACTTCCTCCGTCATTGACCGATACAGTAGGTTCAACAACATGGAAGGAAACTCGCGCCAGTCCGCCAATAACCAAAATACCAACGCTGGAACGAACTTTCCAGACGTAGAAGACCTCAACAACGACAACACGCTCGAAGAAAACGAGGCTTACTTCAAGTATGAAATTCCGCTTACGCCAGACTTCAACGGAGGAATACAAAGAAGCTCGGGCGACTATATCACCGACACTATCGTAGTGAGCAACAACGGATTCAGCAACAAATGGTATCGATTCAAAATTCCGGTGGACCAATTCACGTCCAAAGTAGGAAGTATTCAAAATTTCCGCTCCATTCGTTTTATCCGTATGTACATGACGGGATTTGCAGGCGAAACCATCTTGCGTTTGGTCAAGTTTCAGTTGGTCAGAAACCAATGGCGACGCTACAACCGTCCGCTTACGCCAAATAGTGTAGCCAACAACACCAATTTTGATGTCAATAAAGTAAATATCGAAGAAAATAACAGCAGGAAGCCGTTTGGGTACGTTTTGCCAGTCGGTATTCAGCGAGAGCGGTCGGTCGGAGCATTCCCTGACGTACTCCAAAACGAACAATCGCTGTCGCTCCGAGTAGTGAATTTGGCACAAAACGACGGCAGAGCTATTTATAAAATTATCAATCAGTCGTTGGTCAATTTCGACCGCATCAGAATGTTTGCGCACGCCGAGCGTTTGCCTGCACACCTCAATGCAAAAAATGGCGATTTGAGTATGTTCATTCGTTTTGGTAGTGATTTTGAAAAAAATTATTACGAATATGAAGTGCCGCTTACTTTTTCGGACGAAAATACGAACTCCAGCCCGACGAGCGCAGAATATTCCAAAGAAGTTTGGAGAGAAGAAAATGCACTTGATTTTCCAAAATCCTTGTTAGTAAATCTGAAAGTGCTGCGCAACAAGCTCAATTTTCCGTTGGACAGCACCTTCGTCCGCACAGACAGCGAACACCCCAACAACTCCGTCCGAGTGATCGGAAATCCAAATTTAGGATTGGTGAAAGGAGTGATGATTGGCTTGCGCAACAATGTGTTGGGCGTTGACGGTGGAAGCTCCGCCGAGCTTTGGGTGAACGAACTCCGCGTGAACGGTTTGGACGAAGCCAGCGCATTCGCCGCCACCGCTCGTGCGGACGTGAAGTTGGCGGACATCGGGTCTGTCACTATTTCGAGCAGCTACAGCACGATTGGTTGGGGAAAAATTGACGAGAAACTCGCACAGCGAAACCGCGAACAAATCCTCCAATACGACATCGCCTCCAACTTGGAGCTGCACAAATTTTTGCCCGCCAAGTTGGGAATCAGGCTGCCAATGTTCGTACAATACTCCAACAATATCCGCACTCCCGAGTACGACCCTTATGATTTGGACGTAAAATTGACCGACAAACTCAACTCCGAAACCGATGCCAATAGGCGGGATTCTATTCGCAGACAAGCGCAAAATATCACCGCTATCAAGAGTATCAACTTCACCAACGTCCGAAAAGAACGCACCGGGACTGCAAAACCAATGCCGTGGGACATCGAAAATTTTTCGGTCACTTATGCCTTCACTCAAACATCGAAGCAAGACCCAATCATTGCAAGCGACGTGCGCGACCAATATCGCGGCGGTTTGGACTACAGCTACACTCGCCCAGCAACCTTCGTAACGCCATTCAAACGGCTCGTGAAGCGCGATAAATTTGCGAAATTAATTACGGAATTTAACTTCAATCCGTTGCCCAATACCTTCGCGTTCAACACTTTATTAGAGCGACAATTTCAGACTACCACCTACCGATTTGCGGGCGAAGACGCTAATCTGAATACTTTTTACAACAAAAGATTCACTTGGGGGCGCAACTACAACCTGCAATGGGACTTGACCAAAGCACTCAAAATTACGTTCAGTGCCATCAACCAGTCCGTCATTGACGAGCCGTTGGGTCGAATAAACACGCAGCAAGCCAAAGACAGTATTTGGTCGAATATCAAAGATTTGGGGCGGACGAAAAATTATACCCATAACTTGAGCGTCAATTATACACTGCCTTTCAAGCAAATTCCTTTCATGGATTGGGTGCAAGTGCGGGCGCAATACGGAGCGACCTACGGCTGGAACGCCGCTTCGCTCAACGTGGACTCGCTCGGAAATGTAATCCAAAACACTCAAAACCGACAAATCAACGCAGACCTAAATTTTGAAAGCCTCTACAATCGCTGGTCGTATTTGAAAAAAATAAATACTCCGCTCCCAGACGACGACGGAAAAAGTAAGAAAAATAAAAACAAAGGCGCAGCACCTTCGGACGGCAAAGGCAACGAGGAAGGCGGTAGTATGCCGGGCGGCAATATGCCCAACAGCGACAAACTTCGGAGAGGCAATATCTCTGTCGAGAAACCAACGTCGCCGATGGATATGAAAAAAAATCCGATGCCCGCAGACGGCGCAGCCGATAAATTTGCCAACGGAAAAGACCCAAAAATAAATCCCGACGGCAGCAGCAATCCCTCCGACGGCAGTATGCCTGCGGCGGCAGGCGGCGGTAAAAAACCGAAAAAAGTGAAACAAGAAGCCGAGTACGAGCCGTCGCTGGCGGAGCGCATTCTCATTCGCCCTCTGATGAGTATTCGCAAAGCGCGTTTTTCTTACGATGAGCGGTTCAGCAGCATCGTGCCGGGCTATCTGCCAAAATCTAAACTCTTCGGGCAAGACAACTTCACGGCACCCGGTTGGGGGTTTGTGGCAGGAGCGCAACCCAACGAGGCATGGCTTGACCAAGCCGCTGTCAACGGCTGGATTACCCGCAACTCGTCGCTCAATCAGCAAGTACAACAGACTCACACACAGTCTTTTACGGGCGCAGTCAATCTTGAACCGATTACCGATTTGAGGATTGACTTGGACATAAAACGCGACTATACAGAAAATCATTCAGAGTTCTTTAAATTTAAAAATGGCGAATTTGCGCACGCTATCAAACGCGATATGGGAACTTTTTCGGTTTCTTACTTTGCCCTCAACACTATGTTTGAAGATAGCAAAACTGCGCTGAACGACCTTTACACAAAATTTGAAAGCTCCCGAGTCATCGTTTCAGACCGTTTGGCAGGCGGCGACACGACTTCCCACACAAGAGATTTGGGCTACCGAAATGGCTACGGACGCTCGCAGCAGCAGGTCGTCGCGCTTTCTTTTTTGGCAACTTACAGCGGTCAAAGCCCGAGTACTATCAATACCAATATTTTCAAAACCATTCCGTTGCCCAACTGGAAGCTCACCTACAACGGTCTTTCCAAGCTGCCTTGGTTCAAGGATTGGGTCGCAAATATGAGTATCACGCACGGCTACAAATCCACGATGACCGTCAATTCGTTCACGACCGATTTGGACTACGACGCTACCAACCCTACAAAATTGAGCAGCACGACGGGCAACTATTATTCGCGAATCAGCGTACCAGCCGTCAATATTACAGAGCAGTTTTCGCCTTTGTTGGGAATAGATATGCGACTAAAAAATGACCTCAATTTGAGAGTGGATTTCAAAAAATCACGCAACTTGGCGATGAGTTTTGGCGCAGATTATCAGTTGGTAGAAACCAAAACGACCGAATACGTCGTTGGCTTCGGCTATCGCCTCAAAGATGTGCGACTTCCGTTTCTTAATTTTGGAGGCGACACCACCGACAAAAAGAAAAAGAAAGATAAAAACAAACCTGCTGTGCCGGGCGCAAACAACCTTCCGCCACCGCCAGCCGGAGGCGGCAATGTCGCCAATGACCTCAATATCAAATGCGATATTTCGTACCGCGATGACATTACTTCCAATCACCTGTTGGATAGAAACACCACCGAGCCGACGCGTGGTGCGTTGGTAGTCCGTATCTCGCCGTCAGCAGAATATGCCATCAACAAGCAGCTGTCGCTGCGTTTATTCATAGATTACAACAAAACGGTGCCAAAAACATCGGCAGCCTTTCCGATTACCAGTGTTCGAGGCGGCTTGCAGTTGCGATTTACATTGAACTAAAAAATAATACGGCAGTAAAAAAAGCCCAACAAGTAGCGTACTTGTTGGGCTTTTTTTTGTTGATTATAAATTACCGAAACCTTTGAGGTGTCGGTAATTTCGGGTCATATATTGCGCTGCCATCATTACCTCCTCAAAAAACGCTATCTTCTGCTGTAATTCGGTGCTTCTTTTGTGATGCTGATGTTGTGGGGGTGACTTTCTTGTACGCCAGCCGATGTGATTTTTACGAACCGAGCCTCTTCTTGTAGCGCGGCGATATTTGCCGCTCCGCAATAGCCCATGCCCGCCCGCAAGCCGCCGATGTATTGCACCATCACCTCTGCCAGCGAACCCTTGAATGGCACTCGTCCCTCGATTCCTTCGGGAACTAATTTTTTTAGGTCGTCTTCTACGTCCTGAAAGTATCGGTCTTTCGAGCCTACTTGCATCGCCCCCAACGAACCCATACCGCGATACACTTTGAATTTTCGTCCGTCAAAAATAATCGTTTCGCCGGGTGCTTCTTCTACGCCCGCAAAAAGCGAACCCGCCATAATCGTGCTTGCGCCAGCCGCCAATGCCTTCACAATGTCGCCCGTATAACGCACGCCGCCGTCAGCTACAATCGGTACGCCTGTGCCACGCAGCGCGTACGCCGCTTCGAGGATAGCTGTGAATTGTGGCACACCCACGCCCGCTACTACCCGAGTGGTGCAGATGCTTCCGGGTCCTACACCTATTTTCACGCCGTCCGCGCCAGCGTCTGCAAGGGCTTTCGCACCCGCACCAGTAGCAACGTTTCCAGCAATAATTTGAAGATGAGGGTATTGTTGTTTACAATTTTTTACTGCATTCAATACGCCGCGCGAATGTCCGTGAGCAGTGTCAATACAAATCACATCTACCCCGACATGGACAAGTGCGTCTACTCGCTCGAGCATATCCGCCGTCACACCAACTGCCGCCCCAACCATCAGGCGACCCAAAGAATCCTTACAGGCGTTGGGGTGGCTTTTTACCTTCATCAAATCCTTGTAGGTAATCAGCCCGACGAGCCGGAAGTCGGTATCTACTACGGGTAGTTTTTCTATTTTATGTTGTTGTAGAATATCGCGCGCCAAGCTAAAATCAGTTCCAATGGACGTAGTTATCAGCTTATCTTTGGTCATTACCTCGTGGATAGGACGCTCCGAAACGCGCTCGAAGCGCAAATCTCGATTGGTGAGAATACCAATTAATTTTTGTTGTTGGTCGATAATCGGAATACCGCCGATGCTGTGAAAACGCATCAGCTCAAGTGCGTCGCCGACGGTCGCCGATGCGTGCAGCGTGACGGGGTCAATAATCATACCGCTTTCGGAGCGTTTGACGCTTCGGACGTGATCTGCTTGCTTACCGATAGACATATTTTTGTGAATAATGCCGCAGCCTCCTTGACGCGCAATAGCGATGGCAAGTTCTTTTTCGGTCACGGTGTCCATTGCAGCCGAAATAATGGGCGCATTGATGCGCAACTCCCGAGTGAGTTGGGTGGTGACATCTACCTCTCGAGGCAGGACTTCAGAATAGTTAGGTAGCAGCAGCACGTCATCAAAAGTGAGTGCTTCGGTCAGAATTTTTTGAGCGGAGGCAGAAAAGTTTGTTTCCATACGCAAAGGTATGGAATAAATTTTATTTTTGACATATACCGCAGCAAAAATAAGTTTTGGGTAAAAAAATAAAGGCAAAGCATTTTAGGAATGAGGAAAAATTGGAGTACCTTATTTTCTCCTCATTCTTTGTATGCGTTGCCTTTGCCCCAAATAAGTATTTGCAAAGAATTTAATCGTGATAGCACAATATTGTAACTAATTGACAACCAATTAATTGTGCAACTAAAAATTAAGCACTAAAAACTTACTTACTGGTAAGTTCATGCACTTAAATAGATGACATTTAGTATTCGACATAATTCATTGATTTTCAATAGTTTATGATGACTAAAAACTTAAAACTTAAAACTACTTATTTATTTTTTATTTTTCCAAACGCACGCCATCGGAATAGTAAGCTACGAAAGCGTCGCGAAAGCCTTTTTTGCGAAGTTTTCGGAGTGCCAACGTAGCATCAGCGTGGCTCGAAAACTGACCTACTACCAAGCGAGTCATATTTTCGGCGGCGTAAGGCTCTGTGTTGAGTTCTCCAAATTCTTTCGCTTTTTCGTATTTTTTCGCTCTGTTCGGTTCAAAATTGCGGAACGCTCCAACCTGTAATTTGAAAGAATTACCCGCTACCCCCGCCATTGTTGTAATGGACGTTGTTGGGACGGCGGCGGCTGGCTCCGACATTATTTTAGTCGGTGCGGCGGCAACTGTTTTATTTTTATTCGACTCTTTATTGGTCTTACTCTCCGACTTTCTGCTTGATGTCGCCACAGCTGGCTCGGGTGCTTGCGTCGTAGTAGGACGCGAGGTAGTCGTAGTTCTGGTAGTCGGCAAATCTTCCAAGTCGTTCTGCTGCTGCGTTACCACTGTGGCTGGCTTTGTAGCTGCGGGCGCAGGTTTCATATTTTTGTTATTTGCTGTTGCGGTGGAAGTATTGCTCGGCATTGCGGTTGGCGTTTGTTTGCTCGGTTTTGTGGTGTTATTTACTTTTCCATTCGTCTTGCTGTTGGGCGAAGTAGCTGGCGCAGCGGCAGCGTCTGGTTTGGTGTCATCAATCGTACGAAGCGGCGTTTCCTCCGAGTTGGGCGCAGATTGGTTGGCAGCGACGGGGTCTGAAACGGTCTTGGCGGGCTCTGTTTTGTCGCCTTTCTCAAGGTATAGACTTTCGCCGTAAGTAGCTGCTTTGCCGCCGTCTTTGGTATTAAAATTAATTACTGCCGTGCGGTAGCCCGTTTTTTCGCCCTCGACGGTGTATGTTTTATTGGGCAAAAGTGCAAATTCATACACGGCTTCTACGACCTTTCCGGTGAGCAATCGCTTCTGTCCGTCGGTATTTATTTCATACAAACTAACATTTACGTCTTTCATAAGACTTTTATTGGTTTGGTCAAAAATACTGCCGCGCGCCGTCAAGTCTGGCGCAGGAGCTGTGGTCGAAAATTCAAAAATATCCTGATTGTTGGTAGTTATTTTGTCCTTTCCAGAGATTCTATTGGAGGCTAAAAAACCACCCGTGTGTGATTTTTTTAACACAAAATAAATATCATCTACGGAAGAATTGTAGGGCAAGCCGATATTTTCTACTGCGCCCCACTGTGATTCTGCGCCTTTGCACTTAAAAATATCCATACCGCCGAGCGAAATTTGTCCGTTGGAGCTGAAGTACAATGTGCCGTCTTGTGTGTCATAAAACGGCGTGACCTCGTCACCTTTGGAGTTGATGCTGCCCGCATTTTTGGGCAATGTGAAGTCAATATCGTCGCTGTTGATGTCCCGCACGGCGTACCAAATATCCAATCCGCCTTTTCCGCCATCTCTATCGGAAGAAAAGTAAAGAATTTCTTTGCCGTCCTTGTGTGCTACGCAGGGTTGGGTGGAAGTATGGACGGGTTGATTGATGTAGTCGCGAAGGCGTTGCGGCTCGCTCCACGAGCTTCCTTTCTTTTTTATCATATAAATTTCGCAGCGAAATCTGTCGGCGGCTCGCTTTTGTTTTTCTATTTTACAAATGGTAAAATAAAAACGCTGACCGTCGGGCGCGAAACATCCGTTGGCTAACTGACCGTCGGGCATTTTGGGAAATCCCGTTGCGGAGGACGATTTTTGCCAGCGTCCGTTTTGGAGTTGGCTTCTAAAAAGCGATGCTTCGTTGCCTTTCATCGTCGAAGCGAAGTACAAAATATCGTCGCCGAAGGGCGCAGGCGCAAACTCATTTTCGGGTGAATTGATGTTGTCGCTCATCCATTCTATCTTGGCGTCGGATTTTTTGTTGGTTTCTTCGGCGTATTTCATACCCAATTCGCAGCCTTTGATGTCGATATCTACTACCGCCTGCAGCGTGCTTTTGTCTGCTCCCGAATAGTTATTGAGGGCGTAGGCGAACTCGCGGCTCGCTTCTTCGTACTGCCCAGCTTGCTTTAGGGAGCGCGCGTATTTCAGAGCGGGAAGCTCAATGTCTTTATCTTTTACGTCTTTTACGAACTGGTAGGCTTTCGCGGCGCGTGGAAAGTTTTGTGCTTTATAGAAACATTCGCCTGCTTTGTAGGCAAGTTCTTTTTTGGAATTTTTTTGGAGGTAGGCTTTTTCGTAGTGGTCGCCAGCGTCTTCAAATTGTCCCGCTTCTTCTTGTTTTTCGGCGATTCTGCGATGTTCGCGCCAGCTTTTGTCGGTCAAGTCTTGGGCGAAAAGCGTGTTAGCTCCCAAGCAAAGCAACATCGCTACGAGCAATGAATAGTGTTTTCGTGTCATTATGTGTTTGTATGTGTGTGGGCGATTATTTGTTTCCCTGCAAAAATGCGATTTTTTTTTAATTTATTCTAATTTTTGAAAAAAATTTATGGATTTTTTTTGCCGCCCAAGACCAACTTTGCCCCTTCTTCGCCTGCCAAAGTACCGATTGCGATGCCCATGCCGCCCATGCGGACGCTCACGCAGACGTTGGGAGATACTTGCTCTACGATGGGTTTTTTGACCATTCCCAAGCCCAAAATTCCGCTCCACCAACTATCTACTTCAAAGGATTGGCGGGGCAAAATAACGGTGCGGAGCAACTGACTGAGTGCAGATTGGATAAAATTATTGATACCAAAGCGGTCTGTTTTTTCTTCTTCGGCAGCTAAATTGCGTCCGCCGCCGAGTAAAATCCGATTGTCGATATTCCGAAAATAATAATATCCTCTGTCGTAATGAAAACAACCCTTGATGTTAAGATTCGGGATAGGCTTGGTGATAACTACTTGATTGCGTGCAGGATACACATCGAGTTGGGGCAGCAACTGGCGCGCAAAACCATTGGTAGTGACTAATATTTTCTGGCAAGAAATCGTCCAGCCTTGTTGAGTTTCGAGCTGGACGGCGTTTCCGTCGTCGTTCATTTTCAAAATATCTACTCCGTTCAGAAGTTCTATTCCTTTTTCGCGCGCCATTTGGGCGAGTGCTGTCACCATTTTTCCGGGGTGTAGTTGTCCTTCGCAAGCGTTATAAATCACATGGCTGATGTGTCGAAATCCAAATTTATTGACCGCCTCGCGGTCTATTCTGTACGTTTCGGCTTCGCCCGTAATATTTTTTATCTGTTGATTGAAGTGCGAAAGTCGGTCGGCGCACCGCTCAAAGTTGGAGGCGGCGGCATCGTCGTCGTCCCGAAAAAGCTCAAAGCCGCCGTTGGGCTGGTAGTCAAGCGCGGCATCTCCGACGCGCTGGCGAAGTTGGCGCAAGCCCCGAAATCGGCGTTCTATCAACTCAAAAACCTCGCTCTCACCTACATTGTCCACATCTTCGAGCAGCTCCGACATACTTCCGAAGCAAGCAAAACCCGCGTTGCGCGTGCTTGCGCCCATCGGCAACGCTCCGCGCTCCAGCACCACCACCCGCAGCGACGGGTCGAGTTCTTTGAGGCTCAACGCAGCACTCAGTCCTACGATGCCGCTCCCAATGACCGCCACGTCAATGTTGTTAAAAAAAACTTCGCGCTCCCAAAAACTCAATCTTGGGTACTGTTGGTCTTGTTTTTTCATACAAATATTGTAATTATTTCTGGGACAAAAGTAACTAAAAATATTTCGATGTTGTACGATTGACGGAATGGTTTTATCTTTGGACATATTTTTACAAGCGCAGGTGCGAAAAACGAAAAAATAAAAGCTCTGAAAGCCTATTTCTTCGATTTTTTTTTCGGTAAATTATTTTTTAGACTGTATTTAATTTATGATTCAAAGAATTCAAACTATTTTTTTGCTTTTGGCAGGAGGCTCGGTGCTTTCCTTGTTCGTCCGTTCCATGTCGTTGATAAAAGTAGATGGCGACACCTCCGGCGAGGCTCTGCGCGACGGCGTGTTGAGCGTCAGCGACAGTCCCGTTTTGAGTGGCGCGACCGCATTGGCGGGTTTGCTTTTTGTAGTCGGCGTTTTTTTATTCAAAAATAGAAAACAACAACTGCAACTGACACGCGGCGCAATTTTTATCAATTTCGTGCTGTTGGCGGTGGCAATCTATTTTTTTTATGACGGAGTCAAAGACAGCGGCGGCGCAATGCACATCAGCCTCCAAGTCGGTGGTTTGCTGCCTATTTTGAGCCTTTTATTGGGCGGACTGGCGGCTCGATTTATACAAAAAGATGAAAAATTAGTACGCTCGTCTTACGACAGGTTACGATAAAATATATATGAAACAAACTATCTACTCTGACCTCCAAAAAGCAAAAGAACTGAGTCACAAAAAATTTGTCGTCCTCATCGACCCCGACAAGGTGCGCATGGGCAACATGGACGCAATTCTTCGCCTTGCGACGGACGCAAAAGTGGATTACTTTTTCATCGGCGGCAGCCTTATCGTCAATGATATGCTCGACCAATGTTTGGTATCTATCAAAGAACAATGCGATATTCCGATGATTTTGTTTCCCGGCAACTCGATGCAGTTGAGCTATCGGGCAGATGCTATCTTGTTTTTGTCGCTCATCTCGGGCAGAAATCCAGAGCTTTTGATAGGCAACCACGTCATCAGCGCGCCGTTCCTGCGAATGAGTCCGCTCGAAATTATTTCGACCGGTTATATGTTGATTGACGGCGGAGTGCCGACCACCGTTTCGTACATGAGCAACACCTATCCAATCCCGTCCAACAAGGACGATATTGCGGTTTGTACGGCACTGGCGGGCGAGATGTTGGGACTCAAAATGATGTTTATGGACGCTGGCAGCGGCGCGCGAACACCCGTCAGCACGAGCATGATAGAGTCCGTAAGTGGTGCTATCCAAGTGCCGCTCATCGTGGGCGGCGGCATCAGCACCGCCGAAAAAGCGAGTGCCAATGTGCAGGCTGGCGCAGACGTAATCGTAGTCGGCAATGCCATCGAAAAAGACCCACAACTGATGATGGATATTGCGGCAGCAGTACACGAAAATCAAAAAACCAACAGCTAATTTTTTCAAAAATGTCAAAAAGTATTCTAACGTTGGTTGTTTTGTTGGGCGTGTTTGGCGCAGGCGTTTGGGCGACCAAATTTTATTACTCAAAGCCGTCAGAAAATGTGCAAGAGCAATCGCAAATTTTGTTAGAAAAAGTAAAAGCCGTCTGCAAATTGGTGACTGTGGAGGGATATTTTACGGAACTCTACGACTATAAAGATTATTGGGGCTACGATTTTAGTCCGTTTCGCAAAAAAGCACTCGTGCGCGTGAAAGCAAAAGTATCCGTTGGCTTCGATATGGCAAAAATGACCACTCAAACCCGTCCGCAAGATAAACTGTTGATTATCAGTAATTTACCCGCTCCGAGTATTATTTCTATCGACCACGATTTGGATTATTACGACCTCACGGAAGGCACTTTCAATAGTTTTACCGCCCAAGACTACACCCAACTCAACGCCAAAGCCAAAGATTTTATACGCCAACAAGTAGAAAAAAGCGACCTCCTAAAGTCTGCCGCCGAACAAAATAACAAAATGGTAGAAATAATTCGGACGCTCGCCGAAGGAATGGGCTGGCGCGTGCAGATAGAAAGCAGTACAAATGCTGCGACTAAAAATTAAAGCAAAGCATAAAAAATTACAAAAATGAATGATACAAATTTTAAAATCGGCATCAAAACAATGTGGATTTTGACCATAACGGGAATTTTATCGTTGCTTTTGGGCGCACTCGCTCACATCGAAGGTTGGGAAATTGGAAATCTACTTTTGATACTCGGAGTAGGACTTTCCTTCACTACGTGGATTATTACTGCAAGCGATGTCGCTCAAAGTCCAATTCGCGATAAGACTTTTTGGATTTTAGTTCTGGTTAGCTTTCCTACTATTGCGTGTTTGTTTTATTTGGTCAAAAAAAATAAAATAACACAAACGCCCGCCGCAAGCGATACGGATTTTGTATAATTTTTAGGCTTTTGTGTGCCAACTTCCAAAAAAATTGTAATTTGTGCGTTCAAAAAATTTTATATTTGTCGAAAATACATTTATCGTATTCCTACAAATGTAAATCAACTTTATTTTTATCCATTTTTAATCTAAAAAATTTATGGCACAACAACATCCAAAAGGACTTTATTTGCTCTTTGTTACCGAAATGTGGGAGCGTTTTAGCTACTACGGTATGCGCGCGCTTTTCATTCTCTACATGACCAAAGCCTTGCTCTTCGACAAAGCCCTCTCCTCCCAAATCTACGGCAGCTACACTGGTCTGGTGTATCTCACTCCACTGCTCGGCGGCTACATGGCTGACCGCTACTGGGGCAACCGAAAGTCTATCGTCTTCGGAGGAGCTTTGATGGCTTGCGGACAGTTTTTGATGTTTTTGAGCGGAACTTTTTACCAAGACTTAACCCTCTCCAAGCTGCTTATGTACGGCGGTCTGGGCGTTCTTATCCTCGGCAACGGATTTTTTAAACCCAACATCTCTACGATGGTCGGGCAACTTTACCCCGAAGGCGACAAACGCGTAGATGCCGCTTTTACGATATTTTATATGGGTATCAATCTGGGGGCGTTCTTTGCGCCACTCGTCTGCGGTTTCTTCGGCGACACCGGCAATCCAGCCGATTTCCGTTGGGGATTTTTGGCAGCTTGTATCGGAATGTTGTTGAGCTTGGCGATTTTTATTACTCAAAAAGATAAATACATCGTCACTCCCGAAGGCAAACCCATCGGCGAAGCACCCAACACTGACCGCGATGCCAACAGCGTCAAATCTGACGAACCAAGCGGTACAGACTTCAAAACACTCGGCATTTGGATAGGCGTTTTCCTCGTGGTAGCTTCCATTTTCAAGTTCGTACTCGACCAAGATTGGATTGGGTCGCTTATCTTTGGACTCACGGTTGCTGCGCCGGGCATGGTCATTTCCGACAAATCGCTCAACAAAACAGAGCGCGAGCGCATTTGGGTCATCTATATCGCCGCTTTTTTCGTCATTTTCTTTTGGGCAGCTTTCGAGCAAGCAGGCGCGTCGCTTACCTTTTTTGCGGAAGAACAAACCGATAGAAGTTTCTTTGGGACGGTTATTCCAGCCAGTTATTTCCAGTCCATCAATGCGGTAGCAATCGTTATTTTCGCGCCTATTTTTTCATGGCTATGGACTCGATTGGGCGAAAAAAACAACGAACCTGCTTCGCCAGTCAAGCAGTCCATTGGTTTATTTTTGCTCTCCATCGGCTATCTTGTCATCGCTTTCGGCGTAAAAGGCTTGGAGCCGGGCGTAAAAGTCAGCATGATGTGGCTCGTCAGCCTTTACACGATACATACTTTCGGGGAGTTGTGCCTTTCTCCTATCGGGCTTTCGATGGTTTCCAAGCTCGCACCTGCGCGCTTTGGCTCGTTGCTGATGGGCGTTTGGTTTCTGTCCACGGCGGCAGCCAACAAATTCGCAGGCGTACTTTCGGCACTTTATCCCGAAGCGGGCAAGCCAGCACCTGTGTTTGTGGGCATACAAATTACCGACCTTTACACATTTTTTATGGTGTTCGTCGTCATGTCGGGCATTGCGTCTATCATTTTATTCTTGCTCTCCAAGCGACTGATAGTGATGATGAACGGCGTAAGATAATTTTGTAACTCCTAAAATATTAAAAAAAAAAGCTGCCTTGTATTTTCTTTTCGGAGAAAATACAAGGCAGCTTTTTTTGGAGGGGAATAAGGAATGTAAGTCGTGATAAGTTTTTAGTTTTTAATTTTGTGTCGTCATAAACTATTGAAAATCAACGAATTATGTGGAATATTAAATGTCATCTATTTAAGTGTAAGCACTTATCTAAAATAAACTACTCATTTTTTCCTCATTCATAAGTAAGTTTTATTCCTTCTATTTTGCAATGATTTGTTGCACTTCTGCTTCCGTTTTTTGGGTAATAATTGCAATTTGGCTCACAGGCAACCCCACTTTATTCATACCTAATATCATTTG
>JAYUHK010000006.1:0-4557 GCA_043767025.1 Saprospiraceae bacterium | reverse complement strand
CGAATCTTCTGAAGCATGGCTACTTTTAGCTAACTCCGCAGTCATGTTGCAACGAATTTTAGCTTAATACCAAATTATATTTCCAAACATGTTCTTAAATAGATGACATCTAATATTCGACACAATTTGTTGATTTTCAATAGTTTATGACGACTCAAAATTAAAAACTAAAAACTTATAACTACTTAAATAAAATGTATAACTCATTGATAGACCAAAAAATTCATGTTTTTAACTAAACTTTAATGATAAAACGATAAAATTTAACACTTTTTAGCTAAAAAGCACCTGTGTAGTAACGTTTATTTATCGTATCTTCGCATAAAATTACAAAACAATGCTATCACTTAATTATAAAGTTGATACTTTTCTATTTCCGCTTGATGCCTACTATTCAGGCAATAACAAGGATGATAAAGAATTATCAAAAATTGTCGTGAGGGTTGAAACTATGATTAAAAACTTCATAGAAAGCAAACACGATGTAAAAACATTTGCCGACTATAATCTTGATACCCTTTTTGATTTCAGAATAGCTGCCCTAAAATGGCTTATAGCTAATAAAAATATTATTGGTACTTTTGATGAACACATTGAAAATGAATTGAATTGCTTAAAAAGTGACTCTCAATTTTCTGTTTTGTATCAAAACGTTTTATTTGCAATTAGGACTAATATTAGGGTTGTAAATTCTTTGATTGACCCCAATATGCCCCGTTCTTCAAGGTCATCTATGGATTTTGCTGACTCTATTGATATTCCTAAATGCTCTTTTACAGAATTTATGAATATGATAAGCCTAACCATGCCCGATTCAATTTCATCAGCTTTTATTGATTGGGTCATATCATCGCTGTATATTGAATTCGGAATTATTTCTGCTTTTATTATCCACAAAGAGCAACTTCAAATTAGTAAACCAAAAACAAATGAATTAGCTGCTTTTATTGCTGATTCAGCCCAAGATTTTGGTGCTATTTCCAAAGAGTTAAAGCCACAATCTATTAAGAAAACGAAAATTTATCCTACCAATCTTTCGGAAGTTTTTTTGGCTGAACAAGCGTTTTTGGCTGAACAAGACATTGAACTTTTGAAAAATAACTAATTGATGATTACACCTATCCGCTCAAAAATTGCCTTGATTGATTTGGGTACTATCCCAAATCAAGTTGTTGGGCATGAACAAGCTAACAAAAGACCTTGTTTGGTAATTCAAATATTAGACTATTCGGACTTGGCTGTTGTAGTGCCTTTTACGTCACAAACACCCCCCGCTCAAATTTATTCAATTGTAAGAATCGCTCAAAATTCGGGAGGTCTTACTTCTGATAGTTTTGCTTTGTGTCACCAAATTAGGTCTGTATCTTACAAACGTATAGTCAAAATTATTGGACAATTACCTGATAGGGACTTCAATAAAGTTCTTACAGTGCTTGCCGACTTTCTTGATGTCGTTTAGTCTCATAGATTTTTTCTATTTTCTACTACTTTATAGGGCAGAAATATTTCCTCCAATGTTTTCGTGCCATACGGAAGGAAAAGGCGGAACGCCCTTTACTGTGTTTAATCTTTTTTCTTTGAGTACGTCGGATAAAAAATAACTTTGTGGTACTTCTTCATCTTTCTGCAAAATTTCTGTCAATGGTCTATAATATCCAAGTGGTTTAGGAAATTTAAAATGAATCGGGTCTTTAAAGCCTACAATATAAATTCTTTCTCGTTTTTGAGGAACACCAAAGTCAAGTGAATTAAACACTTTATGATAAACGGTATATCCAAGTCCTCTTAATTTTTCTAAAATTACTGCAAAGGTTTGTCCGTTGTCGTGTGTTGTCAAACGCTTCACGTTTTCCAATAAAAATGCTTGTGGTTGTTTTGCTTCTAAAATGGCTTCAATATTAAAAAACAAAGTTCCTCTTGTATCTGCAAAACCAAGTCCTTTACCTGCAATACTAAAAGGTTGGCAAGGAAAACCTGCTAATAAAATATCGTGGTCTGGAATGTCGTTTGGTGCAATTTCGTTGATGTCGCCATAAGGTCTATCTCCAAAATTTGCTTCATACATATCTTGCGCTGGTTTATCCCATTCAGAAGAAAAAACAGTTTCACAGCCGTGCGCTTCAAACCCAAGTCTGATGCCTCCGATACCTGCAAAAAGGTCTATTGTTTTATATTTTTTAATCATTCAAACTTGTCTTCTTTTGTTCAACACAAATTTACTCAAAATAGGTATTTTATTTTATGCTATCAAAAAATATGTTGTACAAAATGAGTTTTTAATTCAAAATTAAAAACTCTGTTCGCCTGTTGTTTTGCTTTCCTTCGGCGGTGTCGTTGGAGTCCAACGGTTGGGTTTCTCCGTATCCCTTGTAGGTCAGGCGACTGCTGGCGATGCCATTGGCGACCAAAAAGTCATTGACGGCTTTGGCGCGTTGCTCCGAAAGCGACTGATTGGCTGCGGCGGCGCCTACGTTGTCGGTGTGTCCATTGATTTGGATTCGGAGTGTTGGGTTTTCTACCAACATACTTTTCAGGCGGTTCAGTTCGGCAGTGGAGGCGTTCAGCAAGCGCGCCGAGCCTGTTTCAAACAACACATTTCTTAAAATAATGGCTGTGGAAGGCTGTGCTTTTCCGGTGTTTGCGCCAGTAGTCGTCGTGGTGTTGGCAGCAGCATTGGAGAGCGGCGTGAGTTCGATATTCATCAAAAAAGGTCGGTCAGGATTGGAGCCGCCGCTGTCGGTGAGGTTGAAATGTTCGGAGTGAAAAGCGTATTTTTCTTTAGAAACGACCAGCGAGTACTCGAATCCAGCTGGTAAGCAGACCAGAAACGAGCCGTCCGCAGTGACTGCAGAAGTCAATTTCTTGCCTGTTAGAAACTCCGCAAATTCATATTTTGCATCTTTGAGCGGTTGCTTGGTTTGCCCGTCGCGCAGCCATGCTTTGACGTAGCCCACTGGCTGCGGGCGCAGTGCTTCGGGCAAAGTGAAGCTGTAAATATCTAAATTTCCGTCGCTTTCTCCGCTTATTTTATCTTTTTTGTCGGCAGCATAATAGGCAGTTTTTCCGTCCCTGCTCACCACGAGTGCGCCTTCGTCGCCCTGCGTGTTGATGGGATAGCCGAGATTGACGGGCGCAGTCCATTTTCCTTCGGCATCTTTTCGGGACATATACATATCGAAACCGCCCAAATTGGGTCGTCCGTTGCTCCGAAAATACAATGTTTTTCCGTCGGGGTGGATAAACGGGCTTTGGTCGTCGCCTTTGGTGTTGATAGTGTCGCCGAGATTGATGGGCGGGTCCCAAGTGCCATTGGGCTGCCGATAGCTTACCCAAAGGTCGGAGCCGCCTTTGGAGAAGCGACTTTTTCGGATACTACAAAAGTACAGTGCCGAGCCGTCCGCCGTCAGTGAGGGCTGCGAATCCCAATCGTATTCATTGACGGGTGCGCCGATATTCTTGGGTTTCGACCATTCGCCGTTTTTATTTTCTGAAAAATATAAGTCACAGCTGCCGATGCCGTCGGGACGGTCGCAGGCAGTGAACACAATCAATTTGCCGTCTGCCGAAATAGTCTGTCCGCCTTCATTGCCAGTGTCGGTGTTGATGTCGTCCAACGGAGTTGGTTCCTGCCATTCGCCTGCGATATTTTTGCTCATCCAGAGGTCGTCGTTGTTGCGGGTGCGGCGGGTAAAAATCAGCGTAGAGTCGTCGGCGGTGAAGGAGGGTAAAAATTCTAAATTTTTGGTGTTTATTTTTTCGCTCAACCGCACAGGCTGAAAAGCGACAGGGTGTTTTATTGCTTCCGCACTGAACTGGCTGTCGCCAAGTTTTTGGATTGCTTTTGCCCGCATTTCTTCCGCTTGGTTTGGAAAGTTCAAAAATCGCTGCATATAATTTGCGGCTGCCTCGAAGCGGTCTGTTTTCCAACCGATGATGCCGAGCGTATAAAAAACTCGCGGCACATAGTTGCTGTCAATCGCTACGGCTTTCAGAAAACCTCGCTCGGCTTCTGCGTAGTGTTGGAGTTCGTACTGCACGCCCGCCCATTGCAACCATGCGTCTATAAAAGTCGAGTCGGCGCGCAGAGATTCCGAAAATTGTTTGAGCGCTTTGTCCCATTCGGCGGTTTGGGTGCGCTGCATTCCCTTGTCGTATCGGTCGCGCGTTTTTCCAGTCGCTGTTTTTTTGGTTGTGTATTTATTTTGCTGCGCAAAAACCGCATTGTGCAAGCCCAAAAAAAGCATGGATAGAACTATTATTTTACGCATTTTTATTTTTTTATGAAAAAAATTTACTGCGACAAATATAACCTATTTTTTTCATTTCGTAAAAATGTATCTAACTTCTTGTTTGCGCCGCGCGATACTTGAGGGCAAATGATGCTCTCAAATTACGAAACACTAAAAATTATTAACTCACGTTACGCAAAAAATATTTTTACTAAAATTTCAGGCAGCATTTTATTCAATGTGACTGCCTTTTCAGACGTGCCTTGTAGAAATTCAAGTTTTTGCAAAAATATCGTCTGGCGAAGCGAAAACTGTTTGAAGTCTGGCG
>JAYUHK010000005.1:0-11510 GCA_043767025.1 Saprospiraceae bacterium | reverse complement strand
AGTTTTCGCTTCGCCAGACGATATTTTTGCAAAAACTTGAATTTCTACAAGGCACGTCTAAAAATACAGTCGCATTGGATAAAATGCTATCTGAAATTTTAGTAAAAAAGTTTCTTTGCGTAACGTGAGTTAGAAACATTCTTAAAATGTAATTTTAAACTAAAAAAATTTGGCTATGAAACTAATTATCTCGACTTTGTGCTTGGCTATCGGCGTTTCGTGGTCAGCAGCAGCTATTGACGCAAGTGTGAGCTGCGCCGTGTTCAAAAGCGGGACGCAAAATTATGCCGAAATTTACCTCTATATCGTCGGAAGTACCGTCAAATATCTTCCCGCAGACACCACCACAGGCAACTACCAAGCGGCGGTGGAGGTCGTGATTTTGTTCAAACAAAAAGAGCAGATTGTCAAGTTCGATAAGTACCAACTCAAAACCATTCCGTCCAAATTTTCTACCGATTTTATTGACCTCAAACGCTATGCTTTGCAGGACGGCGACTACGACGTGGAGGTATCGGTGACAGATGCTCATCAGCTCAAAAATGCACGCACTTTTACGCAGCCAATTCATGTAAATTTTGAAAAAAATAAAGTCCAACAGTCTGACATTCAGTTGCTTAGCAATTTTAAAGCCGACTCTACGTCAGGAAGTGCTTTGGTAAAAAACGGCTATGCACTCGAAAGCGTTCCGTTTGGTTTTTATGACAAAAATGCTTTCAAATTAGCTTTTTACCACGAAATATACCACACCGACCAAGTCATAAAAGATGATTTTTTACTCACTTTTGGCATCGAAAAAATAAACTCGGGCGGCAACCAAACCGTCCTCATTGCCCACAAAAAGCGAAGTGCCAAACCCGTAGATGTCCTGTTTCAACAAGTGGATATTAGCCAAATAGCGTCCGGAAATTATTTGCTTTTTATCGAAGTTCGCAACCGCGCAAAAGAACTGTTGAGCCGAAAAACCATCGCCTTTCAGCGAAGCAATCCCAATCTGAACCTTTCGCTCAAAGACACCTTGGCAAACGAAACGCTGGACAAAGAGTTCGTGCAGCAGCTCGGAAAAGACTCGCTGCGCTACGCCCTGAAAGCCATTGCGCCAAAACTTCGCGGCGACGAGGTGCAAGTCATCAACACTATTATCGCCAACGGAACGCTGACGGCGCAGCGAAATTTTCTATTCAGGTACTGGACCAACCAAGCTCCAAACCAACCAGAGTTCGCCTACAAAAAATTTATGGAAGTAGCGCACGCCGCCGACATACTCTACAAGTCGGGCTTCGGCTACGGTTTTGAGACCGACAGAGGCAGTATTTTTATCAAATATGGCAAGCCCGACGACCTGATTTCGGTGGAAGACGACCCTTCCGCTCCGCCCTACGAGATTTGGGTGTATCACAGTTTTCCGCAAACCAAACAAACCAACGTCAAATTCGTATTCTACAATCCGTCTTTGGCTGCCGGCGACTACCGTACTTTGCACTCCACCGCTCGCGGCGAATACAACAATCCACGCTGGAAAGTAGAGCTGTATCGCCGAAATGCTCCTACCGAAACGCAGGGCGGCAGCCCATTCGACGCTACCGAAATGCGAGGCAACATCAACCGCAACGTAAGTCGCAATTTCGATGATTTGTGATTGTTTTGTTAATTATACTTCAATAATATATAAAAAACACATAAAATTTGTTAATCTTTCGTTAATGGCAAAATTATAGTGTTAATAATACTTATTTTGCGTCATAATTTATACAAATTTTACTGGATTTCTCGAAACAGTTTAAAGAAGTAGGGCGCAAATGCCGAAAGCGTTAGTGTAGGCAAAAAAATACTTTTTATGAAAACAAGATTATTTTTTTTTCCGCTATTAGTAGCGTTGTTCTTTTCCTCATGCGCACGACACATCGTCGTCAATTATCAAAGTGAAAGCGAAAATACAGGTAAAGTGGTACTCGTAATGTCGGAGCCTATCCACGAAAGCATTGTAATGTTAGACGACAAAGTTATGGTAGATAAAAAATTTATCCGAAAAGTAACTATTAAAAATGTCCCTAATGGCACTCACAAAGTTAATTTTTATGCCCAAGATTGGAAATATCAAGATATAAAACAGGAAGAATTTGATGTCACCGTAAAAGACAACAAAGAAACTGGCAAAGTTGTAGTCCGCCCTCCTTTCAGCGACTTGTATGTTGCTGCAAGCGTATATAATTTTTGGTTTTTCAATTTTAGATAAAAAAATTTGGCTTCACAGTGTACAGAAATACAGTGTGAAGCCAGATTTAGTTTTCCATTCATTTCTAAAATTGTTTTCTGAAAGCAACTATACTCGCTCGATGACGATTGCGCTTGCGCCGCCGCCGCCGTTGCAGATGGCTGCCAGTCCAATTTTACCTGATTTTTGGTGCAGCACGTTGGTCAAAGTGGTGACTATCCGCGCGCCCGATGCGCCGAGTGGATGCCCGAGTGCGACCGCGCCACCAAACACATTGGTCTTGCTTTCTTCGACTCCCATGACCTGATTGAACGCCATCGTGACGACCGAAAATGCCTCATTGACTTCAAAAAAATCTACGTCCGCTATCGTCAATCCCGCCATTTGGAGGGCTTTTGGTGCTGCCAAAGTTGGTGCCGTCGTGAACCATTCTGGCTCTTGCGCAGCGTCGGCGTAGCCTCTGATGAGCGCCAGAGGAGTCAGACCCAATTCTTTTAGCTTTGATTCGCTGACCAAAACGAGAGCCGTCGCGCCGTCGTTGATAGTAGATGCGTTGGCGGCAGTCACGGTGCCGTCTTTCGTGAAAGCAGCTCGCAAGGTCGGCACTTTCGAGAAATCTACTTTTGTAAATTCTTCGTCTGTTTCCACCAAAATATTTCCTTTTTTATTCTCTACTGTGACAGGGATTATTTCTGATTTAAAAAATCCTGCGCTGCTCGCTGCTGCTGCGCGCTGGTAGGATTGTATGGCGTAGCGGTCTTGCTCTTCGCGGCTGATGTCGAATTTTTTTGCGGTTGCGTCCGCGCAAACGCCCATCGGCATCAAGCCGTAAGCGTCCGTCAAGCCGTCTTTTGCCAAGCCATCGGTGAGTTCGGCGTTGCCGTATTTCGCTCCCCAGCGGACGCTCGTGGCGTAGTACGGGATAGCGGACATATTTTCCATGCCGCCCGCTACCACCACATCGTTGATGCCCAACTGTATGCTTTGCGCTGCCAACATGATGGATTTCATGCCCGAAGCACAGACTTTATTGACGGTCGTGCAGACGACGTGGTTGGGGATTCCTGCACCCAAAGCGGCTTGTCGAGCGGGTGCCTGACCGAGGTTGGCGGAGCAGACATTGCCCATAAAAACCTCTTGCACTTGGGAAGGCTCTACGCCCGCACGAGCCAACGCGCCTTTGATAGCCGCCGCGCCCAAATCAGTCGCATTCACACTTGACAGCACTCCGCCAAAACTTCCAATCGGCGTACGGACAGCCGAAACGATATAGACTTTTTGCATATTTTTTTAGATTTTCAATTTCAGAACAATAGAAAAATATCTGAAATATATAAAATTATTTAGTTAAAATTTAGTTAAAATTATTTTTATAACAATCCTTCTTTTTTGGCTTGTTCGTCGTAGCCATGAAGTTGGACGGGTTTTTCGTTTTTACGAAGTTTCATATTCAGCAATTCTATTCCCATCGAGAACGCTATGGCGAAATAAAGATAACCTTTTGGCACTGTGCCGACGCTGTTGCCGAAAAAATGAACTTCCGCTCCGTGGCAGCCTTCGGCGATGAGCATTAAGCCAATCATAATCAAAAAAGCCAATCCCAGCATCTGGATACTTGGGTGTTCGTTGACAAATTTGCCGACGGGTCCCGCGAAAGCCATCATAATTCCGATAGAAAAAATAACAGCAAGTATCATTACTACGACGTTTTGGGTCAGACCGATAGCCGTCAAAATAGAGTCAAAAGAAAAAACGACATTGATGAGCGCGATTTGGACGATGACGGCGGTGAGCTTGTCTTTTACGGACGCATCGGGAGCTTTCACGTCGTCGTCGTCGGGGTTGGACTCTAATTTGTTGTGGATTTCAGAGGTACTTTTATAAATCAAAAACAGTCCGCCGATGACCAAAATGATACTTTGCCCTGACGGTGCGGTTTTGAACCAACCCCAATCAATGTGAAACAGTGCAGTCTGCAACGAAATGAGCCACGAAATGCCGAACAGCAAGACGATTCGGAAGAGCATTGCGAGTGCGAGTCCAGTGTTGCGTGCTTTTCGTTGGTCGGCTGCTTGCAGTTTATTGGCAGCGATAGAGATGAAAATAATGTTATCAATTCCCAGCACGATTTCGAGGAATGTGAGTGTCAGCAAGCTGACCCAAAATTCACCGTTGGTGAACATATTTATATCCATAGTTTTTTAGATTTTTAATTTAAGCGATGGTTTTTGAACAGAAAAAAATTACACCTCCAGCTCGCGTTTGGCTTCGTCCCAAAGTTCGTCCATAGCGGCGAGCGACATTTCGGAAAGTGGCTGGCGGGCGTGACTTTCTATGTATTCAAAGCGTTTTTTGAATTTTCGATTGACGCGCTCCAACGCAGATTCGGGTTCGATGCCTACAAAGCGGGCGTAGTTGATGAGCGAAAAAAGAATATCGCCAAACTCTTCTTCTTGTTTTTCTTTTGGAAAATTCAAATCTTGGGCTTCGCGAAATTCTCCGATTTCTTCTTCTACTTTCGCCCAAACTTGTTCTTTATTTTCCCACTCGAAGCCTACTTGTTTGGTTTTTTCTTGCATTCGGTAGGCTTTTACCATAGCGGGCAGGGATTTTGGCACGCCTTCGAGGACGGATTTTTTACCTTCTTGGAGCTTGATTTGTTCCCAATTTCGCTTTACTTCGTCTTCGTCTGCCACTTTTACGTCGCCGTAAATATGCGGGTGTCGCTTGATGAGTTTGTCGCACACGCCGTTGAGTGCGTCCGCAACGTCAAAGTCGCCTGTTTCGGAGCCAATTTTGGCATAAAAAACGAGGTGCAGCATCAGGTCGCCGACTTCTTCGCAAATTCCTTTTTTGTCGCCGTCCAAGATAGCGTCTGCCAGCTCGTAGGTTTCTTCGATGGTCAGATGTCGCAAACTCTCAAAAGTTTGTTTTTTATCCCAAGGACACTGCTCGCGAAGTTGGTCCATGATAACAAGAAGTCGCTCGAAAGCCTGCAATTTATTTTTCATAAATAATTGATAATCAGTGTTTTTTTTAAGGAACGAAGAAAACATTTACCTAAAAACTTACAGACCAATCAGAGCTGGACTCATACCCATATTGCTGAATCCGCCGTCGTGGTAGAGATTTTGCATAGTCACAGAGCGAGTCAAATCGCTAAAAAGTGTGATGCAATAATCTGCACAGGCTTCCGCACTGGCGTTGCCGAGTGGCGACATTTTGTCGGCGTAGTCAAAAAATTCTTTGAAGCCTTTTACGCCACTTCCTGCGGTCGTAAAAGTGGGCGATTGTGACACGGTATTGACGCGTACTTTTTTGAGCGTACCGAAATGATAGCCAAAGCTCCGCGCAAAACTTTCGAGCAATGCTTTTGATTCCGCCATTTCGCTGTAGTCAGGAAAAACGCGCTGTGCAGCTATGTAAGTCAATGCCAGAATGCTTCCGCCGTCGTTGATAGCGTCGAGTTGGAGCATCGTCTGCATCATTTTATGAAAAGAAATAGCCGAAATGTCAAATGTTTTTTGCATAAAATCATAATTCAAATTGGTATAATCTTTTCCTTTTCGGACGTTGAGTGACATTCCGATGGAGTGCAGCACAAAATCCATTTTTCCGCCAAAATGTTCCATCGCTTTTGTGAATAAATTATTCATATCCTCCAGCGAAGTGGCATCGGCAGGCACAATCGGCGCACCAATCTGCTCGCCTAATTGGGCGATAGCTCCGAATCTCATCGCCACTGGCGCGTTGGTGAGGACGATTTGCGCGCCCTGTGCGTGAGCCGCCGTAGCGACTTTCCACGCGATGGATTGCTCATCAAGTGCGCCAAATATAATTCCTTTTTTGCCCGCTAATAAGTTGTTTGACATTTTTTTGAATTTTTAGTTTTGATTTTTTTAGTTGAATTTTGAATTTTTAACCGATAATTGGATTGTATTCGTTTTCAACCAATTTTCTACGTTGATTTTTATGCGTTCTTCGATATTTTGTGTGTCGGCTTTTGCAAATTTTGCGCCTGTTACTTGCTCGAAAAGTTCTATATAGCGGTCGGAAATTTGGCGCACCCACTCGTCGCTCATCGGCGGGATTTGCTGCCCGTCTTTGCCCTGAAATCCGTTGGCAATCAGCCATTCACGGACAAACTCTTTGGAGAGTTGGGCTTGTTTTTCACCTTTTTCTTGGCGCGCTGCGTAGCCTTCGGCGTAAAAATAGCGGGAGCTATCGGGCGTATGGATTTCGTCTATTACGCAAATAGTGCCGTCACTTTTTTTGCCAAATTCGTATTTTGTGTCCACCAAAATCAATCCGCGAGCCGCAGCCATTTCTGTTCCGCGCTGGAATAATTGGCGGGTATATTTTTCTAAAACCAAATAATCTTTTTCGGAAACAATATTTTCCTCCAAAATATGCTCTCTCGAAATATCTTCGTCGTGTCCGACGGCGGCTTTCGTGGTCGGCGTAATGATGGGCGACGGAAATATATCGTTTTCTTTCAAGCCGTCGGGCAGCGCAACGCCGCAAAGCTCTCGCCCGCCCGCAGCGTAGGTGCGCCACGCGTGACCCACCAAATAACCGCGAATAACCATCTCTACTTTGAACGGCTCACAGGCTTCGCCGATGGCGACATTGGGGTCGGGCGTGGCGTGAAGCCAGTTGGGGACAAGGTCGGAGGTCGCCGCCAAAAAGTGCGCCGCCAACTGGTTGAGTACCTGCCCTTTGTGTGGAATGGCGCGGGGCAACACACAATCGAATGCCGAAATTCGGTCCGATGCAATCATAACTAACTGACTATCAATAGTATAGACATCTCGAACTTTGCCTTTGTAAAAAGCGGTTTGCCCTTCAAAATGAAAATGTGTGCTACGAATGGTATGTTGGTCGGTCATAAAATTGGACTGTTGGACGATGCAAAACTACAAATTTGCTTACAAATCGCAGTCCAAAAGTACATCAAAAATATGAAACCTATACGAGATATTTCTAAAAAATATGTTTTAGAGTTCGATTTTTCCTTCAAAGACTCGGTGTGCGGCTCCGCAAAGCCAGATATTGGTAAAAATATCATCGGTGCGTTGCAGGCGGACGTGCAGGTTTCCACCTTTGGTTTCAAACGCAATACATTGAGTGTCAAACAGTTGCTGTTGGAGGCAAAAAGAAACGGCGGCGGCGGTCACGCCTGTGCCACAAGAAAGTGTTTCGGCTTCCACGCCGCGCTCGTAAGTAGCGATGCGGAGCTGCCGCTCCCCCATCTGCTCCACAAAATTGACATTCACACCTTCGGCGGCGAATCGGTCGGAATGTGCCGTGTGTCTGCCTTCTTCAAAAATATTTATTACTTTCAAATCGTTCACAAACCGAACATAATGTGGTGAGCCAGTATCTAAAAGGAAAAAATCCAAATTTTGTGCTACATTTTTCACATCTATCATTTTAAGTTCTACTTCGCTGGCGGTGATTTTTGCTTCGTGCAGTCCGTCTATCGCCTGAAAAACGCAGCTTGCGCCCGTGATGCCCAAACTGTTGGCGAAGGCGACAATGCAACGTCCGCCGTTGCCACACATCGTACTTTCGCTGCCGTCGGCATTGAAATAAATCATCTCGAAGTCGGCGGTTGCGTGCTTTTGGAGCAGAATCAAACCGTCCGCGCCGATGCCGAATCTTCTGTCACAAATTTTATTAATTTCGTATTTATTATTTCGCGAAAGCGGCTGACTTTCGCGCTGGTCAATCATCACAAAGTCGTTTCCTGTCCCCTGATATTTATAAAAATGAATTTGCATATTGTTTCGAATATTTGGCTTGAAAAGGGTTTTTATGAAATCTAAACCTCTGGATTTAAAAGCTTATAATATTGTTTGGATAGACTATATTTCTTTGTAAAATTAGTCAAAATAATTGATTGCGGTTCAAAATGTATGAAGATTGACAAGATAGCGAACAAAAAAATCGTGTAAATTCTGTAATCTTAAAAATCTTTTCCTGACAATAAAAAAGGCACGAACAGGATTGAGAGGATTAGAAGATGGGCAAAATAGGAAACAACACCCAAAAAAAAGCTATTGAATGACAAACTTATGCACACTTTTGTATTTGTTGCCGTCGTTGATGCTCAAAAAATACAATCCTTGCGCAAGCCGTGACACATCAAAAGTCGCCGTTTTTTTGCCCGTAAAAGGCGGATTCAGTACCTCTTGCTGCACGAGCTGCCCCAAAACATTAAAAATAGCAACGTTGTAGGGTTTGAAGTCGGGCGTTTCGTAGAGCAGCGTCAGGTAAGTAGATGCTGGATTCGGAAAAAGGTTTTGAATATCGAGCGCGCCTACGGAGCCGCCGTATTGGTCGGTCAATATCTTAAAACTTTTTGCCAAATTGAGCCGCCCACCAGTAGTCACGAGTGGCTCTAAAGCGGGGATTTTGTCCACTCCGTTGAGTATTACGTCGCGCATCATGCGAGTAGCTTCTTCTGGAAAATCCTTTGCGTACTTGGCGAAAGCAACCGACGGCAAACTGTAAAACAACGCCACGCCGCCGCTCACCAAAGGCGCAGCAAAAGACGTTCCCGAGTAGGTCGAGTAGGAATTATTGACATCTGCGAGGTAGATACTCGTCCCCGGCGCAGTCATGTCAATACTATTTTTTCCGAAAGCGGCGCCACTGTATTTTTTGTCCAGACTATCCGAATTGGTGACAGAAATCATGTATTTTCGGTTGCAATTTCCCATAATATCGCCGTCCGTATCTACATTTATTGAGGCATTGGCTGTCGCAGTGATATTCAAAACCCCGACTTTGCCCAACGAATCGTAGATTGGATTGACCAATAATTGACAATCGGAAATAGCTTCCGCCAAATTAGCGGGCGAAATGCCCAACGAAGCGTTGCTGACCACGATGTAAGCACCGCGCGCACCGTTGGTTTGGTTGTAGAGTTTGCGCATCTTGAAGATGTATTCGTAGGCTTTTGCAATTTTGAATTTGTCGCCGATGCCAGCAAGGATAGACATTTTTACGTTCCAGTTCACTCCCGCTACGCCGTTGCCGTTGTTGCCAGTGGCGCCGATAACGCTCGCTACATTCGTACCGTGCGAGCGGACGATGTATGAATCGTTTAGACTCGTGACGTTCCAGCCTCTGAAGTCGTCTATGTAGCCATTTTGGTCGTCGTCGATGCCATTGTTGGGTATTTCTTTTCGATTGAACCAAATATTATTCTTTATTTCGTTGTTCGAGATGTCACAACCCAGCACTTCCATCACGGCTACTACTATCGTGTCGCCGAGAGCGGTCACGCCGCCCGTCGTCACGTCCCAGACTTTGGGTGCTTGCACTTTTCGGACGTTCCATTGTCGGTCATAGTCGCCGTCGTTGGGTTCTTTGTTGGCTGCGCGCTCTTCTACGCGGTGGTTGTAGTCGGCATAGGTGACATTTTTATTGGATTGGAGAGCTTTCAAAAAATCTTTTTCGGCACTTCGAGTTGGGTCGAAAGCGACGAGCCAAATCCCAAAAGTAGGTACAGAATCTTTCAAAAAACAATCGGGAAATGATTTTTTGAGGTCAAAAACGACATTTTGTATTGTCACGTTTTTGTCTATTTTTACAATAAATTCGCCCAAAATATAATTTGGATTAGCGGCTTCGCGCTGCGAAAAAGCAACAAATATTTGTAAAAATAGGATTGAAGTAAGAATAAATTTTTTCATGCTTATAAATTTGATTTTAAGAAATTGATATGTAGTGAAAATTTTGACATTTGGCTATCATACCATAAAAATAGCTCGCTATCTATTGTCAAAACTTTACTTTTATGGCGTAGGATACGAAAATCCTCCGAATATTTGTCTGTAAATGAATTTGGCTCGGACGAAAGTAGTATCACGTCAGGTTTTGCCTCAAAAATTTCCCTTTTCATAACTATCGAACATTGATTTTTATTGTCAAAGATAATCAGAAAAATAAAAATATATTGTCATTTGTGCTACGAAAAATTCCAGTCGCCTGCGAATATTTTTGACCTGCCGCTGTATTTTTTTCACAAAAATAACATTCTTTTCTAATAGGTTTTACATAATTTGACCTAACTTGGCACAATCTATAAAATAATTACCAAATTAAATTTTGCGCGTGTATTTTTTTCGCATTGTCCGATTTCAGAATTTATTGATTGTTGCTTTTACGCAATATTTGCTCCAATATGCGGTGTTGATGCCCGCTTTGTGGAAGTCCAATATACCGCCTGCACTCAATAAAACCGCTTTTTTTTTGCTGGTACTAACGACTGTCTTGCTTGCGGCAGGCAGTTATCTTATCAACGATTTGGTGGATTATGAGGCGGATAAAGTCAATAAACCAGAAAAAACCTTCGTGCAAGAGCAAATTTCTACCCAAAATGTCCAAATTTTATATTGGTTTCTGACGATTTTTGGCTTCGGGGTTTCTATTTATTTGGCGCGTGTTGTTCAGCAACCCCAGCAACTACTGATTTATCCTGTGGCGGTCGTTTTGCTGCGTTGGTATTCGCTATTTTTTAAAAAAACAGTTTTGTTGGGCAATATCGTTGTAGCGATTTTTTGCGCTTTTGTGACTGCCGTTATTTTGTATGCAGAGCGAGGTTCGATACAAAGTTTGAATTTTGCTGCGCCCAAAACTGCGCTCGAAGTAGTCGCTATTTTTGGAAGTTACATCTTGTTTTCGTTTTTGACTACCATGCTCCGCGAAATTATTAAAGACTGCGAGGACGTGGCGGGCGACCGCGCGGCGAGCTATTTTACGCTGCCCGTCGCTTACGGCACTCCGATTGCTAAAAGTGTGGCACTTTTTTTTGGAGTTTTGCTGCTGCTGCTTTTGTGCGCTTCGTTGAGCTTGTCCGCCGTTGGTTTTTACAAAAAAATCTATGTGGTCGCGCTGCTCATTTTGCCCAATCTGTATATTTTATTTCTAATTGCGCAAGCAAAAAGCAAGACAAATTTTTCAAAAATCAGTCTGTTGAGCAAATTATTGATGGTCGCAGGTTTGATGTATTTGGTTGTCTTTTATGGCATCGGGTTGATTTGAGCTTTTAGAAACGTAAATACGCTGGTATGAATAGTTTTTCAGTATTTTTGAGTTTTTAGCCGCACGAGTAACTGCTCGTCAATTAATTGCAATATTAACTCATGTTACGCAGAATATTTTTTTACTAAAATTTCAGGCAGCATTTTATACAATGTGACTGCCTTTTCAGACGTGCCTTGTAGAAATTCAAGTTTTTGCAAAAATATCGTCTGGCGAAGCGAAAACTGTTTGAAGTCTGGCG
>JAYUHK010000004.1:0-32776 GCA_043767025.1 Saprospiraceae bacterium | reverse complement strand
CCGTTTGGGGTCGGAATTGTGATAGACAACAATCGGTACGACAGGCGTGAGCGGCAATTTATTGCGCTCACAATCTTCCCAAATTTCCAACATATATCGAAGCAGTTGGAGGTGCGGAAATTTTGGTACATAACTTTTATGCTCGAACAAAAAAGCTATTTTGATAGGTTTGCGCACTGCGCCGTAACTACATTCCCAGACCACATCGGCGAAATATTCTTCGAGTTGGTCGGAAATATAAGAATTATTTGAAATCGCAAGTGACTGAAAATCAATATTTTGTACCAATCCCTGCGCCAAAAACTGCTGAATATAATCTTCCACCACGTCTTGTCGAGAGAAGGCGACTTTAAAAAATTCATCGTGCGGATTGGTGCTTGGTGGCTTCATTGCTTGCTGTTTTTTGCGTATTTCAAAGACAAATATACAAATATTTGTCTTTTCGCAATTATTTTTTTTGTCAAAAAATGGGTAGTTTATTTCAGGAATTTACCTAAAATAAATAAAAACGGCGTTCAACTAAAAAGTTGAACGCCGTTTTTTCTTCATTCATTAAAATCCTTGTGACCGTTGTTATTTTTCGCTCACCAACGTCACTGCCGCCGTTTCGTATTTGGCGTGGCGCTGACGCTGCTCTTCGCTGGCTTCTTTGCTTTGCACTAAAATATTATTGAACTGACGCAAACCAGTTCCCGCAGGAATCCGTTTTCCGATGATAACGTTTTCTTTCAAGCCGTTTAGATTGTCTCTCACCGCTCCGATGGCTGCCGTACTCAATACTTTGGTCGTTTCTTGGAACGAGGCAGCCGATATCCAGCTGTTCGTACCCAACGACGAGCGCGTAATACCTTGCAACATTGAGGTAGAGGTCGCAGCGACTGCGTCGCGCCATTCTACTTGCTTCTTATCGTTGCGTTTTAGGTAAGAATTTTCCTCCCGAAGCTGGCGCAAAGTCACCAACTGTCCCGGCTTGAGCTTGTTGGAATCTCCAGAACTGGTAATGAATTTTTTGTCAAAAATCCAGTTATTTTGCTCCAAAAAGTCGTATTTTTCAACTGCTTCGCCTTCCAAAAAGCTGGTATCTCCCGGATCTACGATTTCTACACGGCGCATCATTTGTCGCACAATGACCTCAATATGCTTATCGTTGATAGCAATACCTTGGGAGCGATATACTTCCTGCACGCCATTGACGAGGTAATACTGCACCGCAAACGGTCCTTTGATGTTCAAAATATCTATCGGAGCGGTCGCACCGTCTGAAAGCGGCGTACCTGCACGGATAAAGTCACCTTCTTGCACCAAAACGTGCTTGGAAAGTCCAATCAGATACTTGTGTTTGTGTCCATCTTTGGTCGTCACTATCGCCTCGCGATTGCCACGTTTGATGCCGCCAAAAGAAACTACACCGTCTATTTCTGCCACTACTGCTGGATTAGATGGGCTTCTCGCCTCAAACAACTCCGTCACACGCGGCAGACCGCCTGTAATATCTTGGATTTTACCCAACTTACGCGGTATTTTGACTATTTTTTCTCCTGCTTTTACTTCCTGACCGTCTTCGACGGAGATGTAAGCGCCGAGTGGCAATGTATAATTTCGCAATTCTTCTCCGTCGGGAGAAATAATTTTGATAATCGGAATTTTACGCTTATTTTTTGACTCAATAATGACTTTTTCGGCATATCCAGTTTGGTCATCACGCTCGACACGGTAAGTAACGCCCTCCTCTACGGAATCGTATTGAGCGATACCGCTAAATTCGGATACAATGACCGCATTGAACGGGTCCCAATCACAGATTAGTTCTCCACGATTGACGTTCTGTCCGTCTTTTACTCGAAGCACTGCGCCATAAGGCACATAGCTGGAAGATAGAATTTTAGCTGTTTTCGGCTCAATAATACGCACCTCGCCAGTCCGTGAAAGCACTACTTCGGCATCGTTGCCGAGTTCGTCTTTGTTGATAGTAACACGCACGCCGTCGAACTCAATTTTACCATTGAATTTTGCCGTGATTTCGGATTCTGACTTCGTCACCGAAGCAACTCCCCCCACGTGAAAAGTACGGAGCGTAAGCTGCGTTCCCGGCTCGCCGATGGATTGCGCAGCAATAATTCCGACTGCGTCGCCGCGTTCTGTGACTCGTCCAGACGCTAAATTTTTGCCGTAGCACTTGGTACAAACACCGCGTTTGGTTTCGCAAGTCAATACAGAACGAATCGTAACTGACTCTATTTCAGCATCTTCTATCTTCTTGGCACTTCGTTCATTGATGTAATCGCCTGATTTCAAAATTACCTCGTCGGTGTCTGGGTGCATTATATCGTGCAGCGTAAAACGCCCTTGAATCCTATTTGCCAATGCCTCAATGACTTTGTCGTTGTCTTTCAAAGCGAAGGTTTCGATGCCTCTCAATGTGTTGCAATCTTGCTCCATAATGACTACGTCTTGAGCAACATCTACCAAACGACGGGTCAAATAACCTGCATCGGCAGTTTTGAGCGCTGTATCTGCAAGACCTTTTCGCGCACCGTGCGTGGAGATAAAATATTCCAAAACCGACAATCCCTCCAAAAAGTTAGAAAGAATTGGGTTTTCGATAATCGCGCCGCCCGTATCGCCTGACTTTCTTGGCTTCGCCATCAATCCACGAAGTCCGCACAACTGTTTGATTTGTTGTTTTGAACCACGCGCACCAGAATCCAACATCATAAACACGGAGTTGAATCCTTGCTTGTGACTCGCCAATTCTTTCATCAAACTATCCGTCACACGGTTGTCTGCGAAAGTCCATTTGTCAATAATTTGGTTGTAACGCTCGTTGTTGGTTATCAAACCCATGTTGTAGCTTTCCCAGATTTCGTCCACTTCGGCTTGCGCATTTTGTAGCGTCGAAAGACGAATGGAGGACGAGATTAAATCGCCCAAGTTGAAGGACAATCCTCCTTTGAACGACCAGTTGAAGCCCAATTCTTTGATATTGTCCAAAAACTCTGCTGTCACCGAAAAGTCGGAGCGGCGAAGAATGTCACTAATTACTGTTTTTAGTGTTTTTTTGGTCAATAATTTATTGATATAAGGCAATCCCTTCGGAACGGCTTGGTTGAAAAGCACGCGTCCCGTAGTGGTATCCTCCAATTTTGACTTAATATTTCCGTGTTCGTCTTCCACATTTGGAAGTCGTACCTTGATGGTAGCGTGAAGGTCAAGTTGTCCTTCATTGAACGCAATTTGCACTTCTTCGGACGAATAAAAACGTCTGCCCTCTCCTTTCACGACTAAATCACCTGCGGTTTTTTTCTCTTTGGTGAGATAATAAAGCCCCAAAACCATGTCCTGTGAAGGCAAAGTCACTGGCGAGCCGTCCTGCGGATTGAGCATATTATGAGAGGCAAGCATCAAAACTTGCGCCTCCAAAATAGATGCCTGACTCAACGGGACGTGAACCGCCATTTGGTCACCATCAAAATCGGCGTTGAACGCACCGCAAACGAGCGGGTGCAACTGTATTGCTTTTCCCTCCACCAATTTGGGCTGGAAAGCCTGAATAGAGAGTCTGTGCAATGTCGGCGCACGGTTGAGCAAAACTGGGTGTCCTTTCAAAATATTTTCGAGGATTTCCCAAATTACTTGGTCTTTTCTATCTACTAATTTTTTGGCGGACTTGACTGTTTTTACGATTCCGCGCTCGATTAACTTCCTGATAATGAACGGCTTGAACAGTTCCGATGCCATTCCTTTCGGAATACCGCACTCGTGCAGCTTGAGCGTCGGACCTACCACGATGACCGAGCGACCTGAATAATCTACCCGTTTTCCGAGTAGGTTCTGGCGAAAACGTCCTTGTTTTCCTTTCAAAATATCACTCAAAGACTTGAGTGCGCGACCGCCTTCCGCCTTTACAGCGTTGGACTTTCGCGAGTTGTCGAACAACGAATCTACTGCTTCTTGCAACATTCGTTTTTCGTTTCTCAAAATTACTTCTGGTGCTTTTATTTCCAACAAACGCTTCAAACGGTTGTTGCGAATAATAACGCGGCGGTACAAGTCATTCAAATCGGAACTTGCAAAACGTCCTCCGTCCAACGGCACCAACGGGCGCAATTCGGGCGGAACGACTGGCAGATACTGGATAACCGTCCATTCAGGACGATTTTCCATACGCAACTGTCCGTCCTTGAACGACTCCACGACGCGCAGGCGTTTGAGGGCTTCTTGCTTGCGTTGTTGCGATGTTTCGTTGGCGGCTTGGTGGCGAAGCTCGTAAGAAAGTTCGTCCAATTTCAACCGCATCAACATATCACGGACAGCCTCTGCACCCATTTTGGCTACAAATTTGTCTGGGTGTGTGTCGTCGAGCAGTTGGTTTTCCTTTGGCAACGCCTCCAAAATATCCAAATACTCCTCCTCCGTCAGCAAGTCGTAGGTATTCATGCCGTCGTTTGCCTTGATTCCGGGCTGGACGATGACATAACGCTCGTAGTAGATTATCGCTTCCAATTTTTTGGAGGACAAGCCGAGCATATACCCAATCTTATTGGGCAAGGACTTGAAAAACCAAATGTGCACGACCGGAACGACCAACTTAATGTGTCCCATTCGCTCGCGACGAACCTTCTTTTCGGTTACTTCCACGCCACATCTATCGCAAACGATGCCTTTGTATCGAATCCGCTTGTACTTTCCGCAATAACATTCGTAGTCCTTGACGGGTCCAAAAATACGCTCACAAAACAAGCCGTCGCGTTCAGGCTTGTAGCTGCGGTAGTTGATGGTTTCTGGTTTCAGCACTTCTCCGAATGACCGCTCGAGGATTTCGTCTGGCGATGCCAAACTTATCGTAATCCCTTCAAAGGACTGATTCTGAGTAGGAGTCTTTTTTTTGAATGACATATTTATCAATTCTTTTTTTAAAAATTTGAAAATTTTATCGGAGGAACTAAAAGTTTTATCGACTTATGTTCTTCCTTTTCATACCCGCTTCATTGACTGCATTTGCGATTTTTCCCTACATTTTTGAATTATTCGTCCAAAAACGTAGGGAAAAACTGCATTTTATTCAAATTTTATATCCAACGCCAATCCACGCAATTCGTGAATCAATACATTGAAAGATTCTGGAATATTGGGTTCGGGCAAGTTATCGCCTTTCACAATCGCTTCGTAGGCTTTTGCACGTCCGATAATATCATCGGATTTGATGGTCAAAAGCTCTTGTAGAATATTTGACGCGCCGAATGCCTCCAACGCCCAAACTTCCATTTCTCCAAAACGCTGTCCTCCGAACTGCGCCTTACCTCCGAGCGGCTGCTGCGTGATGAGCGAGTACGGTCCGATAGAGCGCGCGTGCATCTTGTCATCTACCATGTGCGAAAGTTTCAACATATAAATCACGCCTACGGTAGCTTGTTGGTGGAAACGGTCGCCCGTTTCGCCATCTTGCAAGTAAGTCTGACCCAATGAAGGAAGCCCTGCTTTTTGTATCCAAGCCTCGATTTCTTCGGCTTTTGCACCGTCAAAAATCGGCGTAGCGAACTTGACACCCATTTTTTGACCCGCCCAACCAAGGACGGTTTCAAAAATCTGACCCAAATTCATACGCGAAGGTACGCCGAGCGGGTTCAAAACAATATCAACGGGCGTTCCGTCTTCGAGGAACGGCATATCTTCCATACGGACGATGCGCGAAACGATTCCTTTGTTTCCGTGACGACCTGCGAGCTTGTCGCCCACTTTGAGCTTTCGCTTTTTCGCCATATAGACTTTGGCGAGTTTCAAAACTCCTGCCGGCAACTCATCTCCGATGCTGATGTTGAATTTTTCGCGCTTATAGCGTCCGACTTCTTCATTGACCTTGATACTGTAATTGTGCAACAAAAGCGCAACCTGCTCATTGGCAGTCGCATCGTCTGTCCAACTGCTGTAGTCAATGGAGCTGTAATCCAAATCGCGGAGCAACTGCAAAGTGAATTTCGTTCCCTTCGGGACTAAAACTTCGTTGTAGATACTTTTCACGCCTTTGGTGATTTTATCTTTCACCAATACCACCATTTTGTCCACCAAAATAGTTTTCAACTCATTGAGGGCGATGGCGTGTTGGTCGTCCAATTTATCCAAAAGGTCTTTTTCCTTTGCTTTCTGGTTCTTGTCTTTCTTTGCGCGAGCAAAAAGCTGCTTGTCAATAATCACGCCGTAAGTAGATGGCGGTGCTTTCATGGACGCATCTTTGACATCGCCCGCTTTATCGCCGAAGATAGCTCGGAGGAGTTTTTCTTCCGGCGTAGGGTCGCTCTCCCCTTTCGGAGTGATTTTTCCTATCAAAATATCGCCTTCTCTGACCCACGCGCCTACGCGAATGATACCGTTTTCGTCCAAATCTTTGGTCGTTTCTTCGCCTACATTCGGTATGTCGTTGGTTAGCTCTTCTTCTCCCAATTTGGTATCGCGCACGTCCATTTCGAAGTGTTCGATGTGGAGCGAAGTGAAAATATCTTCCTGTACCACGCGCTCCGAAAGCACGATAGCATCTTCAAAGTTATAACCTTTCCAAGGCATGAACGCTACTTTCAAGTTTTGTCCGAGTGCCAACTCACCGTTGTCGGTGGCGTATCCGTCGCAAAGAATTGAGTCCCTATCCACGCGCTGCCCTTTGCGGACAATCGGCTTCAGATTGATACAAGTTCCTTGATTGGTACGCATGAATTTGGTCAATTTATACGTCTTTCTGTTGTCTTCAAATGAAACCAACTGCTCCTCTTCGGTGCGGTCGTATCGAATGACTATTTCGTTGGCATCTACATATTCGACCACGCCGTCGCCTTCTGCGTTGATCAACATTCGGCTGTCACGCGCTACTTTTCCCTCCAAACCAGTGCCGACAATCGGGGAACTTGGCTTGATAAGCGGCACCGCCTGACGCTGCATATTGGAACCCATCAAGGCGCGGTTGGCATCGTCATTTTCCAAAAATGGAATCAACGAAGCGGAAACACCTACGATTTGGTTCGGCGCAACGTCCATATATTCCAACTCATCGGGCGTAAGAACAGGAAATTCTCCGTGTTCACGCGACTTGATACGGTCGGACTGAAAAACACCATTGTCATCAATAATCGAATTGGCTTGCGCAACTCGCTGAAAATCCTCTGCTTCGGCAGAAAGATACAAAGCCTCGCCTTTCAAATCTACTATTCCGTCAATCACTCGGCGGTATGGAGTTTCCAAGAAACCCATTTTGTTGATTTTTGCGTGTACGCAAAGCGTCGAAATCAAACCAATGTTTGGACCTTCGGGAGTTTCGATGGTGCAAAGGCGACCGTAGTGAGAATAATGTACGTCACGCACCTCAAAACCTGCGCGCTCACGGCTCAAACCACCGGGTCCGAGTGCCGAAATACGGCGTTTGTGCGTTATTTCAGAGAGTGGATTGGTCTGGTCTAAAAACTGTGACAACTGGCTCGTTCCGAAAAACGAGTTGATGACGGAGGATAAAGTCCGTGCATTTATCAAGTCTATCGGCGTAAATACTTCATTGTCGCGGACGTTCATACGCTCGCGAATGGTACGCGCCATACGCGCCAAGCCCACTCCGAACTGTGCATAAAGCTGCTCACCAACACTTCTCACACGGCGATTGCTCAAGTGGTCAATGTCGTCAATTTCAGCTTTTTGATTCATTAGTTTTACCAGATAAACGACTATCGCAATGATGTCTTCTTTGGTAAGCACCAATGTTTCGCTGGAAATGGTCTGCTCGAGTTTTCTATTAATTTTATACCGTCCGACTTCGCCAAGGTTGTAACGCTTGTCGGAGAAAAATAATTTATCAATTATTCCGCGTGCGGTTTCGTCATCGGGTGGATCGGTACCGCGCAACTGGCGGTAGATATATTGTACCGCTTCGAGTTCGGAACTCGAAGGGTCTTTTTGTAGCGTATTGTAGATAATGGAATAATCTTCCTCAATATCTTCTTTTTGGAGGACGACTGTAGTAACTCCTGCGTCCAAAATAAAATCTATATTATTTTCATCTAAAACGATGTCACGCTCCAAGATGATTTCGTTTCTTTCGATGGTGACGACTTCGCCTGTGTCTTCATCGACAAAGTCCTCTGTCCAACTTCTCAAAACGCGAGCTGCCAACTTCCGACCGATGGATTTTTGAAGTTCATCTTTGGTAGCGTTCACTTCGTCTGCCAAGCCAAAAATATTCAATATTTCCTTATCGGAGTCGTAGCCGATGGCGCGGAGCAGGGTCGTGACGGGAAACTTTTTTTTGCGGTCAATGTAAGAATACATGACGTTGTTGATGTCGGTAGCGAACTCCATCCACGCTCCTTTGAAAGGAATAACGCGGGCAGAATAAATTTTTGTACCGTTGGGGTGATAGCTTTGCCCAAAGAAAACGCCCGGCGAGCGGTGCAGTTGGGACACAATGACGCGCTCTGCGCCATTGATAACAAAAGTGCCTTTCGGAGTCATGTACGGGATATTTCCGAGGAAAACATCTTGTACAATCGTTTCGAAATCAACGTGTTCTACGTCGTTGCAAGAAAGGCGAAGTTTTGCTTTGAGCGGGACACTGTACGTCAGCCCTCGGTGCATACACTCTTCAATGCTGTAACGTGGGGGGTCAATAAAGTAGTCTAAAAACTCAAGGATAAAAATATTCCGCGCATCTGTGATGGGAAAATTTTCTTGAAAAACCTTGAATAGTCCCTCGTTGGTTCGGTTGTCGGGAGTAGTTTCTAACTGAAAGTACTCCTGAAACGATTTGAGTTGGATTTCAAGTAAATCAGGATTTTGCGAGGAAAGTTTGATCTTACCGAAGTTGTGCCTCTTGGACTCGGCGTGTTGAATCAATCCGTTTGATGCCATTTGTAATAGGTGGTTTTATTTTTCCGCGCAGCCATTTGCGTCGGCGTGATGGAAATACCTTTTTTTGACAAAATATTTTTTTCTAAAACTTGTTTATTTCAGCGAATAAACAAGCGAATAGGCGTGCTTTTTGCGAGCAAAAATTTCCTAAACGCTTAGACGACAATAGGCTTAATCGGCAGTGTGCGAGGACACTGAGCCGATTAAGCCATATCGTCTATCTGGTGGTAGCTCTTTCTTACTTTTTTCATTGCTTCAAAACGTTTAAAAGAGTTAAAAAGTTCAATCTTATTTCACTTCTACCGTTGCGCCAGCTTCTTCAAGTACTTTCTTGATAGTTTCTGCCTCTTCTTTGGAAATACCTGTTTTCACTACTGAAGGTGCTGCATCTACCAAGTCTTTAGCTTCTTTCAAGCCCAAGCCAAGAACGTTCTTGACTTCTTTGACTACTTGAAGTTTGTTTGCGCCAGAGCTTGCCAACACTACGTCGAACTCTGTTTTTTCTACTGGTGCTGCTGCGCCACCGCCTGCGGAGGGTGCTGCCATTGCCACTGCTGCTGCAGCCGGCTCGATACCGTATTCGTCTTTCAAAATGGTTGCTAACTCGTTAACTTCTTTAACGGTTAGGTTCACCAGTTGTTCTGCGAATGCTTTCAAATCTGCCATTGTATTAAATTTTTAAATTTTCTGATTGAATGATGATGATTAAAAAAAATTGCGATTTAGGAATGCGTCCAAAATAAGTTACTGTATTCTGACTTGTCTTTTGAGCCAAAACTGCGTTAGACTTTCGTTACGATGCACGGCATCGCGCCTCAAATCTGCCTTGTTTTGACCTAAAATTCTGCATCACAATATTCAATACCTTATTTTCTCTTCATTCCTTAGAACTCCGAAAAAATATTTTTTCTGTCCTTTGAGAATGTGCCTAAAATAAATTGCTTTACTTTTTCTTCATTCTTTATGTGCGATAAACTTGGAAGCCAAATATTAATTTGCTCTTTCTTCGAGCGTTTTGAGCAAGCCCGCGATGGTAGAACCACCCGACTTGAGCGCGCTGATAACGTTTTTCGCTGGTGACTGCAACAAGCCGATGATTTCGCCTACCAAATCTTCTTTTGATTTCAATTTGATAAGTGTTTCCAACTGGTCGTCACCGATAAAAATAGCGGTATCAATATAAGCTGCTTTGAGTGCGGGTTTGCTGCCGTCTTTTCTGAACTCCGTGATGATGTTTGCGGGTTCTTTTGCGTTGCTTGTGAACAGGACAGCGGTGTGTCCTTTCAAGGTTTCGTACAATCCTTCGTAGCCTTTGGAGGCTGGTGCTGCTTCGAGTGCTTTGCGGATAAGTGAGTTTTTGACGACTCGCATTTCGACATTTTTTTCAAAACACAACCGGCGAAACTTGTTGATTTGCCCAACTGTCAAAGTGGACGAATCGGTCAAGTAGAAGAACTGGCTATCGCTGAACTTTTCTTGAAGTACAGCGATTTCTGCGGTTTTTTCTGCTTTTGTCATTTTATGATATAAAAGATTTTCGACATGAATGGACTGAACGAATATTCAGTCTTTTCGGTTTGCCGGAGGTGTTATTTAATTGTTTTTACATCTACTTTGATGCCCGGACTCATCGTACTGGCGACCGTAATGGATTTCATATAGATTCCCTTTGCGGAAGACGGTTTTACTTTGAGTAAGGTGCCGAGTAGTTCTTGCGCATTTTCGGCAAGTTGAGTTGGTGTGAATGATATACGCCCCACAGAGGAGTGAATGATACCGAACTTATCGACACGGAAGGAGATTTTTCCACCTTTTACGTCTTTCACTGCGTTTGCAACGTCCGCCGTAACAGTTCCCGTTTTGGGATTCGGCATCAAGCCGCGTGGTCCTAAAATCCGTCCGATTTTTCCCATTTGTGCCATTACGTTGGGGGTTGCGATGATTACATCTACGTCCGTCCAACCAGCTTGTACTTTTGCGATGAGTTCTTCCAAACCGACATAGTCTGCGCCCGCTTCTCTTGCTTCTGCTTCTTTATCGGCGGTGCAAAAAACGGCTACGCGCTTTACTTTACCTGTTCCGTGCGGCAAACTGACTGTCCCACGAAGGGCTTGGTCTGCTTTTCGTGGGTCTATGCCCAACCGTACATGAATGTCCACAGATGCGTTGAATTTAGTAACATTCACTTCTTTTACCAACGTCATGGCTTCCGCCAATGCGTGCATTTTGGTAGGGTCCACTTTTCCCTCTACCGCTTGTCTTTTCTTAGAAAGTTTTACCATTTAAAAAATTAATTTAGGTGATTAACATTTCGATTTTCTTTGTTTAGGAACGCATCCAAAATAAGTTACTTCATTTTAGCTGCGCTCTTTTTGAGGGTATCGAAACTCCCTTTTGTGTAAAAAAAATTATCTACACAGTTTTATTACCACTGGTTATGCCCAAGGCGCGGTGCCTGAAATATTCAAGCCCATGCTTCGTGCAGTACCTGCAATCATTTTCATTCCTGACTCCACTGTAAAACAGTTCAAATCGGGCATTTTGTCCAAGGCGATGGTTCTGATTTGGTCCCAAGTCACGGTTCCCACTTTCTTACGGTTGGACTCTGCCGAGCCTCCCATTCTTGATTTTCCACCTTTGGAAGGCGCGCTCAATTTAGCTGCTTCTGCAAGTTGGATAGGTGCAGGCGGAGTTTTGATTACAAATTCAAAGGTTTTATCCTTGTAAACTGAAATCAAAACTGGCAATACTTTTCCAGCCTTGTCTTGCGTAGCGGCGTTGAAACGCTTGCAAAACTCCATAATATTGACACCCTTTGAACCCAAAGCCGGTCCAATCGGTGGTGCAGGGTTGGCTGCGCCGCCTTTTACTTGGAGTTTGATATATACATCTACTTCTTTAGCCATTTTATTAAACTATTAATTTTTATTTTGAATAAACACCAGACTATTAGTGGAAGCTAACTCGAATTTGCGACGCTTGGAGAGAAGTTGCGCAGCAATCGGAACTAATGCCTATCTTTTTTTTTACTGTTTTTCTACTTGCATGAAGCTCAACTCTACTTCGGTGCCTCGACCGAAGATTTTGACTATTACTTTCAGCTTTTTCTTGTCTTCGTTCACTTCTTGAATATCTCCGATAAACTCTGCGAATGGTCCATCTACGATTTTGACGGTTTCGCCTACGATGAACGGCTCTATCAAAGCTACTCCTGCATCTTGCGAAGCATCTACTTTGCCCAGCAAGCGATTGGCTTCGGCTTGCTGCATCGGTAGAGGGTTTGTTTTTCCCAAAAAGTGTATCACATTTTGGACGTTGCCGATAGCTGCTACTATCTCCCCCGAAAATCTTTGCGGGACTGCCTCGACGAGGATATATCCGGGAAGAATATTTCTTTCAGAAATAACTTTCTTGCCGTTGCGAACTTTATACACTTTTTCTGTCGGCACGATGACTTGAGGCACAATGTCTTGCCAACCAGAACGTAGAAGTTCGAGGTCAATGCGCTCTTTTATTTTGCGTTCCTTTCCGCTAATTACGCGCAGGGAGTACCATTTTGTTTCTTCCGACATTCAGAAATAGTGTAGATGATTGTATTTTATTTGCGTGCCTTTTGACGCTATTTGCGTGTTTTCTTTAACTGCTCAAAAACACAACTGATTGGATTTTTAACCCAACCCGTAGATGAAAGTCATTCCTTGTTTGGAAATTAAATCCATCAAAAAGATTAAAAATGCTATGATGAGCGATGATATTAAAACCAACACGGTGCTACCTTGTAGATTTTCCCAAGTGGGCCACGAAACGTGTTTCATCAATTCTTCGTAGCTTTCTGATATGTACTGCTTAATTCTTTCCATCTTGTTTCGGACTTGAATGTGGAATATTGAAAAATATTTTTCTTGCACGGGCGGTAGGGCTCGAACCTACGACCTACGGTTTTGGAGACCGCCACTCTACCAATTGAGCTACGCCCGTGTGTTTTATTTTTATACGAGAAAAGTTAAGTATCCCAAAAAAGGGATACTTAACTAAACTTTATTTCTTAAAGTACTGAAAGCTAACACTTTACAAAAAATATACAGCCTCAACTTCCAGACTTGGTCTGTGCAATTTTTTTATGCAATAATCTCTGTTACTTGACCTGCACCAACGGTACGACCTCCTTCACGGATTGCGAAGCGAAGACCTTTCTCCATTGCGATAGTACTCAACAAAGTTACTTCCATAGAAACGTTATCTCCCGGCATTACCATTTCTACATTCTCCGCCAACTTACAGTCACCTGTTACGTCAGTGGTACGGAAATAGAATTGCGGACGATAGCCATTGAAAAACGGTGTGTGACGACCGCCTTCGTCTTTGCTCAACACATACACTTCGCACTTGAATTGTTTGTGTGGCTTTACTGTACCCGGCGCACAAATTACCATTCCACGCTTGATTTGGCTTTTTTCAACACCACGCAACAAGATACCTGCGTTGTCACCTGCTTCTCCTCTATCAAGGAGCTTGCGGAACATTTCTACGCCCGTACAAACAGAGTTGATTGGTTTTTCGTCTTCTTTCATCATTCCGATGATTTCGACTGGATTTCCAACGTTGATTACTCCACGCTCGATACGTCCAGTAGCAACAGTACCACGACCTGTAATCGTGAACACGTCCTCCACTGGCATCAAGAAAGGAAGATCCACCAAACGTGGCGGCTGCAAAATATCTACGTCGCAAGCTGCCATCAATTCCTTGATTACTTGCTGCGCTGCTGGATCACCTTCGAGTGCTTTGAGAGCAGAACCCTTGATGATACTGATGTTATCTCCATCGAAATTATAAGAACTCAACAATTCGCGAAGTTCCATTTCTACCAATTCCAACATCTCGGGATCGTCCACCAAATCTACTTTGTTCATAAAAACAACGATGTTCGGTACGCCTACCTGACGCGCCAACAAGATGTGTTCGCGAGTTTGAGGCATTGGTCCGTCTGTGGCAGCACAAACCAAGATAGCTCCGTCCATTTGCGCAGCACCCGTAACCATGTTCTTCACATAATCTGCGTGACCTGGGCAATCTACGTGTGCGTAGTGACGGTTCACTGTTTCGTATTCAACGTGAGCAGTATTGATTGTGATACCGCGCTCTTTTTCTTCGGGAGCAGCATCAATGGAATCGTAACTCATTTTCTTGGCAAGACCATCCAGCGACAATACATAGGTAATAGCTGCTGTTAAAGTTGTCTTACCGTGGTCAACGTGACCAATAGTGCCGATGTTAAGGTGAGGCTTCGTCCTTGAGAATGTTTCCTTAGCCATTGTTATTAAATTTTTTTATTTAATGATTGATTGAATTATAATGAATACTGTAAAGTATTAAATTTGACATTTTTTATTTTGCGGTCTTTGCGTAAGCCGTAGCAATATTCGGACTGTCGGGATTCACAGCAAGTGTATGTATTTTTGGAAGCACGACCAAATCCATGTCCTCCATCTGAATACAGCCCAAGATCGGCTCGTTCCCCATCACGATTGCTCCTGTAAAACAAATCCTATTCTCGAAAACAACTTTGAGCGGTCCTACATAAGGACATTTTCTTACAGAGCCATCTGCTAAAACGACTTCTTTGGTTTCGTACTCATCGAGTGCCAATTGAAAAGCTATGTTGGCTGGCAATACCATATAAGTAGAGCCGCTATCTACCAACATTTTCAGGTTCATTCCTTTCGGGGAACTGTCTCTGGCATTTTCTACATAGATGTTTGCACGCGATAAGCCCATAAAATCAAGCATTTTAGCTGAATTAGCAACCTATTGTACTTCAAAAAATGGAGCCGTTGAAGGGAATTGAACCCTCGACCTCTTCCTTACCAAGGAAGTGCTCTACCACTGAGCTACAAAGGCGTAGCAAAAAGTATTTTTCTAAAAAAACTTCTAAAAAAATACTTTTCATTTATTCTAATGAGAGCGGAAGACGAGTCTCGAACTCGCGACCTACAGCTTGGAAGGCTGTCGCTCTACCAACTGAGCTACTTCCGCAATACTGAACTAACAAAAAAAGTAAAACACCAAAAAATCTCTACTTCAAGAAATTCATAAGGCACTTTACACTTATTCTTTTGTTGGTGGGCAGAGTAGGGTTCGAACCTACGTACTCTCACGAGAACAGAGTTACAGTCTGTCGCCTTTAACCACTCGGCCATCTACCCAAGAAAAAAAACGAGCCGGTGGACGGATTCGAACCGCCGACCAGCTGATTACAAATCAGCTGCTCTGGCCAACTGAGCTACACCGGCAATAAAAGATTACTCTTTTTTTCTTATATAAAAACTCTTTCGAGTTCTAAAATTCAATCTACAAAGAACGTTTTTTTTGAAACGACTGCAAAGGTAATGCTTTAAATTTTATTTACAAGCATTTCATCAATTATTTTTTTAATTATTTATTTTAAAACACTAAAAGAATAAACTCTTTTTGCACCGTTTGTCAAAAGCGATGCAAAGGTAATGCCATGTTTTGAATTTTACAAATAATTTGATACTTTTTTTTCAATCTTCGCTTTCGGGTGCCAACCGAACTCGCAATCCGTCCATATCGGGCGAAATCCGTAGCTGACAACCCAAACGGCTATTGGATTGGACAAAAAATGCTTGGTCGAGCATATCTTCTTCGGCTTCCTGCGCGGTAGGCAGCGCGTGGTCGCTCTCTATATAAAGGTGGCAAGTGGAGCAAAGTGCCATACCGCCGCAGGTGCCTTTGACGGGCAATTCGTATATTTTGCAGAGTTCCATCAGGTTCAGTCCCAAGTCGGTGGGGGCTTCTGTGAGGTGGTCGTTGCCTGCTCGGTCAGTAATGGTAATTTTTATTAGGCTCACGTTGTGGTTATTTTACTGCCCGTAATTGTAAAAACGCCACTGCTTTGCGGCAGCGTCGTAGCGAAAGTTGTAGGCTGTTTCTTGCTTTTCGGTGGGTGCGATGAGGTTGTAAAAAAACTCTATGCCGCGCACCGTCATTTCGCCTTTGTCACTGAAGCGAATTTTTCGGGCGCGGTCGTCGCCACGCTCACCCAAGCCGTCAAGTGATGCCTCCAATTTAATGTCGGATTTATTCAGTTTGCCGTCGGGCGACAAACCGATGGACACGATGTCAGAAGTCCGCGTTTTGCCTACATAAAGCCGTTTTTGTCCCGTCACATCCGACACTCCGATGCCCATAGCGTCTATTCCGTCCAACATATCTACGACTTCTCCTTTGGTCTTTTCGATGACGAAAAGCCGCCCGACTTCGTTGTCGGGGGAAGAATTAGCGACCGATGCGGCATAAATAAGTTTTGTGTCGCAGTCGTAAGTCAATCCGAGCAAACCAAACGGATTTTTTTCGGGTAAAAATTTTTTATCTGCTACAGAAAATGACGGTAAATTGACGAATTGTGACATCGCTCCGTTCAGAGGACTTACTCGATACAGGATATTTTGTTGGTCTGTTGGATTGTCCAACACATTTATCATCGGTACGGGAGCTACGAAAACCGCTCCGTCTTCGTCAATCGCTATCGGTCCCATAGCACCAAATTTTTTCCAACTGGGATCTTGGTAGGTTCTGCTTTCTTTTTTGCTGTCGTTGCTCAATTCGACATATACCAAGCCTTTTACCCGTTTTTCGGAAGTGCTGAAAGCGGCTCTGGCTACATCAAAACCCATTTTTTGAGTGAATGGCGGAAGCCGCTTGCAGCCGTCGCTCGGAGGTGCAAGCACTGCTTGGTAAGGCGATGCGAGCAACCACGCAAAGGAATAAAGAAAAATCTGAATCATAATTTTATAAAAATAAATTTATAATTTGTGACAAAAAAAGTAACTCCCAAGCACCTTACGCCCAAAAGTTACATTTTCTGAAAGTGCCCAGAACAAGATTCGAACTTGCACGCCCTTGCGAGCACCACCCCCTCAAGATGGCATGTCTACCAATTTCACCACCTGGGCTTTTTTTGCAGCGCAAAGGTAATTATTTTTTTCTATAAATCTAAAAATTAAAAAAATTATCCCGCAATTTCGTTTTTTCTCAAAAAAAATACCGATTTTTGAGTAAAATTATCGCAATCTTATTTTAGAAAATATGTTGAAACAATCAAAAATCGGCGGCATCGGCTACTACGTCCCCGCCAAAATCGTGACCAACGACGACCTTTCGAGGGTCATGGAAACCACCGACGAGTGGATTCAGGAGCGCACCGGTATTCGCGAGCGTCGCTACGGCGAAAAACACGTCGAAACCACGACCACGATGGGCGCGCGCGCCGCCGAAATCGCTATCCAACGAGCAAATATCAGCAAAGAAGAAATAGATTTTATCATTTTTGCTACTTTGAGTCCCGACTATTATTTTCCGGGCTGCGGCGTTCTGCTGCAGCGTGAGTTGGGCATCGCGAAGACCGAAATCGGCGCGCTCGATATTCGCAACCAGTGTTCGGGCTTCGTATATGCACTTTCTATCGCCGACCAATTCGTAAAAACAGGAATGTACAAAAATATCTTGGTAGTAGGTGCCGAAATGCACTCGATGGGCTTGGATTTTTCGACTCGTGGGCGCAATGTAACTGTGATTTTTGGCGACGGCGCGGGCGCGGTGGTCGTCCAACCTACCGAAAAAGCAGGGCAGGGAATCCTCACGACGCACCTCCACTCGGACGGCACGCACGCCGAAGAGTTAGCGTTTATCAATCCGGGAAGCCACGGCGGCAAGCATTTGGGCAAAGAACAATTTGGCTATTCCGACCACGAGTTTGGGGATATTTTCTTCAATCAGCACATGCTGGACGAAGGGCAGATTTTTCCGAATATGAACGGTCCATTTGTGTTCAAAATGGCGGTTCAAAAGTTTCCAGAGGTCATCGGAGAGGCACTTGCGAAAACGGGTTTGCAGACATCGGATATTGATATGTTTATTCCGCACCAAGCCAACTTGCGCATCAGCCAGTTTGTGCAAAAAAAATTAGGACTGCCCGACGAAAAAGTTTGGAACAATATCCAGAAATACGGCAATACGACCGCAGGCTCAGTCCCTATCGCGCTTTGCGAAGCGTGGGAAGCGGGCAAAATAAAAGAAGGAGATTTGGTATGCCTCGCCGCTTTTGGTAGCGGTTTTACTTGGGCTTCGGCGTTGATACGTTGGTAAAACAAAAAAAATCCGCCCGCTCTTTTGGGGCGAGCGGATTTTTTTTCTTTTATTTCATCTTGAACGTACCTTTGCCGCACAGATAGTTTTTGTTGTAAATTTCCAACTCATACACGCCCGCTTGGAGCGTCATGTTGCGGAAGTCATATTTGAGTTTTACCTCCGAATCTTTGTTGGCGTAGTCGGCAGAACACTCGGTCGTGTAAGCCACTTCCTCGTTGTTGGGGAGTACTTTGATGCGCCCGCTGCCGCCTTCTTGCGTAGCTATCGTTTCGCCAGTCGGACTGATTACGCGGATTAAAAACCGCTCCGAACCCGGATTGGTGACTGCGTTGGCTTCCGCTTTGAAGGCAATATTGATGCGATTGATGTTGCGCGCTTTCTTGGCATTGTCCTCCGAGCCTTTTTTGGTTACTTCTATCGTCTGGATAGTCACGTCTTTCGCTTTGACGACAGAGGCGGCGTTTACTTTTTTGCTCAACTCTTTTTTCTCGGATTCGAGGGTTTCTTTAGTGCTGGCGAGTGCTTCTTTTTCTTTGGTAACAGACTCTTTTTGCGTCCGCTCGGCTGCCACTGTTTGAGTCAAAGACTCTTTTTCGGTCGTCAGAGCTTGGTTTTTATTGGTCAGTTGCTTGTTTTCTTCTTTCAGCCCCGCTATTTCGCCCATGTAGCCGTTCACTTGGTCGCGTAGTTTTTTCATTTCGTTGCGGGCTACGTTGAGGTCGCCTTTGACGTTGAGCAAGCCCGAAATCTTATTTTTTTGCGTCAGCAATTCTTCTTTTTGGCGGTCAATCATTTTGTTGAGGTCGGTGTTGCTGGTACGCATTTGGTCAAGTTCGGAGTTGGCTTGCGCATACTGCTTTTCCAATTCGGCTTTCAGCTTTTCGGACTCGTCCAACTCTTTGGTTTTTTGCTCAATAACAGTAGTCTGTTGGGTGCTGCCCATGTACTGATAGACGTTCAAGCCTCCGAGTCCAAGCGCGGCAGCGATTACCCAAGGCAGCGACTTTGATTTGGACGAACTGGGTTTGTTGGGTTCGTAAGGCGGCATCGGCGCGCCCATATTTTCGGTTGTACTCATGATAAAAATTGATTTTGGTTTTTAAAAAATTATTTACTTAAAGAGATTCGTACACAAAACGTCGTTTGTTTAATACTTATTTTTGCAAAAATATCAATATCTTGTTAAATATTTCTTAAAACTGTGACTAAAAGTAATTTTTCTTTTTAATAATTGCTAATTTTTCTTCAACTTTGTAATATTATCAATCAATAATTTTTCAATATCATGGTTGGCACGACAGTAAAAACACTACAAACAAAATCGCCGTCGCAACGCGCGACCGTCGCCGAATACCTGAATATAGAGCGGACGACCAACGAAAAACACTATTATCTAAACGGGTTCATCAGAAAAATGGCTGGAGCAAGCATCAATCATAACAGAATTTGTAGAAATATCATTACCGCATTGGATATTTGTTTACCCCACGAGATGGAGGTTCTCGGCAGCGACCAAAAAATTTATATCCCTGCATACAATTTTTATGTGTATCCCGATGCGGTGGTGGTCGCAGAAGCACCCCAAATCTCGGACAAAGATGCACAAGCCATCACCAATCCTCTGCTAATCGTAGAAGTCCTCTCGCCCTCCACACAAAATCAGGACAAAGACGAAAAATTTATGTGGTATCGCTCCCTCCCCTCTTTCCGTGAGTACGCGCTCGTCCGACAAGACACGGCGGAGGTTTCTACCTTTTTTCGCAAAGACGACGACCTTTGGCAAAGCGACGCAGTAAGCGGTTTGGAAAATGAGGTTTTTCTGAAATCCGTCGGCGTAAGTCTTTCGCTATCAAGAATTTATAAAAATATTTTTTAAAATTATTTTCAACAATGCAAGCACACGAGCTATCGAATATTTTATTTATCGACATCGAAACAGTATCTCAATTCGCCACTTTTGGGGAGTTGGACGATACGTTCAAAGACCTGTGGCGACAGAAAACCAAGCAGCTGCTCAAAAAATACGACAGCGACACGGCGACCGCCGACACCGACGCTGCCGAGCAATACGGACGAGCTGCTATCTATGCCGAATTTGGAAAAATTATCTGCATTTCGGTCGGGCGACTTACCGAAAAAGAGGGCGAATGGACGCTGCACCTTAAGTCTTTTGCCCACCACGACGAGGCGACGCTGCTGCAAGAGTTTGCCGAAATGCTCGCCAAAAGGTACGCAAAGGCAGAAAATTTTGCTTTTTGCGGTCACAACATCAAGGAATTTGACCTTCCTTATATGTGTCGCCGTTTTTTAATCAATAATCTTCCATTGCCAAATATGCTGGACTTGGCGGGCAAAAAACCATGGGAAATCAAGCACTTGGACACGCTCGAAATGTGGAAATTCGGGGACATCAAGAGCTACACGTCACTCAAACTATTAGCCGCAGTGTTCGGTATTCCGTCGCCCAAAGGCGATATTGACGGCAGCCAAGTGGGGCGCGTGTATTGGGAAGAAAACGACCTTGCCCGCATCGCCGTTTATTGCGAAAAAGACGTGCTGACGGTCGCACAGCTGCTGCTCCGCCTCCGCAATCTGCCGCTTTTGGCGACAGAACAAATAAAACACCAACCTTTGAGCTTGGAGTGAAGAAGTGTGCATTTTACTTTTCCCTAAACCTCAAAAAACGAATTGCACGCCGAGCAGAAGGTATCCAGCCATGATGCGTTGGAGGTAATAGTCGGCGTAAGCGTCCGTAAAATTGGTTTTTAGAAGCTGTGTGGGCTGAAGATGCAGCAGATTGTCGCCGATAAGACTCCAACGCCACGATGATGTAGCGGCTTGATAGCTGTAATTGAAGCCGATGTTCCAAAAATTATTTTGTTGCTTTTGTCCAAAAATTTCGCTTTTGGCACTCGTGAAAGCCAGCAAATTAGAGAATTTTAGGCTTTTGACGGGCGCAATGTCTATGCCGCCGCCGACTTCGTAGCTTTGGTATTGGTTGGTTTGGCTGGCGATTTTTTGGACGTTGTGTTGAAAATTTGTTTTGAAAGACAGCTCGACGGGCGCGTTCCACTTGGAATCCATTTGGAGCGTAGCGATGTGATTGGTCTGCCGAGTGTTTTGCAGTTGATTTTCTATGAAAGCAAACCCGCCATTGTCCAAAAAATGGTAGGTAATGGTGGCTTTTGCACGCAACATTTGGAGCGGCGCACTGATAGTCGCGGCGGCAGTAGTCGTGCTGTTGGACGGCGTTAAAATTCTTTTTTGGACGAAATAATCGGTCGCAAACTGGCTGTAATCGGTCGGGATTTTGCTCCGAAAAGATTGATTGACACTGCAAAAAATGAAAAAGCCTTGATAATTGACCAATTTATAAAACAAACCAACGTTGTGTGCGGCAGTCAGATTGTCTGCTCCGATGCCTCCGGCGGCGGCGGTGCGAGCGTCCAAAATCTGGTAGCCATTTCGTACGTCTTCGAGGCTCATAGCGTTTTGTTGGTGCGAATATTTTATCGTGATTTGGTCGGTCTTGCTGAAATTGTAATCTACCAGAAGCTCGGCTGCTGGAAAATTCTGCGAAAAAAACTGTCCGTTAAGCGCGGACTTTCGATGTCTGAGCCCAAGCGTGCCACTGAAATTCCACTTATTTTGTTCGTAAGAAAGCTGCGCGTCGCTCCCTAATATTTGCGAAAAATAATTATTTCCACTCGTAAATGGCGTTTGTAGCAGCCGATTGGCTCCCAAATCGGAGTTTGCGCTCGTGGCGTTGTAGCGTGCAGAGAACTTGCAACTCCAATTTTTCCACGTTTTTTTGTAATCGTTTTGCAGGGCAACCGATTGGCTGACATCAAGGATAGACTGCCGCAAATAGTACGTTTTGGTGTTGGTATTTATCGCAATGGGAAGTCCAAAAATGGGGTTCAAGTCGTTGAGGGCATGAAATCCAACAGAATTATCTACAAAAGCGGTTATTTTGAGCGTATTTTTCCACGCATTTGGCATTTTGGCAGCCCAAACGGTGTTGAAAAGCAAAGAATGGGTTTTGAGGCGGCTTTCTTGCCCAAAATCTGCGTTTTTTCCGACAAAAATTCCGTCGGATTGCTCGTTGGTCGCATAAATATCTTGGTGGTAGCTGCCAAAAATTTTGACAATATTTTTTTCGTCGGGCTGATAAACAGCTGCAAGCGAGCCGCCAAAAACACTTTTTTGGCGCACATTGACATTCTTACCGTCAAATATTCGCGCGTCGCTGAAATAATTTCGTTGGAATGACGCTTCGTTGCGTCGCTTGCTGAACGTCGTGTAAGCGGCGGCTTTCCAAGTAAAAAAATCGGTTTCTTTGTCCTCGTAGCCAAAGTTCAGCACGCCTTCGTCGGACGCAATATTGTTCGACTTCGCTCCCTGTGCAGTATATTGCTCCAACAGCTTATCCATCACTTCGGGCAGATGCACCAAGACCTCCAAGCCGCCCGCCATATCCAATGCGTCGAAGACGGACAAGGTATTTTTGTTGGTATTGTTGGCGTTCAGAAAAAAATTAAAGGCTTTCGTTTCGTGGATGTTGAACAAGTTATTTTCGCTCCGATAGCGATTTTTGTAGCCGCCAAAAGCTCCGAGCAAACCACTCAACCTGTGGAGAGCAGTCTGTTTGAGCCGCACGTCCAACGCCACTTTGTCGGATTTGGAGCCGTCGAAAGCCTCCAACGCATCTTTGTAGTGATTGATGAGCTGGACGCTTTCCAACTTTGAAAACTCAATACTTTCGCTGCTCGCTTTGTGCTGATTGTTAAGAATATCTTTGCCGTGCAGCAAGAGTTTGTCAATTTTTTTTCCTTGATATTTAATAATTCCGCCTTCGAGCGTCACGCCGGGCAGTTTTTTCAAAATATCTCCCAGCGTCTGTTCGCGCCCATTGGAGAACGATTGGAGTTGAAATTTTAGCGTATCGCCGTTCTGCAACACGCCGTAAGTTTGGGCTTTGATGACCACATCGGGAAGCAACGAATTGGCATCGAGCAACACGAGCGGCAAGGTATCTTTGGACGACAAAAAATACCAACGCCACACCGTAATGTGCGCCATCATGCGGACGCGAACCAGCGCGCTATCGCCTGACATCGAGTGCTGCCAAATCCCGTTTTCGTCACTGGTCGTGAACGCCAAACTGCCCGAAGAATCTTTTTTCATCAACTCCACAAACGCACTCGGCGCGGCAGTTCCGTCCTCAAAAAGTACTTTGCCTTTTATCGAATATGGATTTTGCTGCGCTGACATATTTTGCGCCGCCACGCCGCACAGAAGCCACGTCGCCCACAAAAAACTAATTTTTAGGTGCTTCATTGGCAGATTTTTTTTTGCGTGCCGCTTCTTTCAGAATCCTTTCGTTGTCTTTTTCGCGGTTGTTTTCCTTGATGCCCAAATGTTGGCACCAACTGATGGTTTTTTTGGGCGTTGGAATAGCTATCACAGGCGTTTCGCTCGCTTTGATGGTCTGTATTTCGTCCAAAAAATAAGTAAAATCGGCTTTGCCTTGTTTTATTTGGAGGCTCACTATCAAGCCCGGCAAGCCGCCATAGATGAGCGGACCTTCCGAGATTGGGATTTCGTTGCTGTACCAAGCTGTTAGCGTGTCGTTGCAGCTGTAACCCGTACATTTGATGCACTCGAAGTTGGCAATTTTCTTTTTTTCGTCCGAACATTGCCAAGCGAAGTCGCTCAAAAAATCAACGACCGTCGTTTGGTCGCTGTAAATATCGGTCGTACTTTGGTGCGTCTTTGCGTCTTTATAGGTTTTGTATTCAGTTCCAGCGGAGCGAGAATTGGGGTCAATACTTTTTACGCCGTCCTTGATGGTATAAAAACCACTGCCGAACTCGAAAACGGATTTTCCCGCCACATAAAGCAACTCGTCAGCTCGATAACTGTATTGGAGTTTGTCAAACATTTTTTCTAACATCAGTCTTTCGGACGGAGAAAGTTCCATTTTTTGTTGCTGGCTCAACTGCGGCACCGCAGCACTGTGTCCCATATAGACGAATTTCGTAGCTTGTCCTGCCGCCGCCGCCACGCAGCAGCATATCATCAACATCGAAAAAAAGTATTTCATAAAAGAGGATTTTAAAAGGTTGCGGAAAACTATGAGCAAAATTAATGGCGACTGAATATAATGCCGCAAGTTCAAATAGCACAGTAAATGCCACTATGGCAACTATTGAGTTGCTCAATGTCGCATTATTAGCTTCTTTATTTGCGGAAATTCTGAAAAATCAAATCTGTAATCAAGTCCTATGGAGAACACATAAGGAGTTATTTCCACAGGACCTCTGATATTGTTTTGTTTGTCTAATGCGCCTGTTATGTATAAATATTTTGTAAAATAAGTAAAATTTAGATTAATATTTATGTAATCACCAACATAATAGTTGACACCAACGTATGGATTGAAAGAGTACTTATTTTCAACAGACTCATACACTGTCAGCGCGTTTGTTTTTTTATTTCTAAAAGACAAATCCGTAACGCCACTAAATTTAACGCCCAAAAATCCCTGTATTCGGCGATTAATGTTGTAACTTACGTGACTTGCCAAATTAACATATTCAATGTGAATATCTGAATCGGGATAACGAGTGGTGGTATCTGTGTTAAATTGGGTGCTTAAATTAAATATTGACACGCTTGGCTGGATATAAACAGTGAATTTTTTATTGAGCTTGCAATAAAGTGCGATGCCTGCACCCATGCCCAGACGTGGTCTGTAAGCGTTTTTAAGTTCTAAACTCCTCATTGCTGGCAGCGTCTGCCTGAATCGAGTTTGATTGACATCAAAACCGAAGCCTATCCCAAATTTTTGGGCATTTGTTTCGGAAATACCCAAAATCATCATTCCGATAGCGAGAAAAATTTTAAGCTGTTTCATAAAAAAAATTTCAATGTTTTATATTTGCAAAAGACTTTCTGACAGTGTCAAAAACCCTTTTGCAAATATAAAACATTGTCACGAAAATTCCAAATATTTTTTTATACTGCGTTTCTTCCAGCGTTGATGATGCCGAACATGGAGCGAGTGATGAGTTTTTCGTACACTTCTAACTCGGCGGCAGGCGCGTTTTGGGCTTGTAACGAGTGCAATTTTTGGAGTCCGTATTGCTGAATCGTCAGCAGGGGCAGTACGATTTGGTCGCGCAACACGATGGACTGCCGACCTACTTTTTCGTCCTCCATCAGCGTGGTAGCATCTGCGAGGCGCAGCACCCACTGTTTGCTGAGTTCGTATTCTGCTTCGATTTGTTTCCAAAAATCGCCAAATTCGGGGTCTTCGGCGACGTAGCGCGTGAGGGCAAAAAACGATTTTTGCATACTCATCATGCTGTTTTCTATCAAAGCTCTAAAAAATGTCACATTTTGGAATAATTTTTTAATTTCTTCAAAACGATTTTCGTCCGCCAACTGCTGAAAAGCGGTTCCCATACCATAGAATCCGGGAACGTTTTGTTTGAGCTGACTCCACGCGCCGACAAACGGAATAGCACGCAAATCCTCAAATTTCAACTCGCCGCCGCCGCTTCTTTTGGTCGGGCGGCTGGCGATATTGCTGCGTCCATAGAAGTTCATAGGGCTGATTTTTTCTAAATATTTCAAAAATTTGGGGTTGGCTTTGAAGGCTTGATAGGCTTGGTAGCTGCGCTCGGAAAGCTCTGTGAGCAGCGCACTTTGAGCGTCTGAAAGCTGCGGTTTGGACTCCGCAAAAACTTCGTTGCGCAAGCCCGCACTCAAAAGCTGCTCCAAATTATATTTGGCAGAAACGATAGTTCCAAAATTTGATGTAATCGTCTGCCCCTGAATCGTGAGTTGGATTTCTTCGTTTTCGATTTTATCGCCCATCGAAGCGTAAAATTTATGCGTTTTGCCGCCGCCGCGCGAAGGTGGTCCGCCACGCCCATCAAAAAATTTAACAATAATATCGTGCTTTCGTGACACGGCAGTGAGTCGCTCTTTGGCTTCGTAGATACTCCAATTTGCTTGCAAATAGCCGCCATCTTTGGTGCCGTCCGAAAATCCCAGCATCACGCTTTGGTGGTTGTTGCGATGCGCCAAGTGGGTTTTATAGATTGGGTCGGAGTAAAGATTTTGCATACTCTGTTCCGCTTCTTTGAGGTCGTCGATGGTTTCAAAAAGTGGCATAATATCTACCGAAATCGGATTCTGCCAGCCACACAATCGAAAAAGTGCATAGACTTCCATGACGTTTTCGGCAGAGCCGCAGTTGCTGATGATGTAGCGGTGACAACCTTTTTCTCCGTTGTTTTGTTGGATTTTTTGGATAGCGTAGATACTTTCCAACGTATCTTTTACTATTTTTTCCTCGAATATATTTGGGTCAAGTTGATTGGAAACTTTGCCCAGACAGGCGATTTTTTGTGCCGTCGAAAACCGCTCGTAGTCGGACGGAAAAATCCCCAGCGCACCGTTTTCCGTGAGTTTTTGGTGAATATTTTGGAGTACTTTGTGGTGTATTCGGCTGTCTTGGCGGACATCTAACGTAGCAAAGTGAGTTCCAAAAACTTTCACTCGGTGCATCAAATCCTCCAAGCGATTGAGGTAAAGTGTATGGTGGTCGTTGATGATTATTTGTCGAATTTCATCTAATTTGTGACACAAAAATTCGGTTGTCAGTTGCTGCGAATTTTGTTTGAGAAATACATTTTCGTACAAAAGTTGTTCGAGTTCGGCGATTAATTTATCCACGCCTCGAAAAGTCAGCCGCCGTTTGAGGCGTTTGACATCTCGGTAATAGCAAAAAATAATGGCACTTCGGAGTGCTTCCGCTACATTTTGGGTGGTCGCAGCGTCCACGAATGGGTTGCCGTCGCGGTCGCCGCCGGGCCAAAAACCCAACTCGATAAAGGGATTTACACCTTCGTAGTCGCCGTCGAAAATTTCTTTGTCAATAAAATGATATATCTGACCAACGGCGTGGTAAAAGACGTTTTCGAGGTACCACATCAGGTTGAGGGCTTCGTCGTAGGGCGTAGGTTGTTGCTTGTTGAAAAAAGGCGTGATGCCGAGCTGCTGAATGTATTGATTGATGGAATGAAACTCATTTCGCTCAATCGCCTTCGCCATATCGTGGATAATGCCCAGCACGTTGCCGGGATAAAACTGCGTCGGGTGGGCAGTGAGGACGACCCGAATCCGAAAATTGTGGAGTTTTTGGCGCAGCACGTCTTTTTTATTTGCAAAAATCGCTTCGTTGAGCAGCGCGCGCATCGTGCCTGCGCCGTCGGTGTCATTGACGGTCGGAAAAGCTGCGTCTTCGATGGCATCAAACAGAACTACCTGACGCTCAATGAATTGGACGAACTTGAACAGGCTGTCCAAACGGTCGCTTTCAGAAAGTGACTGCGTTTGTTGGTCAAAAAATTCATCTATGATTTGCGTGGGGCTTTTTTGCGCCGCGTAGCCATCTACGCATTTTTGGAGCAGAATCGGCAACAAATTTCCAGCATTGGCTACGCCCGAAAAAGGCAAAGCAGCAAATAAACTGTTGTAAATAGTGTATTTATCGGCTACATTGCGTCTAAAATTTTCCTGTGCATTCAGATTGGACATACGGTACGAATTTTTATTTTTTCCAAAAATAAGATATTGAATGACACTGTGAAGAAAAAAGCGGATAATAATTTCAAATTTTTCTTTTTTTGACAAAAATAATCAACAATCGTAGATTTTTTGCGTATATTTGATACCATAGTCGAAGATATTGGCTATAATGCCACAGGTAGAGCTACAGCCAACAATGAACTGGTAGAAATGGGGCTGGAACTTTCCAAATTTATTGCTCATATTTCGTCTGAATTGTAATTTTTAATGATTAAAGTGGTTGAATATGATTAAGCAAGAATATAAATATTCGGAACTTACAAGTAAAATTATCAAATGTGCTATGACTGTTCATAGTGCCTTGGGCAATGGATTTCAAGAAGTAATTTATCAAAGAGCTTTAGAAATAGAAATGCGAGATGCTGGTTTGACTTTTAGCAGAGAGTTTGAGATGCCTATTTTTTATAGAGAACAGCATATTGGCACAAGAAGAGTTGATTTTTTGGTGGAAGGACTTATTTCGGTAGAATTAAAAGCGACAACAAAATTAGAAGACAGACATTTTGCACAGGCAATAAATTATTTAGAAGCCTACAATTTAGAAATTGGAATGCTTATCAATTTTGGCGAAATGAGTTTGATTTTCAAACGACTGGCTAACAAAAAATTCAAGTCTGTACTATGATTTTTATGATTTGAGTGATTATTATGACAATAGAATTTAAAGCAAATAACGATAACCTGCAAAGTAACAAATAATGTAAAATCAAATAAATCAAACAAATCAAACAAATCATAGTTTAGACATTTTGCACAGGCAATTATAATATGTCTGTACTATGATTTTTGTGATTTGAGTTATTACTATGACAACAGAATTTAAAGCAAACAACGATAACCCGCAAAGTAACAAATAAGAAAATCAAACAAATCATAGTTTAGACATTTTGCACAGGCAATTATAATATGTCTGTACTATGATTTATTTGATTTGAGTGATTATTATGACAACAGAATTTAAAGCAAACAACGATAACCCGCAAAGTAACAAATAAGAAAATCAAATAAATCAAACAAATCAAACAAATCATAGTTTAGACATTTTGCACAGGCAATTATAATATGTCTGTACTATGATTTTTATGAATTGAGTGCTTATTGTGACAATAGAATTTAAAGCAAACAACGATACCACGCAAAGTAACAAATAAGAAAATCAAACAAATCAAATAAATCATAGTTTAGACATTTTGCACTACAGGGTTTTTATTTTGCAGAAAAGCGAATTAGAAAAACATTTCAGATACTTTTTTTCTTTTCAAAATTTTAATGCCAAATTCCTTAACGGACTATTGCTGATACAAACATGGAAATAAACGAAAATAGGCTTGCCCCAAGAAGTAAACGTTTGATGGCTTACATTATAGATATTCTACCAATCATATTGATTGTGTTGGGTATCTCCTACTATTTTTTAGGATTTGACAAAATATGGTTAGAGTATATTGATAGGGGCGATAATATCGAACCAAGAATAGAATTTCTTCGTCGTAGAAATATGATACGGGAAACATCTTTTCTGCTGTGGGTAGTGTATTCGATGTTTATGGAGGCATCAAATAAACAAGGCAGCTTTGGCAAACACTTGATGGGCATTAAGGTTGTCGATGAGTTCGGAAATAAACTTTCAGTTAAAAAATCTATATTGAGAAATCTTTCTAAAATTTTATCCTATTTCGCCGTATTTATGGGCTTTTTGTGGATAATATTTGACAAAAAAAAACAGGCTTGGCACGATAAAATAAATAAAACATACGTTGTATTGACAGAGGAAAATTTTGAAAATGATACAGATGAACGAGGATAAATTGATAGTAAATTTTTTGTATCAAACCTGAATATCAATTTTTTGTATCAAAAATAAAGCGTTAAAAATCAACAATTACTAATATTCCATAAAGCCATCAGATAGATATGAAAGAAGTAACAGCAGAGTCGGCTTTTGTTCAGTCGGAGTCCAAAAGGTTCAAATTTCGGGAACTCAAAGTGTATTCCTCAACAGAGTGGTTGGCGGATAACAAAAAGAAGTATCGGCAAGTTTTTGACCGCTTCGAAACTACCTATGTCTATGCGGAGGTTTCGTTTTACAACAAAATGTTCGACAGCGAGGACTGGGAAATTGACGTAGAGTTGAAGTGTTTTTCCGTCAAAAAGACAAAAAAAGAAATTTGTTCCCTGCCTTTCAAACGCAAGGTGAGCAAGTTCGACCCCGTTTGCTATATCCGCGAAGGCTGGGGCAACAAGCGAGAAGGTGCTTTTTGGAAAAAAGGAAATTACTACTGGGAAGTATGGATTGACGGCGAAAAAGCAGGCGCAAAATATTTTTACATCGAAGAATCCGACAGCGACGGCTTGGCGGGCGAAAACAACTATGTCAGCGTCCATTCCCTCAAACTTTACGAAGGTCCATACGACGACGTGAACGAAGAAGAACGCATTTACTACAAATCTTTTAGCGGCGAAGAAGCGCGATACATCTACGCCGAGATTTATTTGCGCAACCTCAATCCCAACAAAGCGTGGCAAAGCGAACTTTTTATCAAGTTTTACAACGACGCGCGGGAGCTGAAAGGGCAAGTCGTGCGGCTTCAAAGGATAGAAAAAAAGGAAGAATTTATAAAGATTACAGCAGGTTGGGGCTCCAACGTAAAGGGTTCGTGGCGCAAAGACCAATACAACTGCGAACTGATTTTTATGGATAAAATGCTCGCCGCCATCCCGTTTCAGATTGCCGACGAATATGAGGAAGGCGTGAGTCCCGTCACACTTCCCAACCAAGCTGCGCCAATGTTGCTCTCGCCCGAAGACGACAGCAAGGAAACTTTTGAGGACGTGATAAAGCGACTCGACGCACTGATTGGTCTGAAAGAAATAAAGCAAAAAGTACGCGAACACGCCAAATACATACAGTTTCTTCAGCTCCGCAAAGACAAAGGTTTTGAAGAAAAAGAAGCTATTAATATTCATTCGGTCTTCATCGGCAATCCCGGCACCGGCAAGACGACCGTCGCAGGCATGATGGGCAAGCTCTACAAAAAAATGGGTTTGCTCTCCAAAGGACACGTTTTGGAGGTGGATAGAGTTGATTTGATTGGCGAATACATCGGTCAGACTGCGCCCAAAGTGAAAGATGCTATCGAAAAAGCGCGCGGCGGCGTACTCTTCATTGATGAAGCCTACTCGCTGGCTCGGAGCAACGACGACAATAAAGATTTTGGGCGAGAAGTAATTGAGATTTTGGTCAAAGAAATGTCCAACGGCAAAGGCGACCTCGCCGTCATTGTGGCTGGCTATCCCAAAGAAATGAAGCACTTTATGGACTCCAATCCGGGCTTAAAGTCAAGATTTAAGCTGCATTATGAGTTCGCCGACTACCTTCCGCAGGAGCTTTCCAAAATCTCCGAATATGCGTGTTTGGAGAAACACGTCCATTTTTCGGCAGCCGCCAAGCAGCGCATGGATACGCTGATAGTAGATGCTTACCGCAATCGCGACCGCAGTTTTGGCAATGCCCGAATGATTTTTGACTTGGTAGAACAGTCCAAAATCAATCTCGGCTTGCGGATTATGAGCGAAAAAATACCCAAAACCATTTCCAAAGAAGAACTTTCGTTGGTAGAAGTGGCGGACGTGCAGAAAATAAAGCTCAATCAAAAACGAGAACTGCCAAATATTCCGATAGACGAAGAATTGCTCACCACGTCTTTGGGCGAACTTACGCGCATGATTGGAATGGAAAAGATAAAAATCCAAATCAACGAATTGGTGCGTTTGGTGCGTTTTTACCGCGAAAATGAGCGCAATGTGTTGAATAAATTTTATCTCCACACCGTGTTTATCGGCAATCCGGGTACCGGCAAAACAACCGTAGCGCGGATTCTTACCCGCATCTACAAGGCACTCGGCGTGCTGGAGCGAGGAAATATGGTAGAAACCGACCGACAAGGTTTGGTAGCAGGCTATGTGGGACAGACGGCGATAAAAACCTCCGAAAAAATTGACGAAGCCATCGGCGGCGTGCTTTTTATTGACGAAGCCTACGCGTTGAGCAACAAAACGGGCGGCGCACACGGCGACTTCGGCGACGAAGCGATACAGGTTATCCTCAAAAGAATGGAAGACCAGCGCGGCTTATTTTTTGTGTTCGCAGCCGGCTATACCGACAATATGGAAACTTTCCTGAAAGCCAATCCGGGACTCAACTCACGGTTTGATAAGACCTTAAAATTTGAGGATTATTTGCCCGCCGAGTTGATGCAAATTGCGGAGCAAATGATAGTGGACGAAACTATGACGCTCCACCCCGAAGCCAGCGAACACTTGAAAAATTACCTGTCTTTTATCTACGACCACAGAGATAAATATTTCGGCAACGCTCGGAATGTGCGAAATATTGTAACAGAAATAATTAAAAATCAAAATTTAAGATTAGCTGCACTCTCTTTGGAGGATAGAAAACTATTTGGTGCCAACGAACTATTGCTCGAAGATGTCAATACTTTCAAACTCGACAAAAGCGGCTTTATTTTCAATCGAAAAACAATCGGATTTAAAAATTAAGGCTACTCCAAAGGCTCGCAAAATCCTACGATTTTGTGAGCCTTTTTTTTATGAGGAATGAAGAAAAAATAAAGTACTCCATTTTTTCAAATAAATTCAAACAATAACAAGGCATTTTTGAGGCGCAACGCAGTGCGTTGCAACGAAAAAATAACGCAGTGATTGTTTGTAATTTGGCAAGAAATAAGTAGTTTATTTTAGACGCGTTCCTAAATTATCAATTTCTTCGTCCGTCAGCCCCGTGGATTGGCGGATAATTTCGTTGCTCACGCCTAATTTTTTGAGCGCGGCAGCAGTTTTTAAGTTTCCTTCTTTTATTCCTTCCGCTTTGCCTTCTTTTATTCCTTCCGCTTTGCCTTCGATTATTCCTTCCGCCTTACTTTTTTCTTCGTAAATTTTTTGAGTAATTTTTGTCATTTCCATTATTTTGGCATCTTCCAACACGCTCTCGGGCATATTTTCGATGTCCGCCAAACCTGCCGCTTTGTAAATTCCCGGATTC
>JAYUHK010000003.1:0-25579 GCA_043767025.1 Saprospiraceae bacterium | reverse complement strand
GTGCCTTGTAGAAATTCAAGTTTTTGCAAAAATATCGTCTGGCGAAGCGAAAACTGTTTGAGTCTGGCGGAGCCGACGAGTATTTTTCGCGCGCCGACGGGATTTTTAGGCAAAAACTTTAGAATTTATACAGAGCACTTGATTTTTTTGGTTACTTTTCTTCTCCTTCCCCTCTGGGGAAGGTCGGGTTGGGGATAAAAAAAAGTGACAAAGACCAAGTAAATAGCTACAAAAATCAAGATTAAATGAGCCAGTCAAAATGTATCTGCGTAACATCAGTTATTAAACTAATCTCGGATTTATTGCAAATAATTATGAAAAAAAAAGTCGTTTTGCTATCTTTGCTATTCCGATTTTTTCCGATTTTTACAAGCGATTGCAGTCCAACGAGTTTTCATTTACTCACTCAAACGACCCACTCACACGCCGAATAATGCGGCTTACTCATTCTGACTTTGCAATTATTTTCAAAAATACTACCTTTACCTTACTTAAAAAAACGTGCAGCAAAAAAAAGTTTTAATCACCGACGACGTGCATCAAATATTGTTAGAAGGTTTGGCGGCGGCAGGCTACGAATGTAACTACCAACCCAATATCAATCTGGACGAAGTGCGCCAACAAATCGGAGCTTACGAAGGGCTGATAATCAACAGCAAAATTTTGGTCAATAAAACGCTTTTAGATGCTGCCAAAAATTTGAAATTCGTGGCTCGGCTCGGCTCGGGAATGGAAATTATAGACAAAAAATACGCCGCTCAACTCGGCGTTTCCGTTTATAACTCGCCCGAAGGCAACCGGAACGCCGTCGCCGAACACGCCGTCGGAATGTTGCTCGCACTTGCCAATCACCTCGTCCGTGCCGACCGCGAAGTACGGAATTTTTCTTGGCAGCGCGAAAAAAATCGCGGCTTCGAGTTGCGTGGAAAAACGATTGGGATTGTCGGCTTTGGACATACAGGAAGTAGTTTTGCAAAAAAACTATCGGGCTGGGAAACAAAGATTTTGGCTTACGACAAGTATTTGAGCGACGGATATGCAGCGAATTTTCCTCACGTAGAGGAGGTCGCGCCAGAGCAAATTCAGTCGGAGGCGGACATTATCAGTTTTCATCTGCCCCTTACGGACGAAACACGGCATTTGGGCGATGAAAATTATTTCAAAAAATGCAAAGACGGAGTCGTGATAATCAATACTTCGCGCGGTCAAGTCCTGAATACCGAAGATTTGCTCGCCGCTTTGCGGAATAAAAAAATCGGCGGAGCTTGTCTTGATGTTTTTGAAAACGAGAGAACCGATACTTTTTCGGAGCAAGAAAAAAGACTCTATGCGGAGTTGTATTCGTTAGAAAACGTGGTGTTTTCGCCGCATATTGCTGGCTGGACGGTAGAGTCCAAGCGCGCGCTTTCCGAAGTGTTGTTGCAGAAAATTTTAACCAATTAAAGAAAAACTAACGACTATTTGTTAAAATATTTTGTGGTTATAGTTAATTTTATTAACATTGCGCCTTAATATTTCGACACTTCAAACAAGAAAGATATTTTTTTATTAAATCTTTAAAAAAAGATAATATATGATACGCAAACTTTTACTTATTATGATGCCGCTCCTTCTCGTAGGAAGCGCAACTTTCGCCCAAACCTCTCTGCAAGGAAAAGTGACAGACGAAAAAGATGGATCTGGAATTATTCAAGCCAACATTGTACTCAAAAAAGGCGGTAAAACAGTAGGCACAGCTACAGACTTTGACGGAAACTACAGCATTGGGTTAGACCCGGGTACTTACGAAGTCGAAGTAACTTACATCGGCTACTCCAAAAGCGTTACGAATGGCGTAGTCGTAAAGGCTGGTCAAGCCAATGCTTTGAATGTCAGACTTTCTGACAACGCAAAGTTGCTCGGCGAGGTCATCATTACGGAGTATAAAAAACCGCTCATCGAGCTGGATAAAACCACAGGCGGACAGACGCTGACCTCTGAAGAAATCCGTAACCTCCCTACTCGTGACATCAACGGAATAGCAGCCACTACGGCTGGCTTGTCTGCCATAGACGGGGGCGACGTGACCATAAAAGGCTCGCGCTCCGATGCGACCGCCTACATATTGGACGGTGTGCGGGTGCGGGGAGCTTTGCCGCCGAGTTTGGACATAGAGCAACTCCAAGTCATCACAGGCGGTATCGAAGCGCAGTACGGCGACGTGACGGGCGGTATCATCTCTATCACGTCCAAAGGTCCAGCTTCCAAATTTTCGGGAGCGTTTGAAGCAGAAACCTCCAAATATTTAGACCCCTACGGGCAGACGCTTTTGAATTTGAGCATGAGTGCGCCGATTTTGAAGAACAAAAAAGGAGAAAGCATATTAGGTTTCCGCTTTACGGGACAATACAACCAAAAAGACGACGATAATCCGCGTGCTTTTGGCGTTTATAAAGTAAAAGATGCAAAAATTGCTGAAATCGAAGCCAACCCAACTCGACTGTTGGGAGCTACCAACGTGTCAGCAGCAGAATTTATTAGAAAAGAAGACATAGAATTGCTCAAAGCAGCACCCAATGAAGGCAACCGACGATTGGATTTGACAGGCAAATTAGATTTTCGCATCAATGAAGCCATTGATATGACGCTTTCAGGAAACTACAGCAATACCAAAGACCAATTTTCTCCGAATAAAAGTTTATTTTCTTCTGGCGACTGGACGATGCTGAACTCTGCACGCAATCCATTTGACTACGACAATCGCTTTCGAGTCAATCTTCGATTCCGTCACCGATTGAGCGGTAACGCAGCCACTTCTACCGCCGACGCTGCCGAAGCAAAAGCCAAAAAAGGCGCGCTGATTCGCAACGCATATTATACGTTGCAAGCGAGCTACGAAAAAGGTTACGCACGCAGAGAAGACCAAATCCATCAGGATAGACTTTTTGACTACGGATATGTAGGAAAATTTGACTATCAATGGACACCAGTTTATGGTGTTTCCGATTGGTCGCAAGACCCTTCATTGCCTAACAATCCAACAGTGCGCTTCGGAAATGTTGGGTATCGTAGGGACTTTACAGGCTACACGCCCGGCACTCAAAATCCTATCCGCACCGCATACAACAAGAACATAGACACCGGAAACGATAATGTTTTTCTTGCCCGCAATTCGTTCTTTTCCCAAGACGTAGATAAAGTTTGGGGACTGCGGAATTTTAGAAATACAGGCGATGTTTACAATCGTTTTTCAAAAAATGAAAATAATACTTATACTTTCAATGCAACTACGGGATTCGACCTTCTTTTGGGCGGCTCCGAGAAAGGTCGCCACTCCATTCAGTTGGGTCTGATATATGAGCAGCGCGATGACCGCGACTATGTCGTTTCTCCAGAAGGACTGTGGCAACTCGCTCGCCTTTCTGCCAATCGCCACATCACGGGTATAGATACCAACAGTATCGCAGGCTATGATTCTATTCCGCTTGGCGGTCCGGGCAGTGGCGGTCCGAAGATTAGGGTGGCTCGTCACGGTAATTTAGTGACCAACGATGCGGATTTATATTTTTACAAAGAAGTCAGAAACTTAACGGGTCAAAAAATTGATGAATATGTAAACACCGACGGTCTTTCTCCTGACCAGCTGAAACTTTCTATGTTTGCGCCAAAAGAATTGATGGACCAACAGTTGATTAGCTACTACGGTTACGATTATTTGGGCAACCGAACCAAAGGCAACGTCCAGTTCAATGATTTCTTTACGGGGGTAGATGCTGAAGGGCGGCGAACTTTCCTCGTAGCTCCCAATCGTCCTATTTATCAAGCACTTTATGTGCAAGACAAATTCACGTTCAAAGATATTATCTTCCGCGTTGGTCTTCGAGCAGACGTTTTTGACGCAAACACAAAAGTTATGAAAGATCCGTACTCTTTGTACGCTATTCAGGGTGCAAAAGACTTTTTTGGAAAATTTGGTGGCAACAGACCCAGCACCATCGGCGACGACTACAAGGTGTATGTAGATGCAGACAATTCCAAGACACCAAAAGCGTACCGCAATGGCGACCAGTGGTATTTTGCCAACGGAACAGCAGCCAACGACGGCAACGTGATTTTTGGAGGAGAAGTCGTATATCCTAAATTGGTAAATAAAGACGACAAAATACAGTTGCGCGGATTCGACCCGAACTCATCGTTCCAAGATTACAAGCCGCAGGTCAATTTGTTGCCGCGTTTGGCGTTTTCGTTCCCTATTTCGGACGATGCTAACTTCTTTGCGCACTACGACATTTTGGCGCAGCGTCCGCCAGCGAACAGCTTTGCGACCGCAGCAGATTATTTTTATCTCTATGAGCCGGGAAGAAACACGGAAGATGCACCGCTTCAAAATCCAGACCTCAAGCCAGAGCGCACGATAGACTATGAAGTAGGTTTTCAGCAAAAAATTAGCAACTCTTCGGCTATCAAACTTTCGGCGTACTACAAAGAAATGCGCGATATGATTCAACGCCGTACTTACTTGTATGTACCAGTTTTGTCGCAATACTATACCTACGGAAATATTGACTTCGGGACGGTAAAAGGATTTACGCTACAGTATGACCTTCGCCGCACAGGTAACTTGACGTTGAATATTGCTTATACGCTACAATTCGCGGACGCAACTGGCTCCGATGCCAACTCTCAAAAAGGCTTGAACTCTCGCGGAAATCTTCGCACCTTGTTCCCGCTTTCTTTTGATGAGCGTCACAGAATCTCTGCCGTCATAGATTACCGCTACGGCTCTGGCAAGCAATATACTGGACCCCGCGTCGGCGGCGTAAATATTCTCGAAGAGTTCGGTCTGAATATTCAATTAACGTCTGTTTCGGGTCGCCCTTATACTGCCAAACAACTTCCACGCCAGTTCAGTGGAGAAGGAACGGTAGGAAGTATCAACGGTTCTCGTTTGCCATGGACATTTGGAGTAGATATGCGGATAGACAAAACCGTCAGCATCTCCAAAGATTTAGATGTCAATTTATTTGTCCGTGTCCAAAATTTATTCGACACTCGCAACGTAAAAGGAGCTTACCCTGTGACGGGTTCCGCTACCGACGACGGATATTTGGTATCCAACTTTGGAGTAGATCAGGTTTCACAAATTCGCAGCAGCGGCAGGGACTATCAATCTTTTATTCAGTCCTATCAAAGAGCTTTACTCGACCCAAGCAACTTCACACTGCCGCGTCGTATTTATGCAGGTTTAACTTTTAATTTCTAAAACACTTTAAATTTATGATAACTATGAAAAAAATAAATTTTTTATTACTACTGTTGCTCTGCGTGTTTAGTGTGCAGACCGCAATGGCTGACAAGCCCAAAACTACTCCCGACGGCTCGCCCGTCCGAACTGATAATCCGCCTCGCGTGTGGGAGCGCGCCAACTGCGCCAACTCTACTGCCCAAATAGACATGGACATCAACAACGTCCGCGCTCGTTTGCTCGGCGGCGGCGATGTCTGGTGGGATTTGAAAGTCGGAAAATACGTCGTCCCGAAGGTGGCACCCGGATTACCGCAGGTTTCCTCCATTTTTGCAGGTTCTGTTTGGATAGGCGGCAGAGATGGAGCAGGCAACCTGAAAGTTGCTGCTCAAACTTACCGTACCTCAACAGCCAACGATTTTTGGCCCGGTCCGCTCAATCCTTCTGACGGCACTGTGACAGAAAAGACTTGCGCCAACTGGGACAAGCACTTTATAGTGACCGCCAAAGACATTGACAAATTCTTGGTAGAATTTAGAAAAGCAAAAGCGGCTGGACAGCTGCCACTTTCGCCCGATAAAATTCCCAACTCGCTGAAAGGTTGGCCCGGAAAAGGAAATCCCTTTTTCTCTGAAATTCATGGCTTTGATTTGCCCAATACCACACAAGGTTTGGCTGGATTTTATGACGACGTGGAGAATCCAGACGGTGTTTATGACCCTTCACAGGGAGACTACCCAATTATCGAAATTCGTGGCTGCGATATGCCTGTTTATCCAGATCAAATGATTTTTTGGATTTACAACGACAACGGCGGACCCCACACGCAAACAAAAGGAGACAATATCAGAATGGAGGTACAGGTACAAGCCTTCGGCTATGCCACCAATGATGAACTGAACGATATGACGTTTCAGCGTTATAAACTTATCAATAGAGCAACCGACAACATTGACAGCTGCTACTTCGCAATGTGGATGGACCCAGATTTGGGCTGTGCTACCGATGACTACATCGGCTGTGATACTACCCGCAGTTTGGCGTATGTTTACAACTCTGACGCAGTAGATGGGGAGGCTGGCTGTGCTTGTGGAGCTACCCCTACTTATTGCAACACCGTGCCGATATTGGGCTTGGATTACTTTCGCGGACCTCTAAACGAAAATGGAGATGAATTAGGAATGTCCTCGTTTATGTATTACAACAATGGCGGTGTTGGACCAAATCCACCAGCTACTACCGACCCCAACGATGCGCAAGGATATTACAACTACATCACGGGCAAGTGGAGAGATGGCACGCCTTTGACCGTAGGGGGCAGTGGCTACGACTTAACTTCTCAAAATAGAACGAGGTATGCGTTTCCGGCTGCGCCCAATAAGACTTCGGGTTGGTCTATGAGCTATCCCGCTCCGCTTTCTACGTTGCCATTCGGTGACCGCCGTACGCTGCAAGCGTCAGGTCCGTTTACACTCCAGCCGGGAGCTGTGAACGAGTTGATTATTGGTTTGCCTTGGGTGCCAGACCAACAATACCCGAACCCGAGCCTTGCAGCACTCCAAGCGGCTGATGATTTGGCACAAAATCTGTTCAACGCTTGCTTCAAAGCACAAAATGGACCTGATGCTCCAAATGCAGACTTCATCGAGCTTGACCGCGAGTTGGTATTGGTTTTGACAAATGATAATCTTCTTTCCAACAACGCTTACGAGCAGTTTGTAGAGCGAGATTTGATAATACCAACAGGAATTGCGGACAGCACATATAAGTTTGAAGGGTATAAAATCTTCCAACTTTCTGGACCAGAAGTTACGTTAGCGGATAAGGACAACCCAGAAAAAGCTAAATTGATTTATCAAGTTGATTTAAGAAATAAAATAACAAATGTTTATAACTGGAACGCTATCATAGATCCTAACAAAGTGGGCGGACGTGTGTGGATACCAACAGTGAAAGCACAAGGTTTAGATGCAGGAATCCAGCATACTTTTTCTGTCAAAGAAGACCAATTTACAAAATCACAGGATAAGCGTTTGGTCAATCACCGCAAATACTACTACACAGTCGTAGCGTATGCCTACAATCAGTACGCGCCATTTGATGGAACTACTGAACTCGGTCAGCGCAAATCTTACTTGGAAGGTCGTCGGAATGTGCAAATTTATGTACCAATCCCACGCCCAACGGTGGATAAAACTTTGAATGCCATGTATGGCGACGGCGCAATAGTGACCCGCATCGACGGCGAAGGCAGCAATGGTAATTTCTTGGATATGCAAGACGGAATGAGAGAGGCAATCGTAGCAGGTGGCTTCAATGGTCACGTTGTCTATAAGCCGGGCGCAGCTCCGATTGGAATAAAAGTGTTCAATCCGTTGGACGTACTCGACGGAGAGTTTGAATTGACGTTCAATAACTTCGTCAATCCAGCAGGGGACACTTTGGAAGCGAGAGCCAACTGGAAGCTAAAAAACATACAAGACGGCACCGAGATTTCGTCAGATGTCAGCATTGACAAGCTCAACGAGCAGATTATTGCAAAATACGGCTTCTCCGTCACGATAGGTCAGGTCTTGAACGCTGGTACTAAACCGTTGTTGGTTCAAAACAACGGCTATGTGGGCAGCGCGATAGAGTATGCGGATAAAAGTAAACCGTCATGGTTCGGGATTCAAAAAGAAAGCGAGTTCCCTGTGTATAATTTTATTCGTACAGAAGATATTAACGGAGCCACTAATTCATTAGACCCTAAATTTGCATTGTCAAAGGCAGAACCATTCATACCATTTTATTTGTGTGTTACGGATAGGTCAGATGGAACGCCTGTAAATTCACCATACCTTACGCCGTCTTATTATGGAGAGGGTGCGACATTATGGAGAGATGTTGCAAAACTGGCTATGAGAAATGTGGACATCGTGTTTACGTCCGACAAATCAAAATGGAGTCGTTGTGTGGTAATGGAAACCGCCTCTACTTTATACTATAAATCAACAGCAACGGATTTGGGACTTCCGACCGAAGGTGGTGGTGTAAGTTGGGGAATCCGCAAGCGTGCTTCGGTAGGTAAAGATGCCGACCCAGCAGATGCTTTCAAGGCTGCCCCAGACGGTAGCACAGGAGTAGATGCAACAGGTATGGGCTGGTTTCCGGGCTATGCAGTCAATGTAGAAACCGGAAAACGCTTGAACATTTGGTTCGGCGAAAACTCTTGCTACGATGGTCGAATACTTCCTAATGGAATCAATACCAAGCCATTTTATCCAGATGCACGTCCCAACGGAAACGATATGATTTGGAATCCGAACTCAATACAATTTTTAGGAACTAACAATCCGCAAAATCTGTACGGTGTTTATTCTGGCGGTCAGCACATGATTTATGTATCTCAAACCGAATACGATTCGTGTAAATTTATTCGTACCAAATTGGTTTTGTCAGAAGGCGCAATTTTACGTTCAGCTGTACTACGAAACATCGCTTGGACTTGCTTCCCGATGCTGCCGCAAGGAGCTAAATTATTGTCCTACAAAGACGGTTTGATTCCAAATGATTTGGTCGTCAAAATGCGTGTAGATAGAAGTTTCGCCGTCACGAAACCGAAAGGGGAGAAAAATGGATTTCCGACCTATCAGTTTGCTATCAAAGGAAAAGTGGCATCGCCGCTGACCGCAGCTACTACTGTGACCGCGTTGGACGACATCAATGTAGTACCGAACCCGTATTATGGCTTCTCTGACTACGAAATATCGCAGTTTTCAGAAATCGTAAAAATAACGAATTTGCCAGCAAAATGCACCGTGACGATTTACTCTTTGGACGGGCGGTTCATCAAGCAGTACAAGCGAGATGAGGTAGGCAACCCGATAGACGGCAACAACGCACCGCGACTGAACAAACAAATAAGTCCAGACTTGGAGTGGGATTTGAAGAACAGCAAAGGAATTCCGATTTCGAGCGGCGTTTATCTAATCAACGTCAATGCGCCGGGCTTGGGCGAGCGAACCCTCAAATGGTTCGGAGTGAATAGACAATTTGACCCAACAGGTCTATAAAAAATGTATAAAATAACATAGCAACGTCCCAAATTTTATCGTTGGGACGTTGCTCTTATTCTCACTTATTTTAAATTTGAAAAAGTGATTTTTTTTTTGAAAACCACTTTTTCCAAATCATTCAAAAGAATATGAAAAAAAATATATACCAATATCTCTTGGCGGCATTGCTACTACTTGGCTCCGCAGCAACTGCAATGGCTGGAAATCCTGACCGACAAGGCGAGGCGGGAGCTTACGAGCTGCTCCTCAATCCATGGGCGCGCAGCTCGGGCTTGCACTCCATGACCACGTCTTGCGTACGCGGTGCAGAGGCGATGTTCCTTAACGTGGCGGGCATCGGTCGCGCATCTACCTACGGCGCAGACAGCACCACTTTCACGGACATCGCAATGGGTCACGCTCGACTTTATGAAGGAAGCGGCATCTCATTGAGTTCGTTTTCGATAGCTCAAAAACTGAAAAGTGGCGGCGCAATAGGCTTGAGCATCTCCGCAGTAGATTTTGGTGCTATCAATGTCACGACCACCAACCAACCAGAAGGAACGGGCGCGACTTACTCCCCGACCTTCTTCAACATTGCGCTTGGGTACTCCCAAACATTTGTCAATAAAATTTCGGTCGGCTTCTTGTTCAAAGGAATCGTCGAAAGCACGTCGGACGTTTCTGCCACAGGCTTCGCTTTAGATGCAGGCGTGCAGTACGTCACAGGGGACAAAGACGAGTTCAAATTTGGAATTTCACTAAAAAATATTGGCTCGAAAATGAGTTTCGGCGGACAAGGTTTGTCGCAATCGCGCAAAAATCCTGCGGGAAACTACGGCTACAACTTGACGTATGACACTCGTGGCGCATCTTTCGAGTTGCCTTCACAGCTCAATATCGGAGCGTCTTACGACTTTTTGTTGAACTCGAGCAATCGTCTGACAGCAGTAGGAAACTTTACTTCCAACGCTTTTTCGCGTGACATTATTGGCGGCGGCGTAGAGTACGGTTTCGGCAATTATCTCGCTCTTCGCGCCGGCTATCGCTACGAATTGGGCTTTGACAAAGGGTCTGCATCGCTTTACACGGGCGTTTCGGCGGGCGTTTCGGTGGATATTCCAATCAAAAAAGATACCGACAACAGAGTAGGCATAGATTATGCTTATTTGCCAACCAATCCTTTCAACGGTACGCACCAGCTCACCGTCCGAATAGGATTGTAAAGAAAAAAAGTACTCCAAATTCTTGTACTTTGGAGTAAATACAATATCTTTGCACAGTCTTTTGAGGACAGGAACGCCTTTACCAACGTTGGTAAAGGCGTTCCTGTCTTTGTAGTTTTACGCAACACGCATCAAAACAATTTTTTCATTCACCAAACAAAAATAAAAATATGTCCAAATACACTTACCTCACGCAGCCCGGATACGACCGATTGAAAGCAGAATTAGACGAATATAAAACCACTGGAAGGGCAGAGGTGGCTCGCGCCATAGCAGAAGCCCGCGAAAAAGGCGACCTTTCCGAAAATGCAGAATACGATGCCGCCAAAAATGCGCAGGGAATGTTGGAGCTAAAAATCAATGATTTAGAAAAAGTAATGTCCAACGCACGCGTGCTGGACGAATCTACTTTGGACGACTCCAAGGTGGTTGTTTTTTCCAACGTCACCATCAAAAATAAAAAAACAGCGAAAGAAATTACCTACAAATTGGTGTCCGAATCAGAAGCTGACCTAAAAAATCACAGAGTGTCCGTGAGTTCGCCGATGGGTCAAGCCCTACTGGGCAAAGTATTGGGCGAAACGGCGGTCGTAAAATCCCCCAACGGCGACATGGAATTTGAAGTAATGAATATATTTTTGGGCGAGTAAGGAACTCGTCTAAAATAAAGTCCTTTATTTTTTCTTTATTCCTAAAAAAAACTAACAGCAGATGGCAAGTATTTTTTCAAAAATCGTAAGCGGCGAAATCCCCTGTCATCGCATCGCAGAAACAGCCGATTATTTGGCTTTTTTGGACGTGATGCCTTTGGCAGTTGGGCATACACTGGTCATTCCGAAACGGGAAATCAATTATATCTTCGATGTCGAAGACGAAGAGTTGGCGGGTTTGATAGTTTTTGCAAAAAAAATTGCGCGCGCGATAGAGGCATCCGTGCCGTGCGCGCGTATCGGTTTGTCGGTCATTGGGTTGGAGGTGCCGCACGCCCACGTCCATTTAGTGCCAATTCGCTCGGTTGGGGATTTGAATTTTTCAAAACCCAAAATGACGGTGACGGCGGAAGAATTGGCGGCGACCGCAGCCGCCATTCGTGCCAAAATATAAAAAAATACAATTATGAGTGACCAAATAAAACACGAGTGTGGCATCGCTTTGGTGCGCCTTCGCCGTCCGTTAGAATTTTATCAAGAAAAATACGGCACCACGCTCTACGGACTGCACAAACTGCATTTGCTGATGCAAAAACAGCGCAATCGAGGGCAGGACGGCGCAGGTATCGCTACTATCAAGCTCAATCCACAGCCCGGCACTCGCTACATCAGCCGCAAGCGAAGCAACAGCAACCAATCTCTCCGTGAAGTGTTCGACAGCGTTTACAGCTATTTCAAAGACCTTACGCCCGAGCAAATGCGGCAGTCGCAGTGGCTCAAAGACAACTATCCCTACATCGGCGAGCTACTCATGGGGCATCTTCGCTACGGTACGCACGGAAAAAATACCCTCGAAAACGTCCACCCTTTTTTGCGCCAGAATAATTGGATAAATAGAAACCTCGTTATGGCGGGCAATTTCAACCTGACCAATGTAGATGAATTATTCGACGAGTTGGTTACGTTGGGGCAGTACCCGAAAGAAAAGTCAGATACCGTGACCGTGATGGAAAAAATAGGTCACTTTTTGGACGACGAAATCCAACGCCTTCACACATGGTTCAAGCCCGACGGATATTCCAACCAACAAATCAACCAATTAATTTTTGAAAAATTAGACTTGCAGCGACTGTTGCGCCGAGCGAGTAAAAAATTTGACGGCGGCTACGCAATGGTCGGCATGATTGGGCATGGCGACTCCTTCGTGATGCGCGACCCTCACGGGATTCGCCCCGTTTTTTATTATTTTGACGAAGAAATCGTAGTAGCTGCCTCCGAGCGACCCGCCATTCAGACCGCTCTGAACGTCCACATCAGTTTGGTGGAGGAGTTGAAACCCGGTCACGCGCTCATCATCAAAAAAAACGGTAAGGTAGAAATTTTGCCTTTCACGGACGAAAAAGAAAAAAAATCTTGCTCCTTCGAGCGCATTTATTTTTCGAGAGGGACAGACAAAGATATTTATTTGGAACGAAAAAAATTGGGTGCGCAACTGGCGCGGACGGTCTTGGAAACCGTCAATTTCGATTTCAAAAATACTGTTTTTTCTTTTGTCCCCAACACTGCCGAAACAGCTTTCTATGGCATGGTAGAGGGATTGGAGGAATGTCTGAACGAGAAAAAACAGGAGCAAATACTTGCTTTGGGTGCAAAAAAATTAGACGCAGAGCATCTCCATTCCATACTCGGTGTGGCACTGCGGGTAGAAAAAATCTGTGTAAAAGACGAAAAACTCCGCACCTTCATCGCCGACGAAGCCTCGCGCGCCGAAATGGTGAGCCACGTTTACGACGTGACTTACGGGATAGTGCAGAACGAAAAAGATACACTGGTGCTGCTCGACGACTCGATTGTGCGCGGCACGACCCTTCGCGACAGCATCATAAACAGTGTGGCACGCCTGCGCCCCAAAAAAATAGTCGTCGTGTCGTCCTCCCCTCAAATTCGGTATCCGGATTGCTACGGAATTGATATGTCCAAAATCGGTGACTTTGTAGCTTTTCGAGCTTTGGTGGAGTTGCTGAAAGAAAACGGAAAAGAACAAATGCTTACAGAAGCCTACGAGCGGTGCAAAACGCAGGAAAGTCTTCCTGTGGAGCAGATTCAAAACCAACTGCAAGTGCTGTATGCGGAGTTTACGAATGAAGAAATTTCTAAAAAAATTGCTGAAATTGTGACACCAAAAAATATTAGTCCAGAGGTCGAAGTTATTTTTCAAACCATTGAAGACTTGCACGCTGCGTGTCCGAATCACTCTGGAGATTGGTATTTTTCGGGCGATTATCCGACTCCCGGCGGCAATAGAGTCGTCAATCGCGCATTTATGAATTATATAGAAAAACGAAATGTACGAGCATATTAAAATATAAATTTGAAAAAATGAAAATTCTTTCCTACAATCTGAACGGTATTCGCTCCGCAATCAGCAAGGATTTCGAAAATTTTTTGGCACAAAATGAGTTTGACATCGTGTGTGTGCAGGAAACGAAAGCGCAGCCTGACCAAGTAGATATGGCAAAAATAGAGGCGTTGGGCTATCACCATCATTGGTTTTCGGCTCAAAAAAAAGGTTACAGTGGCGTTTTGACGATGTCGCGAGTCAAACCCGACAAAGTAGCAGTTGGCTGCGGGATAGAAAAGTATGATTTTGAAGGACGAATATTAAGAACCGATTTTGGGGATTGGACGTTGCTCAACTGTTATTTTCCGTCCGGAACGTCTGGCGACGAGCGACAGGACGTAAAAATTAGTTTTTTAAACGATTTCTTTGATTTTGTGACAGCCTTGAAACAAGAGCGACCGAAACTTATCGTAGTTGGAGATTACAATATTGCCCACCAAGAAATAGATATTCACGACCCCAAAGGCAATAAAAACAGTACTGGATTTTTGCCCGAAGAGCGAGCTTGGCTGACGAAATGGTTTGAAAGTGGCTTTACGGACGCTTTTCGCCACGTCCACCCTGCATTGGTGGAGTACAGTTGGTGGAGTTTTAGGACGGGTGCGCGCGCAAAAAACAAAGGCTGGCGCATTGATTACCAATCAGTTAGCGACAATCTGAAAGATAAAATAAAATCAGCACACCACCTGACAGATGATACGCACTCTGACCACTGCGGCGTTTTTTTGGAAATAGATTTATAGAAAAAATCGAAAAAAACCGCAAAATTTGAGTACTTTATTTTCTCTTTATTTCTTATTGAGTCACAAATCTACCAAGATAGGTTTGTGCATGGCGGTATTGACCCACTGCCGCGCGCCGCGTTCAAAAGCGTATTTGGCTGCGCCAGTGGCGATTAAAGTGTTAAGAAAAATATTTTTGAGCTGCCCGCTACTGGAAGGAAGATTCAAAATCTGTTTGTAGCTTCGGATTTCTTTCGACATTCGTTTGGAGGATTCAGTTTGATATTTTTGCAAAAAACCAGCGTCGAAGCGTTGGTGTTCGACTGCTTTTTGGGCAAATTGAGCGGCTATCAAGCCCGAAATCATAGCCGAGCCGATGCCTTCGCCGTTGAGCGGTTGGACGAGCGAACCAGCATCTCCGGCGAGCAAAAAATGGTCGCCTACGTTTTTGCGCTCGCGCGCCGCCAATGGAAGTCCCCAACCTTGAGGAGTTTCTAAAAAATCTGCGTTGCGAAAACGGTGTGCAAAAAACGGGTCGGAATGGATAATATCTTCAAAAACATGGCGAAGATTAATTTTTTTTATGCTCACTTCTTGGCTCGACATTCCGAAGCCAACATTCATTTCGCCATTCGGCAACGGGAAAATCCAAAAATACCCAAGATTCACTTTTTTAGGAAAATAAACCTCCAACAAATTTTCGGGGTGCATATCGGACACATTGCGACAGTACATTCGGAGTGCGGCGGCGTAGAAGTTGCGGTCGATTTTGCGTTCATCGAGCTTGCGCAACACGACCGAATGGTCGCCGTCTGCTCCGATGACCAATCGGGCAAAAGTAGTGTGGGTTGCGCCATTTTTTGTCATCGTTACGTTGATGCCGCCGTCTTGCCGCTCAAGGTTGGTGACTTGCGTTCCGAGTTGTATATTGGCAAATTCAGGGTTCAGTTGTCGGTGCAAAAAAGTATCAAAATACTGTCGTTTGCAAGTAAAATACATCGGTTCGGGAGCAGATTTCGGTGTTGGGCGATGCAAGGCTTCGGAGGATTTGCCGTTTGGAGCGGTTAGTTTTATGCCCCGAATGGGTGTAAAGTGCTGCCAGTCGGCGTGTAATTCGGCGATTAGTTGAGGATTGAACTGGTTGAGAACCCGAATTGAATTAGCGTCAATGCCGTCGCCACAGATTTTGTCGCGCGGAAACTCGTCTTTGTCAATCAGCAAGTGAGGAATACCCGCTTTGCTCAAAAACATAGAGGTCGTCGCGCCCGCAGGACCTGCACCAATGATGCAAATGTCAGCTTGAGAGGGTATATTTGTAGTCATAAAAGTAATTTCAGACCCATTTTTGTGTTGTACTTTAATGGATTGTGCGGTATTAAGTACGGACAAAAATTATTTACAGCGTCACGTTTCTATGTATTTTTATTATTTTTTTTACTTCACTGTCTTTTAATCCCGCGATTAAAGCAATGGTTTTTAGGTCGTATTGATGGTCAAAACCTCGAAGTACAGCTTCGATTTGATTTTTTTCGATACCTTTTTCGATACCTTTTTCGATGCCTTTTTCGATACCTTTTTCGATACCTTTTTCGATACCTTGTTTTTCGCCTTTTTCGAGCAGCATATCGTAAGTACTCATAATTTTATTTTTAGTATTTGAAGGAATATTTTTGATGGTTTCAATAATTTGTGATTCTGTAAAGTCAGACACTTGCAAGGTATAAATGATTATAGTCGTAATAAAGTTGCTGGACAAGTATGGACTTACGCTGGTCAGAATACGCTCGAAATGTTTTTCCAATTCGATTGTGTCTTGTCGATAACGCTGCAACATAAAAGCGGAGCGCAACATTCCGTGCTGTAGATTTTGAACTGAATCTTCGTCCAAGTCAAAAAGACTCACAAAAACTGTGTCAAAATTAGGTATAAATGACGATAGATTGAGTGGATATTTTTGAAAAAAATCGTCTATTTTCTGTAAAGTCCATTTTTTGCTTCCGTGATAGTATATGATTGGGATTATCGGACGGAGCGATTCCTTATTTTTGAGCTGCGTCAGGTATCCGTTTGCCAGATAAGCCAATATCTGAAAAGTTGTGTTGGGGTCAATGTAGGATTTGTGTTCGAGTAGCAGACTTACATAGCAGGTTTGTTCGGTGTCTTTGAGTTTGATTTTTAGTACAATATCAGAGAAACTTTCCGCCAGTTCGGGCGTGACGTAGTTGGTCGGAGCATATTCCAAACTGTCGATGTCCAAAACGTCCGACACATTTTTAGGTAAATATTCTTCCAAAAAAGCGATAGCTACAGTTTTTTCGGAAAGCATTTCTTTTACAAATTTATCGTGCGGATTGTTGAGTGCTTCATTCATTGCAGAACATTATGAGGTCAATAAACACAATTCTAAATAGCTACCGATGTATCTTTTTTGCGCAGCAATACCAAACCAATGAAAGTCAAAAAGCCATTGACGGCTAAAATTAAAAATCCAAACTTGAATCCGTCTAACAGAGAACTGCTGTAAAAATTAATGAGATATGAAATAACGGGCGATGCAACGCAAACCCAAGGAACAAAACGGTCTTTGACCTGCCATTTTGTAATCAGACCAAAGGAAAATAAACCCAAAAGCGGACCATAGGTATAACTCGCCGCTTCAAACAAACCATTGATAACAGCTTCTTTGTTGATGATATTGAACAAAATAATAACCAACAAAAGGACGACGCTCGCGCCAATATGAACCTTGAAACGAACTTTTTTTTGCGCATCTTCCACCACAAGTTGTTGAGCGGTCACGTCTTCTTCGTAGTAACTTGGTTGGGGAAGTTGTTTTTGAAAATTTAAAAAATCTATACAAAAAGAGGTCGTGAGCGACGTGAGTGCAGAGTCCGCGCTTGCATACGCAGCTGCCACCAATCCCAAAATAAAAATAATACTGCTGACCGGCGAAAGATACTGAAAGGCAATCGTAGGATATAGCATATCGGATTTGACGGGAATCGGAATCCCCAAATTAGCGGCATACAGGTAAAGCAATGCACCCAAAAAGAGAAACGAAAGATTGACAAAAATCAATACGACGCTGAAAGAAAGCATATTTTTGCGGGCATCGGACAGGTTGCGACAGGTCAAGTTTTTTTGCATCAGGTCTTGGTCGAGTCCTGTCATTACGATAGTAATAAGTGCGCCACTGACGAATTGTTTGAAAAAATTATTGGGGTCGCTCCAGCCACCTTTGAAGAAAAACATCTGCGAGTATTCGCTGTTCCAAACCATAGTAGCGAGTTGCGGAATATTTTTTTCGAGTGCAGTTCCGATAGCTGAAATGGTGAGCCAAACGGCACTCAATAGGAAAACCGTTTGGAGTGTATCCGTCCACAAAACGGTATTCGCGCCGCCTTTGTAGGTATAAATCCAGATGAGAAAGACGACGATCATTGCGGTAATCGGGAACGGAACTCCGAGCGGCTCGAGGACGAATGTTTGCAGCACCGTTGCCACGAGATACATTCTGAAAGCCGAGCCGATGGTGCGAGAGAGCAAGAAAAAAGCAGCACCAGTTTTGTAAGAAAAATGACCGAGCCGCTCCTCGAGATAAGTGTAAATCGAGATGAGGTTCATGCGGTAATAAATCGGCATCAGCACACCCGCAATGACCAGATAACCCAAAAAATAACCCATCACCATTTGCATATACGAAAACGCCATATTCAGCCCGCCCGCGCCTACTTTGCCGGGAATAGAAATGAACGTAACGCCCGAAATAGACGCACCAATCATGCCGAAAGCTACCAAATACCAAGGAGCTTTTCGGTCGGCGAGAAAAAAAGTACTATTGCTTGATTTTCGGCTCGTAAGTCGAGATACGCCTACCAATACCAAAAAATAGACAGCCAAAACTGCAAGAATAATATACGGCGAAAGAGTTGGGTGCATAATTTTATTTTGACAGTAGGCAAAACGGATTTTAATTCAACAGAACCACAAATGTAGGTAATTATTACCAAAAAAATAATTGTTCGGGCAAAAAATCGCTATTTTACATCGTCCAATTTGATTCGATTCGGTTGGTTTGCGAGTTGCCAAGCGGTAGAAAAGACGAGTTGCGCACGTTTTTTCATCACCTTAAAATCAATTTTATCTACCGTATCCGTTGGGCGGTGGTAGTCTTTGTGGCTTCCGTCGAAGTAAAAAATAATAGGAATATTTTGCTCCGCAAAATTATAATGGTCGCTCCGATAGTAGTAGCGATTGGGTTCGTCGGGTGCGTCAAAGGAATAATCCAGCGTCAGCTGCCCAAAATTTTGGTTGGCGGTTTCGTTAGTTTGATGCAATTCGGTGCTTAATTTTTTAGAACCTATCACATACAAGTAATTTGGATTGGCTGCGTGTGAGTCGTCTATTCGCCCAATCATGTCAATATTGAGGTCAGTAACCGTATTTTGTAACGAAAAAATAGGTTTTGCGGTATAATATTTTGAACCCAGTAAGCCTTTTTCTTCTCCCGTAAAAAGCAAACACAGCACGCTTCGGCGCGGCGCAACCCCTTGTTTTTTGGCAAGCGCGAAAGCTTCGCACATCGCTACCACGCTCGTGGTGCCAGAGCCGTCGTCGTCTGCGCCGTGAAAAATACTCGTCCCACGTTTTCCAAGATGGTCGTAGTGGGCAGAAAGCACGATGATTTCTTTCTTCAAAACGCTGTCCGTTCCTTCCACAAATCCGATGACGTTTTGACCTTCTATCACATTTATTTTTTTCCGAAGTATCAGTTTCAAGTCGCACGGAATCCGCAAAAAGTCGGGTTTTCCGCTTCTGCGAATTTCGTCCAACATTGCTCGTATTCTCGGCATCTTGTCGCCCGATATTTGTGCCGCCGTCGCTTCTGAAAGATGCAGCGAATTGGCAAATGGTATTTTTTGGTCTTGCTCCACCGACATTCTGGTGTTCAAAATTACTTTCCGCGCTTCATTCAAGTCATCTGCAAAATTATTTTTTAGAAAAAAAACTGCTCGTGCGCCGTGTCGTTGGGCGGCGGCGAGTTTTTTTTGTTCGTCCATCGCCCACGCAGATTTTTCTTTCGATTGAGAAATATAGGAGAACCCGTCGCTGCGCAAAGGCTCGCCTTCGCAGACGAGAATAATTTTATTGCGGACATCTTTTTTTCTAAAATCACTGTATCGGACATCGTCAATTCCGTAGCCCAAAAAGACTACTTCGGAAGCCAAAATCGGCGCTGGCTCCGACTGGTTGAGTCTTGGAAAACTATAAAAATCCAACAAAGGCGTAAAATCTTTTCCGCCCACGTTCAGCGATAACTGCTCCCAACTTTCGGCAGTCAGTCGGACATTTTGAAAAAAACTTTGGCTATCGCCGACCGCAGGAAGTCCCATTTTCTGAAACTCTTGGGCAAGAAATCGAGCCGCCCGACGGATACCTTCCGTCCCCGTTTCGCGCCCCTCCAAGCTGTCCGAAGCCAAGACTTCGAGGCGGCGGCGCAGGTCGAGAGTATCTATTTTATTAGCAAAAAAGCGACTGTCAAAGTTTTGTGCCAACAAAATATTGCTCCAAAAGCAGCAAGCGACGATGAAAATTTTTTTAACAAAATAGTTCATATTCAGATATTGGGTGTGAAAAAGACTTGAGTAATTTATTTTAAGTTACGTTACGCAAAAAATCTTTTTTCTAAAATTTCAGACAGCATTTATTCAAAGTCACTGTATTTTAAGACGTGCCTTGTAGAAATTCAAGTTTTTGCAAAAATATCGTCTGGCGAAGCGGAAACTGTTTGAAGTCTGGCGGGGTTCCGACGAGTATTTTTCGCGCGCCGACGGGATTTTTAGGCAAAAACTTTAGAATTTATACAGATCACTTGATTTTTTTGGTTACTTTTTTTATCAAGAAAAAAAGTGACAAAGGACAAGGAAACTACCACAAAATCAAGCTCAAATGAGCCAATTTAAAATTCTTGCGAGCACGATTTAATTACTTCACTTTATACCGCACTCCAACAAAACCCCGTATGCCCATTGTGGGCGCATACACTTGATTGCCGTTAAAATACGGTCCAAACGGCTGAGCAGCATCAATAATAGCGTGGTGTTGGGTATAATTGCTCAAGTTTTCGCCGCCCGCATACACTTCCCACCGCTCGTTAAAAACTTTTGTCACCTGCGCATTGAGCAACGCATAAACAGGAGTAATATTTGGAAAATTGGAAACGAGTGACATCGGTACCTGTTCATTGTTCCAAAGTCGCTGCTGTCCTATTACTTGCGCAGTGGCACTAAAAAGCCAAGATTTATCGAGTGTTTTGTAGTCAAAAGTCAATAAAAGGCGGCTTTTTGGCACAAGCGGCACTCGCTCCAAGCCTTTAAGATAGGTAGTTCGCACGTCGTTGTACTTATAGGCAACTTTTACGTTGAAATTACGAAAAAACTCGTATTGTAGCACCGCCAAGAAGCTATTAGCAAACGAACTTCCGCGCAGATTATAGAACAGTATTTGCCGATAATCGGAGTCCATATCCATCACAATTTGGTTTTGAAACCAAGTGCGGTAGAGGTCAATACTTGCGCTAAATTCGTGGTCACGAATGTCTATTTTTTGAGTAAAATTAATACCTGCGTTCCATGCTTCTTCGATGCGCGGCTGGTCCAAAATTCTCACAATCCTACTGCTGACCAATGCACTTTCGTTGTCGGGAATAAGGTTGGGAGAACGGAATGCACGACCAATATTTGCACGGACAATCGTATTTTCATTGAAGTTGTACTTTGCGCTCATTCGCGGCGTAGGCAACCAACCAAAGCGATTGTGGTAATCCACCCGCCCGCCAACAATCAAACTAAAATCGCTAACTTCTGCGCCGAGCGGAGTATTGGTAAATGTATATTCCGATAAAATACCTGTCACAGATTCCGTCCTATTGAGGTCTAAATCGTTGAGTTTTTCCCGAAAATTGTCATACGTTTGGCTGAACCCGAACAGAATATTGTGGTCGGTAGTTTTGATAATATCCGTGTAAAGAATATTCAGAAAAGCACTTTTTTGAGTGCCGATGTGCGTAGTATTTCCAAATTTTTCATTTACGCTGTGTAGTGACATACTAAAAATAGAACCCAAGTTGCGATACGGTGCTTTAAAACCAATGTAACCCAAATTTCCGAACAGTTCGACGCGGTCATTTTTTTGCTGGACGGCGTAGAGGGGTTGCCCGTTGGTGGCGACCGTCGTTAGTTGCCCGCTTGTGCGGCTGTCTGTGACTGCTTGCAGCCCGACTCTGCCCTCAAAAATATCGCCGTGATATTTGGCGCGAAAAAGTCCGTTCAGCTGCCGTTTGAGTGGCATATCCAAAAATCCGTCGGAGTTGTGGTCAATCTCACTTTGCAGCGAGCTGGCGTGCAACAGCAAGCCCTGACTCCAACCTTTCTCCTGACCATGATTGAGGTGAACGTTGGCTTCCATTCGGCTCGCCGTGTTACCGAATAGATTGACAAACAAGGAGTTATCTTTGTCTGGTGTGACGAAGTCGGCGTTGATTTGTCCAGTCATTCCCGCAAAACCGTTGCGCACGGTACTCGCGCCTTTCGAGATTTGAATACTTTGCAGCCATGTGCCGGGGATTAGCTCCATCGCTACGGGTGTCGCCAAACCTGTCATAGCGGGACGATTTTCTACCTGAAATTGGGTATAAATCCCCCGTAATCCGAGCATTTGGATTTCCGTTGCCCCTGTCACGGCATTGCTGTAAGAAACATCTACCGTTCCGTTGCTTTCAAAACTTTCGGCAAGGTTGCAGCAAGGCGCTCGTCGGAGTTCTTGTTGAGTGATAACTTCCTGATTGACAGTCTTTAAGGTGGAAACCGAGCTTCCTGATTGCCGTCCGACGATGTCGGTGGTCGGCAGGTTGTTACTCATACCGCTCAATTCTATGACCAAATTATCTTCGGTAGGGTCTATGCTGACGACGGCAGGCTGGTAGCCGACATAAGAAATTTCTAAATTTGCTGTGCTGGCTTGCCGAGCAATAGAGAACTTTCCTACGCTATCGGTGGCTGCGCCTTGATTGGGGAGATTTTCCCAACGGACGGTCGCCCCAATCATAGTTTGTCCGCGCTCGTCGGTGATTGTTCCGTGAAGCAGTTTTTGGGCGGCTAAATAATTGACTATCAGCAAATTAAATAACAATATACAAAGAAAACGATACTTTTTCATGTTGATTTTTTTAATAAATAAATGAGAAGAATGCTCACTAACACGGAGGTTGGCAAGTAAAAAATCAGTCCATATTTCGCAAGAAATACAGAATTTTTATTAAAAAACTAACACAGATAAGACTGAAGGCAGCGACGAAGAACTGCTCCGTAGGGGCGTGGTGGCGGTGCTTTGTTGTTGGGTTGCGAGAGATTAATCTCGGAATAAAAAAAATTAAATTCTGTAAAAATAGATTTTTTAGAATTTAAAATGGCTGCGATTGGAGCTTCTAACTTCGCAAACTCAAAATCAGGCGTGAAAAAAGGCGTATGAAGTTTGATAAAATATTTGCTTCGCTTGGTGCAGTTGTGTGGCTTTTTACTGCTGTCCGCATCGTTTTCTTTACAACAACTTTTTTGTAAAGATTTTGCGCAGCAACTTGGTAAAGCGGCTTTTGCAGTGGTATTTTTTTCGCAATCGTTGGGCGGAAGGGCGAAAAACGACACTTCGGCAGAGCCTTTGCAAAGACAATACAAAGAATTGACGCTGACTCCCAATGTGGAAATCAACAAAACGGCTATCATGCCAAAAACCGAAATGTATTTTATAAAATTATTCTTCAAAGCAATGCAAAGTTATTACTTTTTTAGATAGTTTTCAGTTTTTAGTTGTGAGTTTTTAGTATTTATTCTTAATTTTACTGTGTTTTTTGTAATAGAATCAGCAGTCCAAAAAACTCTTTGCGTTAGTAACGCTCGCCAGTCCAACTTTTAGAGCTTTAAAGTTGTTTAACTTTTGTGCAAAAAACTGCCTTTTTACTGAATAATAATATTTTTCTTTTTCAATTATGTCTGAATTTCAGTTAATCTCTAATTTTGAGCCTACGGGCGACCAGCCCAACGCCATTCGGCAGTTGGTGGACGGCGTGCGAACCAACGAAAAAGCACAATGTTTGCTTGGCGTGACGGGTTCTGGAAAAACTTTTACTATTGCCAACGTCATCAAAGAACTCAATCGTCCGACTTTGATTCTGACACACAATAAAACGCTTACCGCCCAACTTTACAGCGAATTTCGGCAGTTTTTTCCTAATAATGCCGTCGAATATTTTGTGTCTTACTACGATTATTATCAGCCCGAAGCCTATCTTTCTGTCACCGATACGTTTATCGAAAAAGACCTCCAAATCAATGAAGAAGTAGATAAACTCCGCCTTCGAGCTACGTCCAGCATTCTTTCTGGGCGGCGCGATATTATTTTGGTCGCCTCTGTTTCCTGCATTTATGGTATGGGAAATCCGGAGGACTACAAAAGCGGCATTATCAGAATCGAAAAAGGGCAAATTATTACCCGCAACACTTTTCTTTACGCACTCGTGCAAAGCCTTTACGCACGCACCGAAACCGATTTCGGACGCGCTACGTTTCGCGTGCGCGGCGATACAGTGGACATCAATCTGCCTTACGTGGACTTCGGCTACCGAATTACTTTTTTTGGCGACGAAATAGAAACCATCGAAAGTATCGAAATAGAAAGCGGCTACCGCATCGCCGCTATGGACGAAGCTGCCATTTTTCCAGCCAATCTCTACGTCGCTCCCAAAGACCGAATTCACGAAATCATACGACAAATCGAAGACGAAATGACGGCGCAGGTAAAATATTTCGAGCGCGAGCGGCGACCCCTCGAAGCCAAACGAATCTATGAGCGCACCCAATTCGACCTCGAAATGATGAAAGAACTCGGCTATTGCTCGGGCGTAGAAAATTATTCGCGCTTTTTCGACGGACGAGTTCCCGGCACTCGACCGTTTTGTTTGCTCGATTATTTTCCGCAGGATTACTTGATGGTCATTGACGAAAGCCACGCTACTATCCCCCAACTGCGCGGAATGTGGGGCGGCGACCGCGCTCGCAAAACCAATCTTGTCAGCTACGGATTTCGGTTGCCGTCGGCAATGGACAACCGCCCGCTCAACTTTTCGGAGTTCGAAACGATGATAAACCAAGTCGTCTTCGTGAGTGCCACGCCCTCCGACTACGAACTCGAACAGACGGAAGGAATGTTGGTAGAGCAACTTATTCGCCCGACGGGATTGCTGGATCCGCCGATAGAAGTGCGCCCAAGTATCAACCAAATAGACGATTTATTGGAGGAAATAAGCGAGCGCATCAAAGTCAATGAACGAGTGTTGGTGACTACTTTGACCAAACGAATGAGCGAAGAACTTGCCAAATATTTACAGAAAATAGACATCAAATGTCGATATATTCACTCGGAAGTAGATACGATGGAGCGAGTAGAAATCCTGCGCGACTTGCGTTTGGGAGAGTTTGACGTGTTGATTGGGGTCAATTTGCTGCGGGAAGGTTTGGACTTGCCCGAAGTGTCGCTCGTCGCCATTTTAGATGCCGACAAGGAAGGATTTTTGAGGAATGCGCGCTCGCTGACGCAAACGGCTGGACGCGCTGCCCGAAATTCCAACGGATTGGTACTGTTTTATGCTGACAAAATCACGGATTCGATGCAAAAAACGATGGACGAAACCAACCGCCGTCGCGCCATTCAGATAGATTACAACACCGAACACGGCATCACGCCGACCACCGTGACTCGGTCGCGAGAAGAAATTATTGGCAAAAGTTCGATTCTCGACATTCGCGGAGCGAACCCAAAAGCCTACATCGAACCCGAAGAAATCAGCGTCGCCGCCGACCCTATCGTGGGCTACATGACTCGGACGCAACTCGAAAAACTCATCGCCGACACCGAAAAGAAAATGAAAATGGCTGCCAAAGACCTCGATTTTTTTGCTGCTGCGCAGTTTCGCGACGAAGGCATTGCGCTCAAAAAACAACTCAAAGACCGCTACGGAATGGGCATGAGCGTCGCTTGATAATTGTATTTTTTTTTTTGTAGGAAAAGCATCTGAAATAACTTGACGTTCCGAGCGATAAAACGACAAAAAATAAAGCTCTCTTTTGTACCTTTGTTGTGTTGCTAATTATAATAAGTACTTGTGCATAATTACTTTCGTTTAAAAATCCCGAAGGGATTAAATGTTTATAAAAGACAAATGCCCTATATCTGCGACCCCTTTGGGGTCGGACGCGATATACCATA
>JAYUHK010000002.1:0-1531 GCA_043767025.1 Saprospiraceae bacterium | reverse complement strand
TATAAGTTTTTAGTTTTTAATTTTGAGTCGTCATAAACTATTGAAAATCAACAAATTATGTCGAATATTAGATGTCCTCTATTTAAGTGTAAGAACTTAAAAAAAATTACGCAGCTTTTTTGAGGAATGAAGAAAAAATAAAGTACTCCATTTTTTACAATAAATTCAATCAATAACAAGGCATTTTTGAGGTGCAGCCGCTTTTTTTTTATACCTTCGCACAAAATTTTTAAGAAATGACTATTGAGCAACTAAAAAAAGTAAAAGACCGCTTGGCTTCGTTAAGGAGGTATCTTTGACGTGGATAATCGGCTTATTGAGATGGAAGAAAAAGAGCAACTTACGCTCAATCCCGAATTTTGGAACGACCCCAAATCGGCGGAAATAGTAATGAAAACTATCAAAAGCCACAAAAATTGGATAGACAACTTTCGGAGCGTCGAAAGTGTGATAGACGAAGCAGAAGTCTTGTTCGAGTTCCTCAAAATGGGCGAAGGCTCGGAGGACGAAGTCGAAGCGCAGTACAAAAAATGCGTCGAAATCCTCGACGACGTAGAGTTCCGCTCCACCCTCAATCAACAAGAAGACGAACTCAGCTGTATCCTCGAAATCAACGCTGGCGCGGGCGGCACCGAAGCCTGCGACTGGGCAGAAATGCTGCACCGAATGTATGTCATGTGGGGCGAAAAAACAGACTTCAAAGTGTCCGAACTCAACCGAACCAACGGCGACACCGCAGGTTTGAAATCCGTTTCGCTCGAAATAAACGGTGATTTTGCCTACGGAATGTTGAAGGGCGAAAACGGCGTTCACCGTTTGGTGCGCGTCAGTCCGTTCAACTCGCAGGGCAAACGCATGACTTCCTTCTCGTCCGTCTTCGTGCATCCACTGATTGACGACCGCATCGAAATCGAGATAAATCCCGCCGACTTGGAGTGGGACACATTCCGCGCAAGCGGCGCAGGCGGGCAACACGTCAATAAAACGGAGTCCGCCGTGCGCGTCCGACACCTGCCGTCGGGAGTGGTCGCCGAGTGCCAACAAGAACGCTCGCAGCACCAAAACCGCGAAAAGGCGATACAAATGCTCAAATCACGACTCTACGAATTGGAGCTGAAAAAGCAGTATGCCGAGCGCGAAAAAGTAGAATCTGGCAAAATGAAAAACGAGTGGGGCAGCCAAATCCGCAGCTATGTGCTGGACGACCGCCGCGTAAAAGACCACCGCACAGGCTTCCAAACTGGCAACACCGACGCTGTGTTGGACGGCAACATTGACGGGTTTTTGAAAGCCTTTTTGATGTTCGACGGCGACCCCGCAGGCGACGGCGCGGAAGATAATTGAGGGATTTTTGTTTGAATTAAACTTACATTTTATGTTACGCAGAATATTTTTTTACTAAAATTTCAAGTAGCGTTTTATTCAATGTGAGTGTCTTTTCAGACGTGCCTTGTAGAAATTCAAGTTTTTGCAAAAATATCGTCTGGCGAAGCGAAAACTGTTTGAAGTCTGGCGCAGCCGACGAGTATTT
>JAYUHK010000001.1:0-2583 GCA_043767025.1 Saprospiraceae bacterium | reverse complement strand
CAGCGACTTTCAGGCAGGAATGTTGCTCGTGTCCGTCAAGTCCCGTCAGGGCGTTTTGCGCTACGTCGGGAAGTTAATTGCCGAATAAAAAGTTATAAGTTTTTAATTTTTAATTTTGAGTCATTATAAACTATTGAAAATCAACGAATTATGTCGAATATCAAGTATCATCTATTTAAGTGTAAGAACTTAAAATATTAAATAATCCATTTTTTTTATCACAATTTTAAAGCTATTTGTTATGAAAACATTTTTACTGTCTGCGCTGCTCTGCGCAGCATTTTTTACTCAGTTATCTGCTCAAACTCCTTACCAACCTTTTCCGACCCAAAACGCGCGCTGGCGCAGTATGTCGTTTGATGTTTATGAGGACGTTCAATACCAAGATGCGATAAACGGAGATACCGTCATCAACTCAAAGGTGTATCATAAAATATTCAGAACCGAAAAAAGTACTTCCAAAAATGTTGCCAATCCGCCACCGCCGCAGACTTCAGGACCCGGTTATATCGGAGCGTTTCGAGAAGAAAATAAACGCATCTATTTTGAAAGGCGCGGATTGAACGGCGAATATTTGGGCTATGATTTTAATCTAAAAATTGGCGATACACTTCCCAGAAATGCGCTCAATAATATGGGAATTAGGATAATTACAGATACTTTTTCAAGAATTGGTTTCGGGGACAATATCAAGAGAAAAATATATCGAACCAAAAGAAACGGTTCATCGTTTCCCATTGATATAGCAGAAGGAGTAGGTGCCACAGGAGATAATATTGGGATATATCCACCATGGAATGTTCCTCCGACCGACCCTGTTTATACAAGTTTGTGCGTCGTTCAAAATGGAATTCCAGTTTGGATTTTCTCGATACCGGTTCCCGAAAATACAGATTGTGAGTCGCTTACTGCGACCCGCGACCCGCGCCCTGAAATGTTGTCTATTTCGCCCAATCCGATGTCGGACGTGTCCGCGATTCGGGTAGAAAATTGGGAGCAGCTTTTGGGCGGTAGCTTGGAAGTAAGCGACGTAGCGGGGCGACTTTTGTTCCAAAAAACAATCCAATCCGAAAGTGATTTCAGGTTGCAACGCAGCGACTTTCAGGCAGGAATGTTGCTCGTATCCGTCAAGTCCCGTCAGGGCGTTTTGCGCTACGTCGGGAAGTTGATTGCCGAATAAAAAGCGCGCAAAGAACGCGTCTAAAATGCTGATAATATTTTCATTCGGAATATTATCAGCATTTTTTTTGGTAAAAAAAAAGCACTTTCGCAGTTCCAATCGTACCCGCCAATTCTTTCGACGGAGGTAAAAAAAAATTTCATTTTTTAACTCCGTGTCTTACTTTTTATCTACCTTTCGCCTTTCGGAATGTATAAGAATAAACTACCTATTTTTTTCTTCATTTCTTGTTTGGAATGAAGAAAAAATAAGGTACTCTAATTTTTCCAATCAATTCAAACAATAACAAGGCTTTTTTGAGGCGCAACGCAGGGCGTTGCAACGAAAAAATAACGCAGTGATTGGTTGTAATTTAGCAGAAAAAATGAGCAGTTTATTTTAGATACATTCCTTATATTGTGAAATAAATAAAAAAAAAGACCATGAAAAAAATAATCTGTCTTTTTATCTCTTGTTTGCTAATCCAACACATCGCTTTTTCTCAATCGAAAAATAGCGGCAGCACCGACTACAAAGGAGTCGTGTACGACTCCGAGCTGACGGGCGACATCAAATGGCACACCAACGGCTGGGCAATAGGCTTCAACAAAGCCCGAATCCGAACCTACTACAAGACGACTTTTTACAACATCGAGTTCGGGGAAGTCACGCACCCAAAGGAATACAGCCAACGCCTCGAAAATAGATTTCTCAACAATTCTCCGTCCTCGTTTGTGTACGGGAAGCAAAATAATTTTTTCGCACTCCGCGCAGGCATCGGCGAAAAGCGGTATTTTACCGAAAAAGCTGCCCAGAGAGGCGTGGCTGTTGGCATGAGTTATGTCATCGGCGGCGTACTCGGCATCTTGAAGCCCTACTATCTCGAGCTGCGCCAGTTCAAGGACAACAACGGACGTTTTGACATCGGTAGCGAAAAATATTCAGCCGCCAACGCCACTCGCTTTTTGGATATTGACCAAACTATCTACGGCGGCTCCAGCTTTTGGACAGGCATCGGCGAACTCAACGTGGTGCCGGGAATACACGGAAAAATCGCTCTTCACCTCGATTGGGGTGCCTTCGATGAGTACGTCAAAGCCTGCGAAGTCGGCATCATGGCAGATATTTTCCCCAAAAAAATTCCTATCATGGTCACGACAGAAAACAGACCGTTTTTTATTAATTTCTACCTAAATCTACAACTCGGCAAGCGAAGCTAATTGAAGTTTTTAGTTTTAGGGATATAAGTAACTCATGTTACGCAGAATATTTTTTTACTAAAATTTAAGGCAGCATTTTTTCAATTTGACTGTCTTTTTCAGACGTGCCTTGTAGAAATTCAAGTTTTTGCAAAAATATCGTCTGGCGAAGCGAAAACTGTTTGAAGTCTGGCGAAGCCGACGAGTATTTTTCGCGCGCCGACG